>CAYUGC010000272.1:0-4898 GCA_964444085.1 uncultured Bifidobacteriaceae bacterium | reverse complement strand
CGGTGGCCAAGAATTACTTGAGCGAGGCACACGTCAAGGAGTTGAACCGCATCGTGTCCGCGTATCTGGATCTCGCTGAGAATCGCGCCCAGCGCGGCATCGTCACCAAGATGACGGACTGGGTGAAATTTCTGCACGATTTCCTGACGCTGTCCGACTACCCGATACTCCAGGACAAAGGCAAGGTGAGCGCGCTGGAGGCCAAACTCAAAGCCGAGGGCGAATACGAGATTTACCGGAAACGGCAGGATGCGGAATACATCTCGGACTTCGACCGCGAAATCAAACGCATCGAGGGCAAAAAACCTTGATGCCAATCTATGAATGAACTCGATCAAATTCGCCGCCGGATTCGTAAGTTCCGCGATGAGCGGGACTGGATGCAGTTCCACAACCCCAAAAATCTCGCCTGTTCAATTTCCATCGAGGCCAATGAGTTGTTGGAACATTTTCAGTGGAGCACGCCCGATGAGAGTCTGACCATCGCTCGCAAAAAGAAGACGGAAATCAGCCATGAGATCGCGGATGTGGCGGTCTACTTGATTGAGCTGGCCGACAATCTGGGAATTGACCTGGCCAAGGCGATTGCGGAGAAGATGGCGCATAATGAAGCCAAATATCCGGCGGACAAGGTGCGGGGCAGTTCCAAGAAATACACCGAATACAAGACCGCCAAACGATCGCACAAATAATATTTTGCCGAAAGCTCAGCCACTGCCTATTTTGCACACAGTCGAGCCACCAAAATGAAATTGTATGTCGGCATAACGGATGGTGACTGGTTCAGATTTCTTCGCGCGCGTAATGCCGATGAAATGAATTTCTGGCGTCCCCACGGTGGTAATAATTTCGGCGCGATCAATCCCGGGGAGCTTTTCCTGTTTAAATCCCGCTATCCTGAAAATCGGATTGTCGGCGGTGCCTATTTTGTTCGCCACACCACCCTCCCGCTGGATCTCGCCTGGGAGGTCTTCAAGGAAGCCAACGGCGTGGAATCGCTCGATGCGTTTCGGCGCAAAATCAGCTCCATCCGGGGTGATAACGAACGCAATCCGGTCATCGGCTGCACCGTGTTAACCCAGCCGTTTTACCTCCGGGAAGGGGATTATCTTCCCGCGCCGACCGATTGGGGTCGAAGCATCGTCACGGGCAAAAGTTACGATGCCAGCCATGGTGAAGGTGCCAAGCTTTGGGAAAATGCCAGATTGGCGATGGCCGGTGATTGTTTGAGAGACCAGCCAATTCCAGAGCAATCCAACCGATACGGCAACCCGCAACTATTCGCGCCACGATTGGGGCAGGGTGGCTTTCGCGTGGTGGTGATGGAAGGCTATCAACGTCGCTGCGCCGTCACTGGCGAGAAAACTTTGCCTGTCCTCGAAGCGGCACACATTCGTCCCTATGCCGACGATGGTCCCCATTCGATCTCGAACGGCATCTTTCTCCGGTCTGACCTGCACACACTTTTTGATCGTGGATACATAACCATCACCAACGATTATCACGTTGCCGTCAGCCGCAGAATTCGCGACGAATTTTCAAACGGTCGTGAATATTACGCTTTAGAGGGAAAGGCGCTGCAAATCACGCCCCAATCCGCCGCCGACCGCCCATCGAAGGAATTTTTGGAGTGGCACCAGAACAATTGCTTCCGTAATCAATAAATCGATCGGTATTCCACCCCGGTCAGAATTGCCCCACCTTCCACCGACTCAGTCGAGTTTTCTGCGCAAATTCTTTTCGCGGGCGCTGATTTCTGCCATAAACCAGGCGTGGCAAATCTGGCCCATGGCATTTACGAGGCGCTTCTGGACGAGGATCTGTCAGCACTCCTCGCGCAGCATCCGGAATTGCGTTCGGTGTTCGCCAAGATTGACCCGGAAGAAGAGCCGGCGCGCTATGCGGCGTTTCTTGCCCGTGTCATCGAAAAGGCCCTTTCCCTTGAAAACGACCCTGTCGCCCGCCTGCGCCTGTGCAATGAAATCGTGGATCGCATCGCCGGCACCCCGAGCGCCGAGTTTCTGAGCACCCGCCGGCTGGTATCCATGGCCAAGCCGCTGCTGCTGGAAATCACGCCGCCGCATTACGCCGCATCGGGTGTTCCACGGCCCGAAACGCCACTGGCCAAAAGCACCCTGTTCACCGGTTCACCGAGCGACCCCCAGCTCGTGCATGAATTGCTCCAGGAAATGCAGTCAGCGGATTCGATGGATGTGCTGATTTCATTTATCAAGTGGTCCGGCCTGCGGTTGCTCATGCGCGGGTTTGAAGAGTTAAGCCAGCGCGGCGGCAAAATCCGCATCATCACCACGTCCTACATGGGCGCGTCGGATGCGGAGGCGATTGAGTGGCTCGCGCGCCAGGTGAACACCACGGTGCGGGTTTCCTACGACACCGACCGGACGCGCTTGCACGCAAAAGCGTATTATTTTCACCGCAACACCGGATTTTCCACCGCTTATATTGGGTCGGCCAACATGTCCCAGGCCGCGATGACCAGCGGCTTGGAGTGGAACCTCAAGGTAACGGCGCAAGATCAGCCGCACATCGTTGACAAATTCGTGGCGGAGTTCGAGACGTATTGGAACAGCCGGGAATTTCTGCCTTTCAATCCAGACGAACCCCAAGTCCTCCGGGATGCCATCAGTCACGCGCGAAGCCGGACCAGCAGTGTGCCGGTGTTCTTCGACATTCGCCCGCACGCCTTTCAGGAACGGATTCTCGATGCGCTTGAATCTGAGCGGTTGGTGCATGGCCATTGGCGCAATCTCGTCGTCGCCGCGACCGGCACCGGCAAGACCGTGGTGGCCGCTTTCGATTTCAAACGGTTCTTTGAAAAAAACCAGCGGCAGGCCAGATT
The DNA here is from genome assembly GCA_964444085.1 of uncultured Bifidobacteriaceae bacterium. Lineage (GTDB taxonomy): Bacteria > Verrucomicrobiota > Verrucomicrobiia > Limisphaerales > UBA11358 > UBA11358. The sequence goes on along the minus strand of CAYUGC010000272.1, from coordinate 2,038 downwards.
GCTATTCGTTGCCCACCGGCGCGAGATTCTGGAGCAAGCCGTCGGAACCTTTCGTGCCGTTCTGCGCCTTCCCGCTTTTGGTGAACTGTTGGTCGGACCACACTTGGCCTCGCGGTTGGATCATCTGTTCTGTTCGGTGGATATGCTCCAATCCCGAAAACTTTGGGAGCAGGTCGGCACAGAATTTTACGACTTCATCGTCGTGGACGAAGTTCACCACGGGCCGGCGGCCAGCTACCGCGCTATCTTCGACAAATTTGAGCCGCGCATCCTGTTGGGCCTGACGGCCACCCCGGAGCGTATGGGCGGCGAGAGCGTGGCGGCCGATTTCGGAAATCGTTTCGCGGCCGAGATCCGCTTGCCCGAGGCACTGGAGGAAAAATTACTTTGCCCGTTCCACTACTTCGCCGTGGCGGACCCGGTGTCGGTCGCCGGTGATAATTTTTGGAAAAATGGCCGCTACGACGTGCAAGCGCTGGAGAAAGTTTACATCGGTTCCAATCCGCAGGCCCAGCAACGGGTCGAGACTGTGCTGGAGGCGCTTTCCCGTTACGAACCCGATCTGGCTCGGGTGCGCGGACTTGGCTTTTGTGTCAGCGTGAAGCATGCCGAATTTATGGCGGCGGAATGCAACCAGCGTGGCATTAAGTCTGCCGTGCTAGTCGGCGACACGGAGGATCAGGCGCGCGCGCAACACATCGAAGACCTGCGCGCTGGGCGACTGACACTATTATTTACCCGCGATGTGCTCAATGAAGGTCTCGACGTGCCCGAGGTGAACACGGTGCTTTTTCTCCGGCCCACCGAAAGCCTCACGATTTTTCTTCAGCAGTTGGGCCGCGGCTTGCGGCATTCGCCTGGCAAGGATTGCCTGACCGTCTTGGATTTTGTCGGCCAGGTGCACCGCCCCTACCGGATTGATCGCAAACTCAAAGCTTTGTTGCCCAAACGGCGATTCAACATCCAGCGCGAGGTGGAAATGGATTTTCCGCACCTGCCGGCCGGATGCAGCATCCAACTCGATCGTGTGGCGCGTGAGCATGTGCTGGCCAACATACGCGAAAATCTGCGCAATCTGGCCGACCAAGTGCCGGACCGGCTGGAATCCTTTGAACATGAAGCCGGACAACCGTTGACGTTTGGCAACTTCGTCCGTTTCCACGATTACGAGCCGGAAGCCTTGCTGTCACGCAACACCTGGACGCAATGGAAGGCCAGTGCCCGCCTGACTCCACCGCCCACCGACCCGGATATCAATCGTTTGCAGGATGCACTGATCAGCGCCGCACAAACGAGCGGACCAAGGGAAATTGCGCGGTTACGGAGAATTGTCACCCACTTAAAGGCTGGGAACGCAGCAGCGGCGCTCGCTGATGCCGGCGACTCGGCCCTCGTCGCGCACTACCGCATCTGGGGGCAACCGGGGCGCAAACTGGGAATGGCCAGCCTCGATGAATCGTTTCAGCGAGCGGCCCAAAATCCAACGGTGCTAAATGACCTTGAAGAAGTCTTGGCGTGGTCGGATGAGGAATCGCGGATTGGTGCCACAGCGCTAAATCTGCCATTCCCATGCGCGCTGGAACTTCACGCTACCTACGGCAGCGATGAAATCAAAGCCGCACTGGGTGGTGCGACATTCGAGTCCGCCGGGGTCACCGGCGTTGGCCGGCTGCATTTTCCGGAAATCAAAACCGTGGTGTCCTTGGTCACGTTCCAAAAAACCGAGAAGGAATTTTCTCCCACCACCATGTATCAAGATTATCCCATCAGCCGTGAATTGCTGCACTGGGAAACCCAAGCGCAGACCAGCCAAGCCAGCGAATCTGGCCAAAACCTGATCCATCATGAAGCGCGCGGCTACACGATGCTGTTTTTTGTTCGCGCACGGAAGAAGGTCGATGGCGTCACCGCTCCTTTCACATTCCTCGGACCTGCCAAGCTCGTCAGCCACCAGTCGGAACGCCCCATTCAGATGATCTGGCGACTCGCTCATCCGATGCCGGCCGAGATGTTTGAGGAAAACCGGCGCGGTGGTTAA
>CAYUGC010000271.1:0-4927 GCA_964444085.1 uncultured Bifidobacteriaceae bacterium | reverse complement strand
TGCGAAAACATGTTCGGCGACATCCTGAGCGACGAGGCGGCGGCGCTGGGCGGTTCGCTCGGCATGTTGCCGAGCGCGAGTTTGGGCGCGACGAACGGCAACCAGACTTTTGGTTTCTACGAACCCGCCGGTGGCACTGCGCCGGACATCGCCGGCAAAAACCTGGCGAATCCCATCGCGCAAATCCTGTCGAGTGCGCTGATGCTGCGGCACAGCTTTGGCCTGAATGACGCGGCGGCGGCGATTGAAAAAGCCGTGGCCACGGCCATCAACGCCGGCAACCGCACCGGCGACATCTATAATCCAATCGAGACGACGGCGAAGCGCGTCGGCACTCGCGAGATGGGCGACGCGATTGCGTCGGCGATTTGAAACGCCGCGCTGCCGGGATTCTTCAATAGCACGGAGCGGTCGAACCACTCGTTGGCAAGAGCGGCGTGCCGCCGGGATTGTGCCTCGTCAAGACCAGGCACATCTTGGCGAGCGCCTTATCAACAACGCCGAAGACAGGCTGGAGCAGCTCGCCCTGCCCACCTCGACGTCGCCCTGCCGCCGCCAACGGATTTGGTGTCAACCATCGGACGGATCAGGCAGGACGCCGCCGGAAACCGTCTTTTCTCCCGGCGATCGCGAAATGAACCATGGGATTGCACAAAAATTGTTAAAGCCTTTGCGTTTTTTGACGATTAGCAAAAGTGAAGTTATAAATTAACTACTGCTAACCGACCAATCTGTAAACCGGCCAACCCGCCATGAAAAATCTCACCCTCGGAAAACGCATTGCACTCGGTTTCGCGGCGGTGCTGGTGATCACCATGGCCCTGGGCTTGTTCGCCTGGCAGCGGCTTTCCCTCATCCGGCAGGGCACAGAGCAGATTGCGGGGCACGCGCTGCCGGGACTTCTGGCCATCACCCAGATCCAGTCACTGGCGTTGCAGAATTATTCCGCAACATTGCGGGTCGTGCTGTCTGCCAGCGAAGACGATGCGGCCAAGGAAATCACCGGCATTCAAAAAAACGTCGAGCACATCAACCAGTTGACCAATGTCTATGCGGCCAGCATTTCTTCCGCCAAAGACCGGGAGCTGTTCCAGGCCTTTCTGGCCGCGCGGGCGGATTACGTGCCATCGTTCAAGGAGGTCTGCAAGCTGGCGACCGAGCAGAATACGTCGGAAGCCATGCGGGTGTTGCGCGTGAAATTGAATCCCGCCGGCTTGCGGCTGCTGGACGCGATCGCGGCCGAGGTGGAGTTCAACCGGGCCAGCGCGGGGGAGGCGATTGAAACCATTGACGGCTCGACGTCCCGGGCAAAGGCGGGCATCACCCTCGGCGTGCTGCTGGCCTTTGCCGCGGCCGTCGCCATTTCGTTCGTCATTGTCCGCGGCACGACCCGCGCCTTGACGGGCGTGAGCACGATGCTTTCCGATGGTTCCAGTCAGGTTGCCGCCGCCGCTGGGCAGGTTTCCTCCGCCAGTCAGACTCTGGCTCAAGGGGCCGGCGAACAGGCCGCCGCCTTGGAAGAGGCCGGCTCCTCGCTGGAGGAAATGTCTTCGATGACCCGGCGCAGTGCTGAAAACGCACAAAAAGCCAATGCCATCGCGCAGGAGGCCCGGATCGCCGCCGAGCAGGGGGTCAATCAAATGCAGCAGATGTCCTCCGCCATGCAAACGATCAAGACTTCCTCGGATGACATCGCCAAGATCATCAAAACCATTGATGAGATTGCGTTCCAGACCAACATTCTCGCGCTCAATGCCGCCGTGGAAGCCGCGCGGGCCGGCGAGGCCGGCTTGGGCTTCGCCGTCGTCGCCGATGAGGTGCGTAACCTGGCCCGGCGCAGCGCCGAGGCGGCCAAGGAAACCGCCGCGAAAATCGAGGGCGCCATCGGCAACACGGCGCAGGGTGTGCGGATTAGCTGCGAGGTCGCGGACGGGTTGAAGGACATTGTCACCAAGGTGCGCCGGGTGGACGAGCTGGTGGCGGAAGTTTCCCAAGCCGCCCGGGAACAGGCGCAAGGCATCACGCAGATCAACGGCGCGGTGGCCCAGATGGACAAGGTGACCCAGAGCAACGCGGCCACCGCTGAGGAAAGCGCAGCGGCGTCCGAAGAGTTGAACGCCCAGGCGCTGGCCATGCAACAGTCCGTCGGCGAACTGCTCAGCCTTGTGGGCAGCGGCCCGGCGGACGCCGCCCCGGTTGGTGTCCCCGCCGATCACGCCGCCGCCGCCCCGGCTTTCAAATGTCCGGCGGCCCCAACCCTGACGGCGACAAGAAACGGCCAGCATCAAGTTCCGCTCGCCGGCGATTTCCGGGATTTCTGACACGCCGCCCGGTTAGCCTGGGCTGCGGGGCGGTGGGTGCCGGAACCTCAGCGGCGCGGAGTTTGTCTATTGGTGTTTCACCCGGAAAAACTGCTGCCCACCAGCGGTGTCGCAGACGGCATCAAATTGTGTTGACCCGAGTTGGTTGATGACGGCGGCGGTGTCACAAAACGCGCCGCACGTCTCCCCCGCCGTTTGCAGCAGGAATGACGACGCGGTGTCATTGGCGCCGCCTGTGAAATAAATCTGCGCGCTGCCGTTGGTGAGGACGATGCCAGTGATGACGGGCGGCGCCACGACGTTGGACCACGAAAGCGAAAAGTTGTCCACGCCAAACGTGTCGCGATAGCCGCTGCTGCCGGTGCTGGCGCTCAATGCGGCAATCCGAATCCACACGTTTGAACTTTGGTTGTCCAGCGCTGCGCCGAAGGCAAGGTTCGCGTGCGTCGCGCCAAACACGCCGGAATCGGTGTAGGTCGCCAGCGGAATGAAATCGGTCGGATTGTCGCCGATGGCGTAATCCAGCGTCCACACGGTGGAATGTAACTGCACGTTCAACATCAGAAAATCGAGGCTCAATTGAAAATTCACCCGGCCCAGCGTGTTGGTGATGTTGCAGATAAACGCCGCGCCCGGGTCGCCAAAGTTTGCGGTCTGGCGGACGGCCAGGGCGCGGTTGGCAACGTTTCCCTGCATGGGTGCGCTTTCGATGCCCAGCAGATTGGTGCCGGCGTTGCCGGTGCCGGCGGAATTCTCAAACTGGCCGCTCAGGACGCCCCAACTGGTGTGAGTCGCGGCAAATACCAGCGCGGTCCCCGCATTGGTGGCGTGGGCGTTGGTGCAGACCAGCCAGCCGGAAGGCAGGCCGGCGTCCAGCCCGTCGAAATTCTGGAGGTAGTTTGTGCCGGTCAGCGCCAGTTGCGCCGGGCAGGTTTGAATGTATAGCGCCGAACTGAAAATCAGCGCGGCGAAACGGAGCGTCATTTTATTTTTCATGGAGTTTTTTTTTGGTTTGGATCTTCAGCGGAAAGCGGAAATCATGGCGACCAGACCAGCTGTGGATTGGTGGTTATGGCCTTGCCGGTGGAAAAATCCCAATACTCGCGGTTGCGGAAACGCTGCGCATGGCCGTCGAGAAAAACAAACTGCGCGCCTTGATTGTGCAGGTTGGTGTGGACGAAGTTTTCCTGCCCGACCGCCGGCAGGTTTTTGGAGTCAAACAGCCAGACAATCGTCACCGGGTTGCGGTAGGAAGATAACTTGGAGTCCAGTTTGTCGTTGGCCCCCGTCCCGTCAAACGCCTCGTTCAAGCAATAATGGAATAGATTGTTCGTCTTGCTGCTCGCGTTGCAACGGCGAAGGTTCGCTGGGCACAGCCAGATGGAGCCTCCGCAATTGTATGCGGCATTGGTTCGCCACGGCATATCCCGGTAAAGCGGTAGATTTATTTCCGCCGGGAGCTGGATATACCAAGCCTGGTTGGTCGGCTCTAGATCGCCTTGCTCAGCCTGTGGATTCGGCAGGCCTTCCCGCGGCAGAAAATCCTCGTACTCCGTCACATAAAGGTGCGTCGCCAAGCCCCATTGTTTGAGATTATTCCGGCAGGTGGTTGCCTGCGCCGTGGCTTTGGCCTTGCTTAACGCCGGCAGCAACATGGCCGCCAGAATCGCAATGATGGCAATGACCACGAGCAGTTCGATCAGGGTAAACGCCCGCCCTCCAGGCTGTTTGTCCAAACCCAGCCTGTCCCATCTGCACACCGCTCTGACCCGCCTAGTCATACTTATCCAATGTATAAGGATTAATTAGAGCTGCTGTGGATTGGGATTTTTACCTGAACCGGCTGTCGCTGGCAAGTCTTTCGCCGTAGGAATTATTCACCATGGCCGGAGGGAAAATTTCGTTGGGCGCGTGAACGCAAACCCATTATGCTGCCAACAATCTAAAACCAATGGAAAGCCGATGAAAAACCTGCTCTGTCTCTCCCTCCTCGCCTTGGTCGCCGCGCTGTCGCTCCGCGCCGCCGATACCAACGCGCCCGCCGCCGCCCCGGACAAAACTGCGGACAAAGCCGCAGACAAGTCCGCGCTCGGCAAGATCCCTGATGCCTCGCACGCCCCGGTGCGCGTGACCAACACCGTCACCATTGCCGGCGAACGCGTCACCTACATCGCCGAGACCGGCATGCTGCCGCTGCTCAAGCCGGACGGCACCTCGCGCGCCTCCGTTTTTTACGTCGCCTACACGCGGGCGGACAAATCAACCATCGGCACTGGCAAATTGGAACTGTTGCCGCCGCGCCCGGTGACGTTCTGTTTCAACGGCGGGCCCGGTTCCGCCTCCGTCTGGCTGCACCTCGGCGCGCTCGGCCCGCGCCGCGTGAAGATGAACGAGGACGGTTCGCTGCCCGCGCCGCCGTTCGCGCTGGCGGACAACGAATTTTCCCTCCTCAACGTGAGCGATCTCGTGTTCATTGACCCGGTGGCGACCGGTTTCAGCCGCGCGGTGAAGGAGGAAAAGCCCGAAGCTTTTTTTGGTGACGAGGCGGATTTGGATTCCGTCGGCGAATTCATCCGGCTCTGGACCACGCGCCACGACCGCTGGCT
>CAYUGC010000270.1:0-4971 GCA_964444085.1 uncultured Bifidobacteriaceae bacterium | reverse complement strand
GGCAGCACGGTGAAACCTTCCTTCACCAAAATCTCCGCCGCCTTGAACGTCTCAATCGGGTCGGGCAGCAGGTAGCGCGGGTCGGGATGGATTTCGAGCTTCACCCATTTCGGCAGGCCGGCGGCGACGGCGAGGCGCGCGAGGCGGACGGCTTCCTCGGCGTTCATCGCGCCGCTGGTGTTGGGCAGGAGCAGATATTTTTTCGGGTCAATGAATTCGAGGATGTTCGCGAACGGATCTTTCTTGCCGGACAAATCCGCGCGGCGCAGGGCGACCGTGACCATTTCCGTGCCGCTGGCGGCGAGCGCATCGCGCATGGCTTCCGGCGACGGAAATTTTCCGGTGCCGAGGATCAGGCGCGAGCCGAACTCACGTCCGGCGATGACCAAAGGTTTGAACGACATTCGGGACAATTTAGAAAATTCCACCGGTTTGTCGAGCCGACTCCATTTGCGCATTTACGATATGCGATTTACGATGGACGCGGCTTCTGCCATGCTGCGCGCCAGTCGTCATTCGTAAATCGTAAATCAAAATGTTTCGTCCGTGCATTGACTTGCATGAAGGCAAGGTAAAGCAAATCGTCGGCGGCACGCTCAGCGACGCCGGCGCGCGCACTAATTTTGTCTCCGAGAAATCCGCCGCGTGGTTCGCCGAACTTTACCGGCGCGATGGTTTGGCCGGCGGTCACGTCATCCAACTCGGCTCCGGCAACGAAGCCGAGGCCCGCGCTGCGCTCGCGGCCTATCCCGGTGGCTTGCATCTCGGCGGCGGCGTGAACGCACAGAACGCACGTGGTTGGCTGGATGCCGGCGCGTCGCACGTCATCGTTACGAGCTGGGTTTTCCGCGAAGGCCGCGTGGATTGGGCTCGCTTGTACGAACTCGTCAAAGCCATCGGCAAAGAAAAACTCGTTTTGGATTTGAGCTGCCGGAAGCGAGGTGAAAAATATTTCGTCGTCACCGACCGCTGGCAGAAATTTACCGACTTGGAAGTGGATGCCGGGACGCTGCAAAAATTCTCCAGCTATTGCGCGGAGTTTCTGATTCACGCGGTGGACGTGGAAGGCTTGTGTCGCGGCATTGACCGCGAATTGGTTTCCATGCTCGGGCAGTTTACGCCGATTCCGACGACTTACGCCGGCGGCGCAAACTCGCTGGCAGACTTGGAAGCGGTCACGCAATTAGGGCAGGGGAAGGTTGACCTGACGATTGGCTCCGCGCTGGACATCTTCGGCGGCAGCGGCGTGAAATACGATGACTGCGTGAAGTTTAATCGGGGACAGATTTCCTGACTGATTTTGGCAATTGTGTTCTTGACTTACAACCGTATATTCCTTATATTACTGTCTAAACAGAAATGTCATTGAATCCGATCATCCAAAAAATGGTTCTCCACTGGGGCGAGATGGGCGCGCGTTGGGGCATCAGCCGCACGGTGGCTCAAATCCATGCGCTGCTCTATTTTTCTCCGAAGCCGCTGACGGCGGATGAGATTGTCGAGGCGCTGGGCGTGGCGCGGTCGCACGTCAGCAACAGCCTCAAGGAATTGCAGACTTGGGGCGTGATCAAAGGCGTACATATTTTGGGCGACCGGCGTGAGCACTTTGAATCCATCAAGGATGTGTGGCAGATGTTTGAAATCCTGCTGGACGAGCGCAAGCGGCGCGAAATGGATCCCACACTCAAGACGTTGCGGGAGACTTCGGCGCAATTGAAAGACGCGCCGGTTGATCTGCACACCAAACAACGGCTGGCGGAAATGCTGGAGTTTTTCGAGTTGATGGACGGCTGGTTTGGTGATGTGCGCCGGTTGCCGCTGTCTTCACGCGTCAAGCTGGTCAAACTCGGCGGCCACGTTGCGAGGTGGCTTAAATAATTTTTTTTGGACTTATAATTCACAAAATACAGAAATAACAATAATATGAGAAAAGATGCCGTTCACGCCGTTACTGGAGCTTTTGGCTATTCTGGTCGCTACATCGCCGCGCGCCTGCTGGCTGAAGGTCGCAAAGTTGTCACGCTGACCAACTCGCCGGCGCGGACCAATCGCTTCGGCGGACAGGTGAAGGCGCTGCCGCTGGCTTTCGACCGGCCGGACAAGCTGGCGGAGTCGCTCGCCGGGGTGGATGTGCTTTACAACACTTATTGGGTGCGGTTCAACCATGCGACATTCACGCATGAACAGGCCGTGAAAAACACGCTGGTATTGTTTGCGGCCGCCAAGCGGGCGAGTGTCCGAAAAATCGTCCACGTCAGCATCACCAATCCGAGCGAGGATTCGCCGCTGGAGTATTTCGCCGGCAAGGCGCGGCTGGAACGCGCGCTGAGGGAAAGCGGAATGAATTATTCCATCCTTCGCCCGACGGTGCTGTTTGGCCGCGAAGATATTTTGATCAACAACATCGCCTGGGCGTTGCGCCGGTTTCCATTTTTCGCGGTGTTTGGCGATGGCTCGTATCGCTTGCAGCCGATTTATGTCGAGGATTTGGCGGCATTGGCTGTGGCCGAAGGCGACAACCAAGAGAACGGCGTCATCAATGCCATTGGGCCGGAAACATTCACCTATCGCGAACTGGTTGAAGCCGTCGGTGCCGCCATTGGCAGTAAACGGCACATTGTGAAAGTTTCACCCGGCGTGGGCTATGCCGCGAGCCGGGTGATCGGCTGGTTTGTGCGCGACACCTTCATCACCCGCGAAGAAATCAAAGGACTGATGGACGGCTTGCTGTGCGTGGACACGCCGCCGACCGGTAAAACCCGTTTGACCGAGTGGATACGAGCCAACGCGGATTCGCTGGGGCAGAATTACGCCAGCGAACTGGCGCGGCGACAGGATTGCCAGTCGCCTTATTTTCCGGCTTGAATCTTGAGCGGATGAAATTAAAAACCGCCGCCAGAAATGAATTCCAGCGGCGGTTAAGGACAGAACGATTTTTTACTTGGCCGCTTCGAGCTTGGTGACGGTCAGGATTTCTTTGCCGTCTTTTTCCGTGACGGTGCCGGTGGCGGTCATTTTCTTGGTGTCGCCGTGGCAGATGTCTTCGTGCTGTGCGTCGCTCACGTCATTCTTGGCGAGATAATAATTGACGGTTTTGCCGTCGGTTTCCACCTGGATGACGTTCTGGCAGGATTTGGTTTCGTGCAGCTTGCATTTGCCGCAGACCATGTTGCCGGTGATGGTGGTTTCCTTGGCGTCGTCCGCCAGCGCGGTCAGGGTGGCACCCGCGAAGGCGAGGCCGGTGAGCAGGGCGAGGGTGAGTTTCAATTTTTTCATGGAGTTGTCTTTGTTGGTTGGTTTTGTGGCTACGGGAGCTTTGACAGCGCAATTAATGGTTTTGTTCAACCAATTTAATGCCATCATAATGCCGTCAGGCGGCGAACAACTCTTTCACCGTGAGCTGGAATTGCGGGACGAGCTTTTCCTGGATGATTTCGCCGCTGGCAAGGATGCCGTGCAGTTTGAGGCCGAACTCGAAGCTGTGGTAAATCTCCACGTTGTCGTAGCGTGGGTCAATCATCCACAGGCGCGGCACGCGGTGGTGTTCGTAAAGCTCCTTTTTCGTGACCGTGTCGGCGCGGTGATCGTCGCGGTTAATGATTTCGGCGGCGAGAAACAGCTTGCCGGTGGCGGCCATGACCAGCGCGAGGTCGGGACAAAACGCCGTGGTGCGGGCGAGTGGCACCTGTGTGCGCGCCGGGAGCAGTTGCACGCCCGTAAGTCCAGCGATGCTGGCGGCCATCTCGCGATGGAGCCGGGCGCAGATGGTTTCGTGACGGTCGCCGGGCGCGGAACGCGGCAGCGTCCCGCCATTCAGGATTTCCTCGTAAGGCCGGCTCATCGGGTGAGTTTCAAGTTGCCGGTGGAAAGTTTCAAGTTTTGAATTTTGTTTTGCTGCCTGGCGGCGGACAAACCGTTTTTCCAAAACAAAGGCTTGCAAAGCCGTCCTCGCTTCGGTAGTTTCCACGCTCTTTTGATAAATTTATGTCTGTAAAAATTCGCATGAAACGCGTCGGCACCAAGAACACCCCGGTGTTCCGTATCGTCGTCGCCGACAGCCGCAGCCCGCGCGATGGCAAGTGCATCGAGGAAATCGGCACCTACCAGCCGCTCAAGCAGGGTGAAAACTTCACCCTCAAGCTCGACCGCGCCCAATACTGGATCAGCAAGGGTGCGCAAGCCAGCGACACCGTGGCCAGCTTCATCAAGAAGGCGGTCAAGGCGGCTCCGGTGGCGGCTTAATAATTTCCCGCGCCATGCAGGAGTTCCTCGAATACGTCGTCAAAGGACTCGTGCAACACCCGGACGCCGTGAGCGTCACGCCGGTGGAGCGCGGCGGGGCGACCGTCTATGAACTGCGCCTCGAACCGTCCGATGTCGGCAAGATCATCGGGCGCCAGGGCGTGACGATCAACGCCATCCGCTCGTTGTTGCTCGCCGGCAGCGCGAAAAAAGGGATTCGTTGCTCGGTGGAAATTGTCGAGGACAAGCCGGCGAAGTGATTTATAATTTTGGCACGCATGAAAATTGACGTGCTGACCTTGTTCCCGGCGATGTTCGCCGGGCCGCTGGATGAAAGCATCATCATGCGGGCGCGCAAGAAGGGGCTGCTGGATCTGAAAATCCACCAGTTGCGAGATTGGACACATGACCGGCACAAGACGGTGGACGATAAACCGTTTGGCGGCGGGCCGGGAATGTTGATGAAGCCGGAACCGCTGTTTGAAGCGGTGGAAAGTTTGAAGCGCGAAGGAACGAAAGTGATTTTGCTTTCGCCATCGGGGCGGAAGTTCAGCCAGTCGATCGCGCGCGAGCTGGCGCAGGAAAAAGATTTGCTGCTCGTCACGGGCCATTACGAAGGCTTCGACGAGCGGGTGCGGGAAGCGCTGGCGGACGATGAGTTGTCCATCGGCGACTATGTGCTGACGAACGGCGCGTTGCCCGCGATGGTGGTGATTGACGCGGTGGCGC
>CAYUGC010000269.1:0-4982 GCA_964444085.1 uncultured Bifidobacteriaceae bacterium | reverse complement strand
GTCACGCTCACCGTCGGCGCGCCGAAAACCGGCTTACTCGCGCCCGCCGCGTGGCCGTTCGTCGGCAAACTGGAAGTGACGGATGACATGGGCCTCGTCCCCTGCCCGCTCGCGTCGGAGTTGAACTGGACGCAGCCGGAGGATTTTAAACGTTTTCCGCCCCCGCGGGATGTGGCCGGCAACAAAGGCAATTTCGGCCACGTCGCGATTATCGCCGGCAGCTTCGGTTATCACGGCGCGGCGGTGCTGACGGTGCGCGGCGCGCAGCGGGCGCAGCCGGGGCTGGCGACGGTGTTCACGCAGGAGAATGTTTTTCATCCCATCGCCGCGCAGTTGCAATCTGCCATGGTGAATCTCTGGAAGCCGGAAATGAAGCTACCGGAAAAAACCTCCGCACTGCTGGTCGGGCCGGGGCTGGCCGCGCCGGAACTGTTCGAGCCGATGAAAAAACACACGCGGTATCTGTGGCGGGCGGCGGGTTTTCCGCTGGTGGTGGATGCCAGCGCGCTGGACGTGCTGGACGCGGAACCGTTCCAGAAAAATTTCACGCGCGTGCTGACGCCGCATCCCGGCGAGGCGGCGCGGCTGCTCAAGACCACGGCGGCGAACGTGCAGGCGAACCGCGTCGGCGCGCTGCGCGAGCTGTCGAAAAAATTCGGCGGCGCGTGGGTGGTGCTGAAAGGCCATCAGACTTTGGTCGGCCGCGACGAGGGAAAGATTTTTGCAAATCCATCTGGCAATGCGCAACTGGCGCAGGGCGGTAGCGGCGATCTGCTGGCGGGCTTCATTGCGGGATTGCTGGCGCAACCGGCGTTGGCGGCGGATGTGGAAACGCTTTTGCGCTACGCCGTCTGGCAGCACGGCGCGGCGGCGGACAAACTTTCGCTCACGCGCCGCAACTGGACGGTGGAAGACTTGGCGGCAGAACTCGGCAACGCGCGGTAAAATTCATTTCACCTTTTCCACCTGAATCCGCGCCGGTTCGTTCTGGCCAAGCTGAAGCAGGACGGCGTTGGTGTAAAGCTGGCCGTTCAACCTCGGCGGCGGGATGTCGAAAGTCTTCCGCTCCTGCGCAAGCTGCTTGAGCGCGAGCGTGTCGAGCGCGACCGGATCATGGCTCAACCAAATTTGATCCAGCACGGCGGAGTATTGCAGATAGCCCGCCGGCCCGCCCTGATACTGGCCAAGCAGCGCGTCGGTGACGTGCAGCACCACGCGGTCGCCCACGCTGGGCAAGGCGTAGATTTCCGGCAACGCCATAGCCAGCCGGTCAGGGTCGCTCTCGAAGCGACGCGTGTTGTCCACGCTGCCGAGCGCGAGGCTGAAAAATTGGCCGCACAAGCCGGCGTCGTTTTCGTTCAGAAGCGGCGCGACGGAAATGATTTTCGTCAACTGCCGGCTGACAAGTTTGGAGACGAAGGATTTTTTGCCGATGCCGTCACCTTTCAGGCCAAATTCCAAATCGCCCCACACAAGCGCGCCGACAATCGGCGATTCCGGCAGATAAAACGCGTTCGTGTCATAGCCCGATTCCGTCGCGCCGGCGACGCGCACGCCGAGTTGTCTGGCCAGTTTGAAAAAGCCGGCGGCGCGCAAATCGTCCGCGTGCCTGTCCCAAATGATAATTTTTCCCGGCGGCAATCCGGCGGCGAGCAGCCCGCGCGCAATGGCCGCGATCACGGCGGGGCGCGTGCCGGACAACTGGCCGGGCGGCGAAAAAACCTTGATGCCCACGGTGTCGTTCGTCTGCACGAGGCTGCGCCAGGCATCGGAAATATTCGCGGCGCGGGTCAGCGCGAGCAGCCCGCGATTGAAGGCGGCGGCCACGCGGGCGTCATCGGCGAGGTAGGCGGATTGCAGGCCGGTGCCGTCCACCTCAACGACGCGGGCGACGGCATTCGTGGCGTGCAGCGGGAAAACCTCCGCCGCGCCGGCGGCCAAAAGCCAGCCGGACAGCGCGAGCAGCAGAACTTGGAACTTTGCGTTTCTTGACACTTTAAGGCGCGGATGTTACCACCACGGCGGATGTCCGCAAAAATAATTTCAATTCGGAGCGCAGTTTTGTTTTTTGCGCTGGTGTTGATTCTTTCCGGCTGCACGCCCGCCGGGCCGCGCGCGCTGCTCAAGGGCCGGAACTATCTCGACCGGGGCGATTACGCCGCCGCCGCCGCGCAATTCAAGACCGCCACCACGCTGCTCGCGACGAATGCCGCCGCGTGGAACTACTACGGCGTGGCGCTGCATCGCGCCGGCCAGCCGGACGAGGCCGTGAACGCCTACCGCCGCGCGCTGGAACTCGACCGCGACCTGCTGGAGGCGCGACTGAACCTCGGCACTTTGCTGCTCGAACAAAACCGCGCGGACGAGGCCAAGACGGAATTCACCGCGTTCACTTTGCGCCGCCCGAACGACGCCGCCGGCTGGATCAAGCTCGGCACCGCGCAGTTGAAGCTTGGCGAAATCGTGCCGGCGGAACGCTGTTTCAGCACCGTGATCGCGCTCAAGACCAGCGAGGCGGAAGCCTATAACGGCCTCGGCCTCGCCCGCATCCAGCGCGGCAAGCCGCGCGACGCCGCGCAGTTCTTCTCCGCCGCCGTGCAGGCCAGACCGGATTACGCCGCCGCCATCTTGAACCTCGCCACGGTGAGCCAGCAATATCTGCACGACAACAAAACCGCGCTGGAAAATTACCGTGCCTACCTCGCGCTGTCGCCCAAGCTGGCGAACTACGACGACGTGAGCGCGCTGGCGAACAGCTTGGAACAAAGCCTCGCGCCCGCACCCGCACCCGCACCGGTGGCGGTGGCACCAAAACCGAATCCGCCGGTGGCCGTCGCGCTGACCGAGCCGAGGCCAATCACGAGAATTTCTCCGGTCCCCAGCCCGCGCCCCCCGACGCCGACGCATCCGCCAACGACCGTTGCCAGCGTCGGCACACACAGTCCGCAGACGCCGCGTTCGACGGGCAACGCGAATGTTCCCGCCACGCAAGTCGTGCAGGTTGCGCCGGAGCCGAAGCTTGTGGCCACGCCGGTCGCCACCCGGCCCGCGCCGGAGCCGGTGGTGGAAACCGCCGTGCCGGAGCCGCCGGCCAAGGCGGGCTTCTGGCATCGCGTGTTCAGCTCTTCGAAACCGGAAGTTCACACCGAGTCCATCACGCCGTTGCCCGGCAACACGGTCAAGCCGGCCAAACCCGTCGTCATCATCCCGCCCGCGCCGGTGGAATTTCCGCGCTATAATTATCTTTCGCCCCGCCGCCCGCAGGCCGGCGACCGGCGCGCGGCAACCGGCGCGTTCACGCAGGCGCGGCTGGCGGAGCAGAACGAAAACTGGGACGCCGCGCTCGCGGCCTACCGGCAGGCGGCGGAGCTGGACCCCGCGTGGTTCGAGGCGCAATATAACGCCGGCGTCATCGCGCACCGGCTGCGGAACTATTCCGCCGCGCTGGCGAACTACGAGACGGCGCTCGCGCTCGCGCCGGACTCCGTGGATGCGCGTTACAATTTTGCGCTGGCGCTCAAGGCTTCCGGTTATGTGCCGGACGCGGCGGACGAGCTGAAGAAAATTCTCGCGGCAAGTCCCGCCGAGGTGCGGGCGCACCTGGCCCTGGCCAATCTCTGCGCGCAGTCGCTGCACGACCCCGCGCAGGCGCGGCGGCATTACCAGAAGGTGCTCGAACTGGACCCGACCAACGCGCAGGCGGCGGACATCCGTTTCTGGCTGGCGGCGAACCCGGAGTAATATCGGCTGTTCTCCACCGGCGGCCGTAACATTAAGATTTCGCTGGCGTTTGCCGGCGGACGGTTTAATGATGGAACCATGATTGCGGTCGCCACCCAAATTCCCGCCCACGGCAAACTATTGTTCAACTGGTTTGACGTGGCGCTGATCGGCGTGATAATCCTCGGCTTCTGGCGCGGGCGCAAAAACGGCATGAGCAAGGAGTTTATTCCCCTCGCGCAATGGCTGGTGACGGTCATCGGCGGTGCCTTCGGCTACCAGCCCCTCGGCGACGAACTGATCCGGCTGGGCGTCATCCGCGATGTGTTCGGGAAATCTTTCACGGAGCAGACGGCGGCATATTTCTCGGCGTACCTGCTAATCACAGTGGTGGTGCTCGTGGTGTTTTCCACGTTCAAGCGCCAGGCCAAAGCCAAGCTGGAGGGCAGCACCGCGTTCGGCGGCGGGGAATATTACCTCGGCATCGTGTCGGGCGTGCTGCGGTATTTCTGCATATTGCTGTTCGCACTGGCGCTCCTGAATGCGCCGGTCTATACGCTGGCGGACGTCATCCAGGCAAAACAATTCAACAACCGCTGGTTCGGCGGCGGGATGCAAGGCTACAGCGGCGATTTCTTTCCGACATTCAACGAGGTGCAGAGTTCCGTCTTCAAGGATTCGCTGACCGGGCCGTTCCTCAAGGACAACCTGACGGTGCTGCTCATCAACACCGTTCCGCCCGGCCACGAGGTCAAGCCGCTCGGCCAGGGCCAGACGGAAATCATCATGCAGCATCCGCGCTGATTCATGGCCGGTTTTCTTTCTCCCGCGACTCGCGAACAGATCCGCGCCGCCAGTGACATCGTGGATGTCATCGGCTCGTATCTGCCGTTGAAAAAAGCCGGCGCGAACTTCACCGCGCTCTGCCCGTTCCATAAGGAGAAGTCGCCGAGCTTCAACGTCAATCCGCACAAGCAGATCTTTCACTGCTTCGGCTGTCACAAGGGCGGCGACGTGTTCACCTTCGTCAAGGAATACGAAAACATCGGCTTCATGGACGCCGTGCGCCGACTCGCCGAGCGCGCGAAGATTCCGCTGGAATTTGAAAACACGCCCGGCGCGCAGGAATCGCGACATCTCAAGGATCAACTGGAAGACATCCACGACCAGCTCGCAACGCGCTGGCAAAACTGTCTCGCCAACGAAGCCGCCGGCCAGCTCGCGCGCGATTATCTCGCCAAGCGCGGCGTTTCGGCGGACGC
>CAYUGC010000268.1:0-4995 GCA_964444085.1 uncultured Bifidobacteriaceae bacterium | reverse complement strand
AACGGTGACGCCGGACGGCCCGGCGGCCTGGCGAAAACGATCGGCCACGAGTTGATTGCCCGGCTGTCTGTCGTCAAACTTTTTCATCTTCTCCGCGAATTCCGCGTCCGCGCCGACGCGAACGAGTTTGATGTCGGTGAAAACGGTGGAACCGCTTTGCATCCCCGTCTTCGTGGCGAACCGGGCGTAATCGCCGGCGGAAAAATCACGCGTGCGGCTGAAAACCAGCCAGCGTTTCGTCCATTGGACGTTCGTGGAATTGATGGTGATGCGGTTGGACTTGAACCACAGATTGAAGGTGCCAAGGATCAAAAGCACACCAACCAGGCCGAACACGATGGGAAACAGCATGGGCGCATGGGCCCGATACATGAACACGGCCGCACCGTTAAACACCAGCATGAACAACGTCGTGAAGAACGCCGTGCCGAGGTTGCGCGCCGCCGGGAAATAAAATTCGCGGCCACTGGAGCCGTCGGTCATTTTTATCTTGGAGTTTTCATCGCGGCGCAATTCCTCGACGGGCATTTGCAACGCGGCGGTGGGATCGGTTGCTACGACCTCGGCGGCGGCGGCTCCGGCCACCTGAAAGACCGGCACGTCAAACCGCGCGCAAAAATCCGGGCCGGACATCTTGGCCCTGGCTTCCAGCCGCCAGACCACGGCTTCGCTGCCGCGCGCAAAACATTCCGGCTGGTTCGCCGGAATTTTGAAGAAAACGGGAATGCCGCTGCGGCCGGGTTCAGGTTCGGGTAAGTCGGCGTTGGGCGCGAAAACTTTTTCGTCCTGCCAGAGGATGTTTTCCTGCCGGCTCTGGTCCTCGCCGGCACCCGAAACAGTGACGCGGACGCAGGAAAGTTTCAGGTGCAGGCCGTGTTCGAGCCGGAGGCGCGCGCCGGCCTGGATCAAGCCTTCGAGCGTGCCGCCGAGTGCGCCGGGAATGGCGGCCAGCTCAAAGAAGCAGTCGCCATAGCGGTGGTGCGCCTGCAGCCGGCGGACAAGCGCGATGAGAAAACCAAGGCCGACCGCCGGAAACAGCAAGACGAACAGCGCCTTGAAATTTCCGTTGTGCAGTTCCTTCGGCAGGACGAAAAATGTCATCAGCCCGCCGAAGCCGCCAAAGATGAGCGCGACGATAACCATGATATTCACCGGGATGGTGGCGGTAGATTTGATTTTGCCCGCCGCCCAATCCGGACGCCAGAGCCACGGCTGGTCGGGACGTTGCAACCTGACCGCGTCCGCCGCACGCTGCTTTTTTCCGCCAAAAATCATCAGCGCCAGCAGGCCGAAACCCACGCCGCAAAAAATCAGGCCGAACACCCCCAGGCCGGCCACGTCATGGAACTGGTTTGCGCCCCATTTGCGAAACGCCTGCACCAGCGCAACCAGGCCGAAGCCGGCAAAGGGCAGCGAGAACAGGATCAGAAAAATCCGCCCGCCCGCGCCGGCGGACGCGGGCGCGGCGACCGGCGGCGGATTCGCTGGGCGGCGGACGGCCGCCATCACATTGGCCACCACGATGAAAACCACCAATAGAAAAAATCCGCCAAAGATCAGCAGCGGAACATTGGAGCCGTGGTTACCGTTTGGCGGCGCGTGGAAAAAGTCCTTGAAGAACGACCAGAAGAAATTTCCCACGAACGCCAGCATCACCGCCGCGCCGGCAAGTGCGATGAGAACCCGCTTTTTGCGTTCGGCCGGCTCCATAAGGTTTTATTTCAGGATGGCGTCGAGATGGTCGAGGCAGAACTGCGACCAGGTTTCCATCTGTTCGCGCCTGGCCTTGAGTTCCTCGATGGGGACAAATTCGACTTGGGTGATGACCTGCTCCTTTTTCTTAACCTGCCCCGGCTGGCAGCGCAGCACATGGATGACGCCAAAATGCACCGAGCCGACCTCGGTGGAATCGTCGTTGATGAGGCCGACGGGAACCGCGTTGAATTCGCCCTGCACGGAAAGCTCCTCGCAGACCTCGCGCTTCACGGCGTCCTGAAACGCCTCCAGGCCAAAGCTGAAGAGCGTGTGATCCTCGTCGTTGATGTGGCCGCCGATGCCGATGGAGCCTTTGGCAACGAGCCGCTGTTCGCCGGCTTTCTTGCCGCGCACATAATGCAAAATATTTTTGCCGTCGGTGATGACGACGTAGGGAATGACCTGTTTGAAAGCGGGATCGGTTTCCGCCTTGGCACGCGGCATGAAATGGTTGTTCTTCGCCTCCAGAATCACGGGCAGATAGCGGTTCACGTCAGCGCTAAACCCTTGAAAGATTCCCAACTGTTCAAACAGGGCGCGGGGAAAAACCAAAACATTCTCGTTTGCGATAGCCATATTGGCGGCAGCATAGCGGACGCGAAAATCGGAAGCCAGAATTTAGGGACGAAAAACTTTACGCTTTGAAGTTCGCGCGCAAACGCCTTTAATTATCCCATGCCTACGCTTTTAGCCAACGGCGGTCCGGTGATGTGGCTCATCCTCATCGCCGCCGCCACCGCCGCCGTCGTGTTTGTGGAACGCGCGCTGTATTGCCATCGCTCGACCATCAACTCCGCCGAGTTCCTCAACGGCGTCCGCACCGTCATGAAACGCGGCAACGTCGTCGAGGCCATCGCCATCTGCGACGCCACCGCCGGCCCCGTCGCGCGGCTGGTAAAATCCGCCATTCTTAACCGCGATTTCGGCCGCGACCGCGTCCGGGAAGCCGTGGAGGAAGCCGGCCTGACGGAAGTTCCCCGGCTCGAAGAAAAACTGAACCTGCTCGCCACCATCGCGCAGATTGCGCCGCTGCTCGGCTTGTTCGGCACGCTGCTTGGTTTCATCGACACGTTTGGAATCATCACCCACGCGGATGCCTACGCCAATTTTCGGGACCTTTCGGGCGGCGTCTGGAAGGCGCTCGTCTGCGCCGCCGCCGGCATCGCGGTGGCCATCCCCGCGCACGCCGGCTACAACTACCTCGTCAGCCGCGTGAATAAAATCGTCCTCGACATGGAGCGCGCCGCCGCCGAGATCATCAACATCGTCAGCGAAAACGTGAACGGAAAATGAAATTTCCGCGCTCCGCCAAAATCCTGCGCAGCCAGTTCGACGTCGCGCCGTTCGCCGCCGTGCTGTTTTGCGTGGTGATTTTCCTGCTGCTGTCCGCGCTGCTGCCGGTGCCGGGGCTGCGGATGAGCCTGCAGCCGCCGACCGCCGCCGACCTGCCCGGCATCATCGGCCCCACGATTGCCCTGGCCGTGGATTCACAGAACCGGCTTTATCTGGAAAACCAGATTGTCACCGAAGCCGTCCTGCGCACGTCGCTCGCCACCGCCGCCAAGGCCGCGCGCGAACCGCTCACGCTCGTCCTCCACGCCGACAAGGCGGTGAGCTACGACGAGCTCGCGCACCTTGCCCTGCTCGCGCGGGAACCGGAAGCTGGCAACACCAACCTGGCCATCAACAACATCGTCCTCGCCACGCTGCCGCCGGCCACGGATGCCGGTAAACAGCCATGAACCCGGGAACCGCCGAACCGTCGCCGTTCGTGGCACCGCCGCCGGCGGAAGGCTGGGGCTGGAAAAAAGTTCTCTTCGTCTTCCTGCTCGCCGTCGCGGCGCATCTGGCCTTCGTCTTTCTATTCGGCGCAAAAAAAACACCGCCCCGCCGCACGGTGAAAAACGTCCCGGTATTTCATCTGGCCGATAACGCCAGCGAACTGGTGCGGCTGACCGATCCCACGCTGTTTGCCCGGCCGCACGCGGAGGATTTTCCCGCCGGCCTCATGTCCGGCATGCCCGCCTTGGCGGCGACGGAGTTTCATTGGACCGAAGCCCCGCCGTTTCTAACGAACGATGCGAAAGGCCTGGGCGCGGCGTTCAGCGCGTTCATGCAGACGAACCGGCTGGAAACGCCGCCGTTGAGATTCAAGCCGGAGCCGCAGCTTGCCGCCCCGGCCATCAATCTCGATCCGGGCTGGCCGCAGAATTCCTCGTGGTCGCTGGCCGGCGCACTCGCCGGACGGCGGGTGCTGAATGAAGTTTCCGTGCCGTCGCAGTCCGTGAACGGCGTCATCGCGCCCAGCCGTGTGCAGTTGCTGGTGTCGCCGGACGGGGATGTCGTCTCCGCCGTGCTCGTGGATGACGGGGAATATGCCGCCACCGACCATTACGCACCCGCTGACCAGACGGCGCTGGCCTTGGCGCGCGCGCTGCGGTTTGCCCCGGCCAGCAAACTGGTGTTCGGCGAAATCATTTTCACCTGGCACACGGTGCCGGTCAATGCGCCATGAACATTTCCGCACTGCTGCTGCTTTACGTCGCGCTGGCGCTGGGGGCGCTGTGCGTGGTGGGGATTTTTTCCGAGCTGCGCCGTCGTCGTTTCGGCCCGGCGCATCCCGAAGACCGCGTGTTTCGCTGCCAGAAATGCGGCAACGTCTATACCGACGACGCCGACGTGGACCGCTCCCGCTGCACCCAATGCGGCAAGCTCAATGAGCCGGTGGAGTTTTGAACCGTATTTTTGCTGATCAAATTAGCGGCAATCAGCGCAGATTAGCGGTCAGTTGCCCGTCTTCAATTCCACCACGTCGTGCGGGGCGGCTTCGCGCTGGCCGGCGGGACTGACCCGGATGTAGCGGGCCTTGCTGCGGAGCTGTTCGAGATTCTTCGCGCCGAGATAGCCCATGCCGCTCTGGATGCCGCCAATAAGGCTCGCCAGCACGCGGTCCACCGGGCCGCACGCTTCCTTGAGCGCCTCGATGCCTTCGGCCGCCACCTTGCGGGTGGTGTCGGCCTTCTCATGACCGTAGCGCGCGGCGCTGCCGGATTTCATCGCCGCCAGGCTGCCCATGCCGCGGTATTGCTTATACATTTTGCCGCCAATCTCCACCACTTCGCCCGGCGCCTCGAGGCAACCGGCAAACATGCCGCCGCAGATCACGCCTTGCGCCAGGGTCAGCGCCTTCACGATGTCGCCGGACTTGGTGATGCCGCCGTCGGCGAGGATGGAAACTTT
>CAYUGC010000267.1:0-5016 GCA_964444085.1 uncultured Bifidobacteriaceae bacterium | reverse complement strand
GAGCGTGTGGATTCTCGGCGGCGACGGCTGGGCCTACGACATCGGCTACGGCGGTCTGGATCACGTCCTCGCCAGCGGCCACAAGGTCAACGTGCTGGTGATGGACACGGAAGTTTATTCCAACACCGGCGGACAGATGTCGAAGTCCACTCCGCGCGGTGCGATTGCGAAGTTCGCCGCTGGCGGCAAGCCCGCAGGCAAGAAGGATCTCGGTCTCATCGCTATGAGCTACGGCAACATCTACGTCGCCAGCGTCGCGATGGGCGCGAAGGACGAGCATACGCTGAAGGCGTTCATCGAGGCGGAATCCTATCCGGGACCGTCGCTGATCATCGCCTACAGCCATTGCATCGCGCACGGCATCGCCCTAGACCAGGGCATCGGTGCGAAGCAGCAGAAGCTCGCCGTCGAGTCCGGCCAATGGCTGCTCTACCGCTACGACCCACGCCGGGCCGAACGCGGCGAGAATCCGCTCCAACTGGATTCCGTCGCCGCCAAGTCCAAAGTGTCGGATTTCATGCTGTCGGAAAACCGGTTCAAGATGCTCACGAAGAGCAAGCCCGAGGACGCGAAGCGATTCTTCGCGCAGGCCCAGGTGGATGCCGACCGCCGGTGGAAGTTCTATCATTACATGGCGCAGCCGACCCCGAAACCGGCCGCCGCTCCGACGACGGTTCCACCGAGCAGCACCGAAGCCTGATCAACCCTTAACAAAATAATATTATGGATCTCACCACAAATTATCTCGGTTTGAAACTGCGCTCGCCGCTGGTGGTATCCGCGTCGCCGCTGTCGGAGGAAATTGACAACCTCAAGCGCATGGAGGACGCCGGCGCGGCGGCGGTGGTTTTATATTCGCTGTTCGAGGAACAGTTGCGGCAGGACCGGCTGGAGCTGCACCAGCGCCTGGAACATGGCACGGAAAGCTTTGCCGAGGCGCTCTCGTATTTCCCCGAAGCCGATGAATATCACCTCGGCCCGGAGGAGTATCTCAAACACATTGCCGCCGCAAAAAAAGCGACGCGCGTTCCCATCATCGCCAGCCTGAACGGTTCCTCCGCCGGCGGCTGGACGGAATACGCCAAACAGATCCAGCAAGCCGGCGCGGACGCACTGGAGCTGAACATCTATTACATCCCGACCGACCTGAATCTCACCGGCACGGAAGTCGAGCTGACCTATCTCGAAATCCTGAAGTCGGTGAAGGCGAATGTCACCATCCCGGTGGCGGTGAAGCTGAGCCCGTTCTTCAGCAACTTCGCCAACATGGCCAAGCGCCTCGACCAGGCCGGCGCGGATGGACTGGTGCTGTTCAACCGGTTTTACCAGCCGGACATCGAGCTGGAATCGCTGGAGGTAAAGCCTAACATCCTGCTGAGCACGCCGATGGCGATGCGCCTGCCGTTGCGCTGGATCGCCCTGCTCCATGGAAAACTGAAGGCCAGCCTCGCGGCGACCAGCGGCATCCACCGCGCGTCGGATGCGTTGAAAATGCTGATGGTCGGCGCGGACGTGACGATGCTCTGCTCCACCGTCATCCGCCACGGCATCCCGCAGATCGCGATGATTGAACGCGAGTTGACGGACTGGCTGGAGGAACACGAATACGAATCGGTCAAGCAGTTGAAAGGCAGTTTGAGCCAGAAGAACTGCGCCGAACCAGCGGCCTTCGAGCGCGCCCAATACATGAAGGCGCTGACCGGCTACGCGATGCCACGCACCTAGGTTTCACTTCCAGCCTGAAAATGCAACTGGCCGCCGGGAACCACCCGGCGGCCAGTTTTTTGCCAACCAAACCAAACCAAAATTAAAACACTTCGGCACGCAGCCCCGACGTCTGTCGGACGGTCTGGGCAATCTGCGAAAGTACGCGTAACGGCAGATGCCCCCATTCGGAATTCACGCCCGGCCGAGCGGCGGAATAAATCTGCACCATGGAAATCTGCGCACCGCCGGCCTTGAGTTCCTTGAGGCGTAGCGCGTATTCGCGGATCTCCTCAAACGGCGGCTCCTCGCCGTGGATGGAAGGGAACAAGCTTTGAATGACAACCGGACGTATCCGCCCAACCAGCAGAATATTTGATAAAATCTTTTCCAGCGGCACATCCGGACGGTTCACCTTGTCCACGAACGACTGCGTGCCGCCGTCGAGCTTGATCCAGATTTCGTCCGACTTGGTGAGCAGTTCCAGGCCGCGCTGGACATTGGGATGATCCAGACCAGTGCCGTTCGTGTATAACACCAGCTTGAAAAAACCGCCCAGCGCGCGCACGCGCACAACCGCCTGGACGGCCTCCATGAAATTCGCCGCGAGCGTCGGCTCGCCGTCGCCGCTCAACGCCACCTGACGCAGCCGCAAGAGTTCGGACGGCAGCGTGCGATAGGACGGCAGCTCGGCCAGCTTGCCGCTCTGAATGAACGCGATGGTCTTGCGCAGTTCCGCCGCCAGGACTTCCACGTCCAGCTTGTGTTCGCGCAACGGGATACGCCGGTCCACCTCGCAATAGGAGCAGTCAAAATTGCATTTCCTGTCGGGGTTGATGTTGACGCCGAGCGACAGGCCAGTGGCGCGGGAGGAAATGACCGCGTAGATGAACCGGTTGCCCAGCCAGTCCCGGGGCCGGTCAAACGCCGTCTCCCGCGCCTGCGCCGGATGATAAGCGGCGGCACCCTTCTTCTTGCTCGACGGCGTAACGGTATCTGTCTGTATGCTGCTGTCTTCCACTTTGCCCAAGTTACGGTGAAATGGCACCATCAACCACACGGCGATTGTTGAATTCTTGACAATTTTTGCCCACTTATCCTCAACTTTGTGAAAATTAATCATACGCCCGCTTCACGACGGGACCGAAAAGAAGACTGATTGAAGATCGCCGCTGACGGGAGCAGCGGAAACGCCGTGCTCCAGCCAACCGCTCTAACAAATCCGCGGCAACTGCTCGCCGCTCGGCATGTCGAGAATCCGGCTCGCGCCAATCGCGCTCCGCAGCGTCACCAGCGGCTCAGATTTTTCCACCACCTTGCCGATGAGCGCGGCACCGGCGGAAACCTCGTGGCGGCGGAAAATTTGCAGCGCGCGTTCCGCATCCTTCACTGGGACGAAGGCGACAAACCGGCCTTCGTTCGCGACGTGCAACGGGTCGAAGCCAAGCATCTCGCACGCGGCGTGAACGTCTTCACGGACGGGAACGGATTTTTCCTCGATGGCGATTTTGACGCCCGCCGCCTCGGCGATTTCGTTCAGCGCGCTCGCCAGACCGCCACGCGTCAGATCGCGCAGGCAGTGGATTTCAATGCCAGCCTCCAGCAGTTTCAAAACCGGTTCATGCACCGGCGCGGAATCGCTTTCTATCGTCGTCTCAAATGCCAGACCTTCGCGCACGGCCATGATCGCCATGCCGTGCCGGCCCAAATCGCCGCTGACGATCACCGCATCGCCCGGCTGGACATTTTGCGGCAGGATTATTTGCGCGTGCTGAATGACGCCGAGGCCGGTGGTGTTGATGAACAGGCCATCGCCCTTGCCTTTGTCCACGACCTTCGTGTCGCCGGTGACAATTTGCACGCCGCATATATTCGCCGCGTCGCGCATCGAACAGACCACACGCCACAACGCTTCCATCGGCAAGCCCTCCTCGATGATGAAGCCGCAGCTCAAATACAGCGGCCGCGCGCCGCTCATCGCCAGATCATTCACCGTGCCGTGAACCGCCATTGAACCGATGTCGCCCCCCGGAAAAAAAATCGGCCGCACGACATAAGAATCTGTCGTCATCGCGAGTTTTCCCGCCGGCACCGCAAACTGCGCCGAGTCGTGGCGCGCATCGAGAATCGGATTACTGAACGCCCGGCCGAAGACATCTTCCAGCAACCGGTGCATCAACGTCCCGCCACCGCCGTGCGCCATGAGGACGTGCGGATATTGTGAAATGGGAAGCGGGCAGCTCGCCGTGAAATCAAATTTATTTTCCATGTCTTCTGATTTTGGATTTACGATATACGATTTACGCGCCCATCTCGAAATCGAAAGCGTCTCATAAATCGTCAATCGCAAATCGTAAATTCAATGTCGCCGATACCGATAATACGCCGCGCACGCGCCTTCGCTCGAAACCATCGTCGCGCCGAGCGGATGCTCCGGCGTGCATTTGCCGCCGAACGCCGGACATTCGTGCGGTTTCAGCAAGCCTTGCAAAATCAATCCTGACTTGCACTCCGCCGGTTCGTCAACGCGATGGTCGGCGAGGCCAAATATTTTCTCCGCGTCAAACGCCGCATATTCACCGGCCAGACCGAGACCGCTTTGCGGAATTTCCCCGACGCCGCGCCACTTTCGGGGCACTACCTGGAAAACTTTTTTGATCAACGCCTGCGCGGGCTGGTTGCCGGAGCGACAGACAGAGCGGGAGTATTGATTCTCCACCTCCGCCCGACCCGCTTCGAGCTGCTGCACGACCATCAAGATGCCATGTAAAATGTCCAGGGGCTCGAAACCAGTGACGACAATCGGCATACGGTGTTTTTTCACGAGCGGAAAATATTCCTCGTAGCCCATCACCGTGCAGACGTGGCCGGCGGCCAAAAACGCCTGCACGCGGCAGTTGGGCGACGACATCAGCGCCTCGATGGCCGGCGGCACGAGGACGTGCGAAATCAGCATCGAGAAGTTTTTCAAAGCTTTCTGGGCCGCCTGATAAACCGCCATCGCCGTCGCCGGCGCGGTGGTCTCAAAACCGACACCGAAGAAAACCACTGCCTTCGCCGGATTTTCCTCCGCCAGTTTCACCGCATCCAGCGGCGAATAAACTATCCGCACGTCGCCGCCTTTGGCTTTGACTGAAAGCAAGTCCGTCGCGCTGCCGGGCACGCGGAGCATATCGCCAAACGAAGTGAAAATGACGTTTGGTTTCGCGGCAATTTCCAGCGCCTTGTCAATCATCTCCAGCGGCGTCACACACACGGGACAGCCCGGCCCGTGAATCAGCTCGATCTGTTTCGGCAGCAGTTCATCAATGC
>CAYUGC010000266.1:0-5081 GCA_964444085.1 uncultured Bifidobacteriaceae bacterium | reverse complement strand
GTCGTTGAAGCCAACCTTATGATGGACCGGATGACCGGCCGTTCACGCGGGTTTGCCTTCGTCACCTTCTCCACGCCCGAAGAGGCGCAGAAGGCCATTGAAGCCATGCACGGTGCGCAGCTTGACGGCCGCGCCCTGACGGTCAATGTTGCCCGTCCGAAGGAAGAACGTCCCCCCGGCGGTGGCGGCGGCGGTCGTGACCGCGGTCCGCGCCGTGAATTCGGCGGCGGCGGCGGCGGCAGCCGTGGTGGTTACGGCGGTGGCGGCGGTGGCGGTGGCCGTGATCGCTATTAATCAATAATCAATCATCAGCTTGGGCAGCACCTGAAAATGTTGCCCAAGCTTTTTTGCTAAAAAGTTCAATGGAAGAGCACATTGAAGTTGAAGGGCGGATCGCTTCCGTATTGGCGGGAACGATGTTCCGGGTTGAACTGGACAACGGGCACGAGGTGCTGGCGACCATCTCCGGCAAAATGCGCAAGCGGTTCGTGCGCCTCACGGCGGGGGACCGCGTGAAGATGGAGATGTCGCAATACGACCTCAACAAGGCGCGCATCGTCTGGCGCATCGGCTGAACCAAATTTTTTTCGTCCAAAGTCCAAAGCCAAATCGTCGCGATTTTGGTTTTGGACTTTTGATTTTCTCCCTAAACTGAACGCATGACTTCCGCCATCATTGTTGCCGCCGGCAAGGGCACGCGCATGGGCGCGAACGTGGACAAGCTCTGGCTCGAAGTCGCCGGCCGGCCGGTCGTG
This sequence comes from uncultured Bifidobacteriaceae bacterium, assembly GCA_964444085.1. GTDB lineage: Bacteria > Verrucomicrobiota > Verrucomicrobiia > Limisphaerales > UBA11358 > UBA11358. Next base: position 4,326 of record CAYUGC010000266.1, on the reverse strand, counting down.
GCGCACACCTGGCGGCAGTTCAACGACGCGGCGTGCATTGACGAAATCATCCTCGTTGTGCGCGACGGGATGCAGCCGCACTTCACGGAACTGGCGGAGAAATATCATTTTCACAAACCGTTTCGCCTCGTCGCTGGCGGCGCGGAACGTCAGGACTCCGTCTGGAACGGTCTTCTGGTTGTTTCGTTGCGGACGGAAATCGTCGCCATCCAGGACGCGGCGCGGCCTTGCACCACGGAAGAATTGATCGCCGCCACCATTGACGCGGCGCGCGAAACCGGCGCCGCCGTGGCCGCGCAGCCAGTGACGGACACCCTCAAGGAAACTGCCGACGGCAAAACCATTTTGCGCACGGTGGACCGCTCAAAACTCTGGTCGGTGCAGACGCCGCAGACGTTTCGCGTGGAGGTCATCCGCCGCGCGATTTCCACGGCGCGCGAAAATAATCTAAACCTTACCGACGACACTGCTGCGTGCGAACTCATCGGCCAGCCGGTGCGGTTGGTGCCGGCCGCCGCGCCGAATCCCAAGGTCACGGTGCCGGCGGATCTGCCGTTCATCGAATCGCTGTTGCGGTGATTGTTTCGGCGGAGCGCGGGCTTTAGCCCGCTTCGACGTGAGTTTGCAAGGCCACGCTGAAGCGGCGTGAACGCCGCGTTCCTCAATTCTTGCCGCCATCAACCTTTTCAAAAACTTTGTGTCCGTGCCGCTTCGTGCTAAAGTCCCCGCGCTCATGAAACGCCGTTTGCTTTTTGGTCTGGTGATTTTGGCGCTGCTGCTCAACCTGGCGGTCGGCGCCAAGATTTATTTTTCCGCGACCAAGAGCGCGCCCGCCGGGGATAATCCGCAGGCGAACCTGGAGCTGTTTAATGATGCGCTCCAAAAAATCCGCCATGAATATGTGGATGGCAAGGATTTGACTTATCAGCAGCTCGTCTATGCCGCGTTGAAAGGCGCGGTCGCCAAGCTTGACCCGCACAGCGAATTTCTCGACGCCGATTCCTTCCAGCAGTTGCAGGATGACACCGAAGGCCAGTTCGGCGGGCTCGGCCTTGTGGTCGTGCTGCGCGAAGGCCACATCACCGTCGTCACGCCGATGGACGACACGCCCGGTTCCCGCGCCGGCATCATGTCCGGCGACCGCATCATCCAAGTGATGGGCAAAAACGTGGACGGCCAGTCGCTGGCCGACGTGGTGAAACTGTTGCGCGGCGAACCCGGTTCGTCCGTCACCTTGACCATTGAGCGCCCGGCCACCGGCGAAAAGAAAACCTTCACGCTCCAGCGCGCCGTCATCCAGATGGAAATGGTCAAGGACATCCACGGCAAACGTGAGTATCCGCTGGACGCCGACAAAGTTGGCTATGTTCGCATCACGCAGTTTGGCGACAAGACCGCGGACGATCTGGAGGACGCGCTCGCCAAGCTCAAGCGGCAGGGCATGAAAGGATTGATCCTCGATCTGCGCTGGAATCCCGGCGGGCTGTTGGAACAGGCCGTGGCCGTGTGCGAAAAATTTCTTCCGCGCGGACAGCTCATCGTTTCCACCGAAGGCCGGCGCAATGTGGATAAATATTTTTCGCGCAGCGGCGGCGATGAATTGCCGGCGGTGCCCATCGTTGTGCTGGTGAATCTCGGCAGCGCGAGCGCGGCGGAGATCGTGACCGGCTGTTTGCAGGATTTGCACCGCGCCGTGATTCTCGGTGAAAAAACGTTCGGCAAAGGTTCTGTGCAGACGATTTTTCCGCTCGACGACGGCTCGGCCCTGAAGCTGACCGTGGCGAAATATTACACGCCCAGCCACAAGGTCATCCATCAGCACGGCATCACGCCGGACATTTTTGTGCCGCTGACTGATGCGGAGGAGGCGGCGCTGCTGCTCAAGCGTTCGCCCGACGGCGTGGGCGGGCTGCCGTCCGGCCTGAAGACCCGCGTGGATGATTTTCACGACGAACAGTTCGAGCGCGCCGAGGATTTACTCAAGGGACTGCTGGCCTACGGCGCAATCCATCCGGTGGCCAAATGACTTTGCTCGCGCTCGAAACTTCCTGCGACGAAACCAGCGCCGCCGTGGTGCGCGACGGCCAGGTGCTAGCCAATGTCGTCTCGTCCCAGATCAAGCTGCACGCGGAATACGGGGGTGTGGTGCCGGAACTGGCCGCGCGTGAACACCTGAAAAATCTTTTGCCCGTCGCGCAGGCCGCCTTGGCCGAGGCGAAGATTTCTCCCGCGCGACTCGATGCCGTCGCCGCCACGCAAGGGCCGGGGTTGGGCATCGCGTTGCTCATCGGCTTCAAGGCCGCGCAGGCCGTGGCGTTCGCGTTAGCGAAGCCATTCATCGGCATCAATCACCATGAGGCGCATTTGTATTCGCCATGGATTCAATATATTTCTCCCTCGCCCCTGCAAGGGGAGGGGGCCGGGGTGAGGGGTTTGAGCGCCGTTGGATCGACTGATGCAAATATATCGTCCAGCAAACTTTCTGGCCCCTCACCGTCAATCCCTCTCCTCTCGGAGGGGCGAGGGAGGCCGGATTTTGCCGCCGACTTCGTCAGTTTTCAGCCGAACATTTCGCTCATCGTCAGCGGCGGGCACACGATGCTCGTGCTGGTGGAATCGGAATTGAAGCATCGCGTTCTCGGCGGCACGATTGACGATGCGGCGGGCGAATGTTTTGACAAAACGGGGAAACTGATGGGCTTGCCGTATCCCGCCGGGCCGATCATTGACCGGCTGGCGGAGCAGGGGAATCCGGCGGCGTTCGATTTTCCGCGCCCGCTGCTGCACGACGCAAACGACGATTTCAGTTTCAGCGGTCTGAAAACTTCCGTCCGCTATTTCATCCGCGATCACCCAGAACTTTTGGACGACCGGCAGAAAGTTGCCGACCTTTGCGCCAGCGTGCAGGCGGCGATTGTCGAGGTGCTGGTGAAGAAAACCATTCGTGCCGCCAAGCGCGCCGGCGTTCGCTGCGTGACGGCTTCCGGCGGCGTGACGTGCAACGGCGGCTTGCGGAAGGCGCTGGCAACGGCGTGCGGGAAAAATGGTTTCACGCTCCGGCTCGCGGATAAATCGCTTTGCACGGACAACGCCGCGATGATCGGCATTCTCGCCGAACGCAAGCTGCGGATGAATCAGCCCCTGACTGCATGGGATGAAGAAATCAAGCCCGGCTGGCAGCTGGCTTGAGCAGGGTGGTTTGAAAAATCACTTCGGCACGGTTCCCAGCGGCGCATCGTAGGGGACATGGCCGAGCTTCCAGTCCGCGTCCGCGTCGTAGGCGTAATAGTTGCAGGTGATTTCCTCGCCGGGCGCAATGTCGCGCAAAGCCACGGTCACGACCGGCACATGGGCGTCCAACGGCGCGCCGGTGTTGCAGTTCGGCGAATGGTTGATGAAGCACGCATGGTCGCCGCTCAAGATGACGTGGCCATCCAACTGGTTGACGAAGCAGAACCAGCGCGTGTGCGCCTGCGCCAGCGGCGGCAGCGCGGCAAATTGCGCCGGCGAAAAGTCATGGTCGAAGCCCGGCTGAAAGGCCCAGATGGGCGTGCCTTTGGGCACGGCCTGCAAGGCGAAGAGGCCGAACCCGTGGACGGGGCTGGGTTGCACGCGCGTTTCGATGAGCAGCATGAATGTGGCGGGAAAATAATGCGTGCCGCCTCCGCTGGCGAGAAATTTTGCGCGGACAATTTGTTTTCGCCCCGCGTTCGAAAGTAAAATCCTTTACACCTTTTTTGCCAAACCGCAAAATCTGCGCGTGTTGATTGACAGCAATTCACGCACGACTGCGCCGGCGGATGCCGCCAGCCGATGCGTGTCCGACAATTTTTCCGAAGCCTGGCCGGCCGCCCTCAAGCGGTCGCAGAATTATCTCCTGTCCGTGCAGAAACCGGAGGGTTTTTGGGTCGGTGAACTGATGGTGGATTCCACGCTGGTGTCCGACATGGTGGCGTTCCATCACTGGGACGGCAGCATTGATGCGGAATGGCAGCGCAAGGCCGTCCATCACATCTTTTCGATGCAGTTGCCGGACGGCGGTTGGAACATCTACCACGGCGGGCCGTCGGAAGTGAACGCCACCATCAAGGCCTACCTTGCACTCAAGCTGGCCGGCGTGTCGGTGAAAGACCCGCGGATGCTCAAGGCGCGCGAGATGGCGCTGCACCTCGGCGGCGTGCCGCGGATGAACACGTTTTCCAAGCTGTATCTCGCGCTCATCGGATTGTTTCCGTGGGAATACGTCCCGACCATTCCCTGCGAGGTTCTGTTCATCGGCAAATGGTTCCATGTGAACTTCTGGGACATGAGCAACTGGTCGCGCGC
>CAYUGC010000265.1:0-5096 GCA_964444085.1 uncultured Bifidobacteriaceae bacterium | reverse complement strand
TTGCGGCCGAGCGCGCGGATTTCCGCCGCGACCTTCTCGGAATTTTCCTGCGTGCGCGAGACGACGACGACATCCGCGCCTTCATGGGCGAATTTCAAGGCGATGGCGCGGCCGATGCCGCGGCCCGCGCCGGTGACCACGGCAATTTGATTGGTGAGTTGGCTCATAATAAAAAGTTTCAGCCACAGATGAAACACAGATTGGACACAGATTCAAAGCTGATTTTTATCTGCGAAAATCTGTGGCTAGACAGAAAGTGATTTCACCGTGGCTTCCAGGCTCGCGGCGTCCGCCACATTCAGCATCGTCGCCGTTTTATCAATGCGCTTCATGAAGCCAGTCAACGCCGAGCCTGGCCCGAGTTCGATAAACCGTGTGAAACCCTGCGCCAACAATGCGCGCATCGAAGTCTCCCACAGCACCGACGCACAAACTTGTTCGACGAGCTTGGCGGAAATCTCCGCCGGCGTTCCGTGCGCCTGCGCCGTGACATTGGAAATCACCGGCACGATGGGCGAAACCAGATTCACCTTCACCAGTTCCGCGCCGAGCTTCGGCTGCGCGCTGGCCATCAGCGGCGAGTGATACGCGCCGGCCACCGGCAACGGCAGCGCGCGTTTCGCGCCTTTGGCTTTGGCGAGTTCGCACGCCTTCGCAATATTTTCCACCGCGCCAGAAATCACGAGCTGGCCGGGGCAATTTAGATTCGCCAGCACCACACCGGCTTCCGCGCAAACTTCACGCGTCGGCGCTTCATCGAGGCCAATGATCGCGGCCATGCCGCCTTTGGTCACATCGCAGGCTTCCTGCATGAACTTGCCGCGCTGCCGCACCACGCGCAGGCCGTCCTCAAAACTCATCGCGCCTGCCGCCGTCAACGCCGTGAATTCGCCGAGCGACAAACCGGCGGTGGCGTCAAACTTCAGATTCGGCACCTGTTCCTTGAGCAATTGGAAGCAAACCCAGCTCACGAGAAAAATTCCGGGCTGCGCGTTTTCGGTTTTCGTCAAATCCGCTTCCGGGCCGTTGAAGCAGACACCGGTAAGATCGTAGCCGAGCGCGGCATTGGCGCGGTCGAACCACACCTTGGCGGACGGAAATTTCTCGGCGAGGTCTTTTCCCATGCCGACGACTTGCGCGCCTTGACCGGCGAATAACAGTGCGGTTTTGCTCATGCGGGAAATTTTAACAACAAACACACAAGGACGCGAAGTGGAAAATTTCCATTCTGCTTTGCGCCTTTGCGCCTTTGTTGTTTAATTCAAGAATATGTTTTCACACGTTGTTATTTTCTGGACCGACCCGGCCAAACCCGAAGCGGCGGACGCCGTCATCGCCGGCGGCAATCAATTCCTGAAGAACATTCCCGGCCTGACACATTTTCACATCGGCAAAATGGTCGGCAGCGCACGGCCCGTCGTGGACCAGACCTATCAAATTGCGCTCAATACTGTTTTCACCAGCAAGCAGGCGCAGGACGAATATCAGGTGCATCCGCAGCATTTGGAGTTCATCGCGCAATGCGTGAAGCCGCTCGTGAAAAAAGTTTTGGTTTACGATTTTGAGTGATCTTTCGGAGGGACGAGTTACGCCCGTGGGTGAAACTTCCGGTGGATCTCCCGCAGCCGGCTGCCGGCGACGTGCGTGTAAATCTCCGTCGTGCCGATGTTCGCGTGGCCGAGCAATTCCTGGATCACCCGCAAATCCGCGCCGTGCTCCAGCAGATGCGTCGCGAAACTGTGTCGCAGCATATGCGGCGTGATGTTCCGTTCGATGCCGGCGCGCTTCACGCGGTTCTTGATGCGCAGCCACAGCGTCACCGACGCGAATGCCGTGCCGCGCTTGTTCAGAAAAACATTCGCCGGTGATTTCGGCGTAATGAGCTTGGGCCGGCCCGCGTCGATGAAACGGTTCAACGCGTTGACCGCCGTTCGCCCCACCGGCACGACGCGCTCCTTGTTGCCCTTGCCAATGACGTTGATGAATCCGGCGTCGAGATGAAGCTGCTCCAGGCGCAGATTTTTCAATTCGGACAAACGCAAGCCGGAGGCGTAGGCCAGCTCCAGAATCGCCTGGTCGCACAGGGTGTCTGGCGTCTCACTCGATTCGGGCTTGAGGAGCCTGGTGATTTCGTCATTGCTCAATGCCTTCGGCAGGCGTTTCCAGCGGCGCGGCAGGGAAAGATTTTCCGCCGGGTTCGCTGGCAGGAATTTTTCGTTCTCGGCGAATTTGTAAAACGCCCGCAACGCCGCGATTTCCAGATACACGCTTTCGCCGCTCATGCGGCGCGCGGGCTTGGGTGCCGCGTCCTCGCGCGCGGAGGGGCGACCGATCGGCGCGCTGCGCATGCGCTCATGCGAGAGAAACGCCATCAGATGCTTCAGTTCCACGTCGTGCCAGTCGGCGAGACCCTGCTTCTCCGCCCACGTGGTGAACTTGCCGAGCAGCGCGGCGTAAGTTTTCGCCGTGTTGTCCGACTGCCCGCGCTCATGGCGCAGGTATTGCAGAAAATCTTCGACGAGAGTTTGCATGGCTAGGCTTTGCCCGCCCGAAGATACCGCTTCCGCTCGCGTTCCGGCAATTTCTCAATCGCATAGCGTAGCATCGTGCGCGGCATGAGCGCAGCGTGCCGTTGGAGGAATTGTTTCAAGACCGCCACGTCGCGCTTGCCGATTTCGCGCAGCATCCAGCCAACGGCTTTATGCATCAAATCATGCCCGTCGTCGCGCAGCAGTTCCGCGAGGCGGAGCGCGTCGGCAAAATCCTTGGAGCGGATGAAGTGGAACGTCGCCAGCATGGCCACGCGGCGGTGCCAGAGATTTTCCGAATGCGCGAGGCGGAACAAAATCTTTCGCGGACGTTCACACAAATGCGGCCCCAAGATGTAAGGCGCGGAGGAATCCACCAGGTCCCAGTTGTTCACGCGGGCGAGTTGCTCCAGATAAAGTTCGCAAATCTCCGCCTGCTCCGTCTTATCGCCGCCCTCGTAGGCGTTCACCATCACGATGAGCGCCAGCAACCGCTCCTCGTGAATGGGCGACTGGAGCAGCGCGATGACATCGCGGCGCGGCAGCGAATGAAATTCCTTTGCCAGCCGCCGCAGGACCGGAACGCGGATACCGACGAATTGGTCGCCCGCACCGTATTCACCGGGGCCGGTCTTGAAGTACCCTTGGAGAAACTTCGCGTCCGCCGGCGAAGCGAACTGACGCAAACGTCGGCGAAGCCCGGCCATTGTGACAGCTTTGGATTTGGTTTCCACGGCGCGAGGATAGCCCGGTTGGCCCGACGCCTGCACGACGAAATCATCATCGCTGTAGCGGCGGATGTGAGTCCGCTCATTGTAAAAACCGTCAGCGCCGCCTGGCTTCGGCCGCTATGATTATCAAGCCGCCGGAGGTTGTGCGGCCGGGGTCAGAGTTTCTTCCCTGTCAGCCGCTCGTAAGCTTCCAGATACGTCGCGCTGGTCTTGGCGACGACATCATCCGGCAGTTTCGGGCCGGGCGGGGTTTTGTCCCACGTCAGCGTTTCGAGGTAGTCGCGGACGAATTGCTTGTCGAAGCTCGGCTGGCCGCGGCCAGGCGCGTATTGGTCGGCCGGCCAGAAGCGCGAGGAATCCGGCGTGAGCACTTCGTCAATCAGGATGAGCTTGCCTTCGAACAGGCCGAACTCGAATTTCGTGTCGGCAATGATGATGCCGCGCTGCTTGGCGTAATCGCGTCCGGCCTTGTAGATCTTCAGGCTCAAGTCGCGCGCCTGCGTGGCGAGGTCGGTGCCGACAATCTTGCAGGCTTCCTCGAAGGAAATATTTTCGTCGTGCCCGGCCTCAGCCTTGGTGGATGGCGTGAAAATCGGTTCAGGCAGTTCGGCCGATTCCGTCAGGCCGGCGGGCAGCTGGATGCCGCAGACGGTCTGCGATTTCTTGTATTCCTTCCAACCGCTGCCGGAAAGGTAACCGCGCACAATGCATTCGATGGCGAGCGGCTTGGCCTTTTTCACGATCATCGAGCGGCGCGCGAGTTGCGCGGCGAACGGCTGGAGATTTTTCGGTAACGGATCATCGGACTTGGCGAGCAGATGGTTCGGCACGAGCGAGGCAAATTTCTCAAACCAGAAATGCGAAATCTGCGTGAGCACCTCGCCCTTGCGCGGGATGCCGTTGGGCATGATCACGTCGAACGCGGAAATGCGGTCGCTGGCGACGAGCAGGAAACTGTCGCCGAGGTCATAGACTTCGCGGACCTTGCCGGAGCGGACTTTTTTGATGCCGGGCAGGTCGAGCTGCAAAATAGGTTCGTTCATGCGCAAAAAATAATCGCCGCGCCGTGAAGTTCAAAGCCCAAAGTGGCGAGCGTTGGAGTTCAAGCCACCGGCCGTTCGACCAGTTTCACCAACAACGGGATGCTCGCCTGCGATTCGTCGTCGAGCCGCACGTCCACGGAGTAAAGTCCTGGCTCCTCGAACTTGAGCTGCTGGATGTTGATGATGAAGTTGCGCGTGAGGAAATGCGCGTCATCCGGCAACGTCACCGGCACGGGCAGCTCGATACCCTGCATGATGGAACGCCCGTCGGCATTGATGAAATTGAGCGAGAGCTTGCGCGTGCCTTCGTCGCCGGGCTGGAACGTGACGCGCAGCGCGACGGCGCATTGCGGATGCACCGCCGGCATCTGCGGCGCGTAAATGGTGTCAAACGAGCCGAGCAGGTTGAGCTTGCCGTTGTCGTCTGTCGCCGCGTCGCAGAGCACCGCCACTTGAATGTTCATTGAAAAAACCTTAACGCAAAGGCGCAAAGAGGCAAAGCCGCAAAGTTTGGCGCGCCTTTGTTTCTTTGCGCCTTTGTGTTAAAAATCAGGCCGTCCGCGCCGCCAGAAATTCCTTCAATTCCGCTGCCGCCTTGCCGCCGAAGCCGGGGACTTCGGCAAGCTGTTCGAGCGTCGCTATTTTCAACCGCTGCACCGAGCCGAATTTTTTCAGCAGCGCCGCCTTCCGTGCCTCGCCGATGCCAGGGAACTCGTCCAGCACGCTCTCGGAGATTTTCTTGAGCCGGAGCTGCGCGTTGTAGCTGTTCGCCACGCGATGACATTCGTCGCGGA
>CAYUGC010000264.1:0-5173 GCA_964444085.1 uncultured Bifidobacteriaceae bacterium | reverse complement strand
GCGTGACCGCCTTCCATGCCGGAATAATGCGCCTGCAACACCGCCGGCACCTGCGTCAGCCACGAACCGAGTTCAATCGCCGGGCCGGACACCAGCACCACAATCGTCCGCGGATTCGCCTGGACGATTTGGCTGATCAATTCATCCTGACCATACGGCAGACGCAGGCTGGCTCGGTCCCAGCCTTCATCGTCTTGATAGCGCGTATGACTTAAGCCGGCAATGACGATGGCCACGTCGGCCTGACGCGCGGCGGCCACGGCTTCGGCCACCAGATTGGGGCCGCCGCCATTCCTGCCGTAACCGGCGGAATACGTCACGGTCGCCTTGTCGCCGACCAACTGTTTGATGCCGTCGAGCGGGGTGATTTCGTAAGGCGTCTTGACGCCGGCGCCGAAGAAGCCGTTGGCGTTGTGCCGGATGGCATTCTCGCCGATGACGGCCACGGATTTGAGGCCGGCCAGGTTGAGCGGGAGAGCCTGATTATTATTTTTCAGCAGCACCAAGGCTTCCTCGGCGATGCGCCGCGCCACGGCCTGATGTTCCGGCGTGTTGAGAGAGCCGGACGGACGCGGGTCCAGAACTCCCGTCGCAATCATCACGCGTAGGCTGCGGCGGACTTTGTCGTCGAGGAGCGATGCCGGATATTCGCCCGAGCGGATACCGTCGAGAAACGGCTGGGCCAGGAAAAATTTACTGTAAGCCGACGGATCTTCCGAGCCGACCAGAGTGCCCATTTCCACGTCTAATCCGCCGCGCACCGCCTCGGCGGTGCTGTGGGTGCCGCCCCAGTCCGACATCACGAAACCGGGGAATTGCCATTCACCTTTGAGCAGGCGGTTGATGAGATAGTCGTTGTAAGCACAGTTTTCGCCGCGCAGTTTTGAGTAAGCGCCCATCACGGACCAGACGTGCGCCTCTTTGACAGCGGCCTCGAACGGCGGTAGATAAATTTCGCGCAGCGTGCGTGCGTCCATGTCCATGTTGATGGTTTCGCGTCCCTGTTCCTGGTTGTTGCCGACGAAATGTTTGATGCACGCGGCCACGCCGTTCGATTGCAGTCCCTCGACATAATTCACTCCGAGCCGGGCGTTCAGGTAAGGATCCTCGCCCAGGTATTCGTAAATGCGCCCGCACAATGGCGTCCGCGCGATGTCCACAATCGGCGCGAGCATCACGTCCTTGTCGCGCGCCCGTGCCTCGCTGCCGATCACGTCGCCGTAAGCCGCCGCCAGGTCCGTGTTCCAAGTCGAGCCAAGCGCGCTCAACACCGGCAGCCAGGTGGCGTAATCATCCGTGCGCCCCGCCGAGTTCCACGAATACGGCCCGACGTCCTCGCGCACGCCGTGCGGGCCGTCATCCACCCAGCGCCGGGGAATGCCCAGGCGCGGCACGGCCGCCGTGGAAAATTTGGAATCGGCGTGAACGATGGAAATTTTTTCCTCCAGCGTCATCTTCGAGAGCAAGTCATTCACGCGCGCCTCCAACGGCTGCTTGGCGTCTTGATAAATCGGAGTCGGTTCAGCCGCCACACCCAGCAAAGCGCCCGCCGCTGAGACAAAGATGAACAAGGGCAAAAATGATAATTTCATGGAAGCGGGAATGATAGGGAAGTGGACGCGGAGAAGCATGTCATTAAAACGCACTACCAACCGTTTGGAACACATAATCCGCGATGAACGGTGCGAACCGCCGTGCCTTGCATTGGAACTGGTGGAATGTGACTTGATTTTTGGAATGATTCAACGCTCTGGAAATTCAGTGCATCAGTGTCCATCGGGCGAGTTCGGATTGCACCAAAGACGGTTGCGGCCGGGGCAGGCCATGTCCTGACGCCATTGGGTCAGTTTTACGTAACTGACTGAGCCGTCAAACGCCGCCTGCACGCCGCCCGCCAGGTGCCGGCCGCTGACGCCTTCCGGCGGATAGTTTGCGCCGTCATTGAAATTGATGGGCTCGGTTTCATCCGTTTCCCAGAACGCGCAGTCGTCCGGCTGCATCCGTGCGAGTTGGGCGGACGGATGATTACAACTATAGCCAACCACGGCACCATTCATGGCATAACTCGAAATTTGTTGTGGGCGTTCCATGTCCCTCTGTTGGTTCTCTGACCAATGCACCATCTGAAGATGATCACTTGGGCAGGCATAGATTTTTTCGCTACGCATCGCGGGCCAGAGTTGGCCGGTCTTTGGGTCGAAATCAGCGGGGCCGGGTGTGTAAAGCCAGCCCGCAACTTCGCCATTGCCGTCGTCCCAGTTTGCCAAAGGCAGCACGTCGCCGCCATCCGAAGCGTAAATATGCATGGCCACCATGATCTGTTTAAGGTTGTTGAGGTCGGTGGCCTTGCCGGCCTGATTCTTGGCCTTGCTCAACACGGGCAAGAGCAGGGCGGCCAGAATGCTGATGATGGCAATGACCACGAGCAACTCGATGAGCGTGAACGCGCGTCGTGTGGGCATGGGCTCTGCGTTTCGATTCATTGTATAGGTGCCGTTGAGCTACTGCTGCGACTGATAGAGCTGCGCCACTTCTTCCGGCGAAAGCCCACGGTTCCACATCATCGGCTCGTCAATCATGCCCCGGAAAGAGACGCCCAGATCGTCTTCCTTCGGGTCCAGGTTCGAGCGGTTGCAGCCGATGACAAGATTGAAGTCCGAAACGCCGAGGTGTTCTGATTTTTCCCACCGGCGCTTGGCTTGGTATTTGCCATCCACATAGACCACTTCCATGCGTCCATCGAAGGTGGCGACGATGTGATGCCATTTCCCGTCATCCACGCGATTCTGTATCATGAGCGCATGATTCCCCGGGCCCATCTCCAAGGACACCTGGCCGTAATAATTCCGGCCTTGGTCATCCCCGGCCACGCTGATGGCAAACTGTTTGGTGTAGGATTTGTCGAAAATGCGCCGCCAATAATGATCTCCAGTCTTGGTCTTGATCCAGGCAGACAAGGTGAAGTGCTCGGGATTCAGCGATTTTTTATTCGGCACCACAATCTCATCGCCATCCGCGGTGAATTCATACGCGCCGCCCTTTTTGCCCTCGGCCACCCAGCGCACGCCGGAAGCCTTGCCGTTATTTTTGGCGCTGCTGATGTCGGTGACTTTTCCGCCTAGTTCCTCGTTGTCAAAGGTGTAATGTAATACGAGTCCATCGTTCAGACCGGCGGCGGCAGTTGCTGGCTTCGACGACGTCGTCACCACCGCAACAGAAACCCCGACCACGGCTGAAGCGGTCAGAAGAATGGCGGCTTTATTTGCCAGCAACGCTTTGAATCCCGCCAGCAACCCGGATGAATTGGCGCCGGCGGCCTTGGCAAGCGATGCCGCCGTTAAACCCGAAACCAGCCCGGCAGGCGCGGCCTGAACCGCGTTCGCCGAAAGCGCCAAGCCAATGACCGCGCACGAAACGGTGACTCCCCGCTGGGCAAAGAACGACCGCAGTTTTTCAACCGCCCGATCCACACGACGCTGAACGGTGTCCTCACTCAACGCGACCGCCGCGCTGATGTCACGCCAGTTCTGGTTCTGGAAAAAGCGCAGGACGACCAGGTTTTGTTCCTCTGCGTTCAACGCGGTCATCGCTTCATCGAGGTCGGATTCGATGTGCTTCCACGAGGCATTGTCTTCGGGTTGTGTTTGCATGGTGGCTTCGGTTTCGAGCCGGCGGCGGGTCTGTTCGGAGCGCACCGTGTTGGCGGCCTGGCAGTGGGTGACACGATAAAGCCAGCCGGGCAGGGCGTTGCCTTCGCGGAGGGTTGGTGCCTTCCGGGCGAGTTGGATGAAGACGGATTGGGTGACATCCTCAGCCAGCGCGGCATCGCGTACCATTCGCAACGCGGTGGAGTAAACCAGATTGACGTGGTTTTTCACCAAGCCGGCAAAGGCCGCGTCCGAGTGGTGCTGCACAAATTCCCGCAGTAATTCGGCGTCGTTCATACTTTTCAGTTAGTATGTCACGGCCCGAATGGGAATTACCGCAAGAAAACGTGGTTTAAGACAGTTTGGCGGCCTGGCAGGTCATCGTGGCGGCGTGGGTGTCAATCCGCATCCGGGGCGGTCGTTTGCAGGCGCGCCAGATCCTGCATTTCCTGTGAACTGCCGGGGCTTCCGCCGCTGAAGTAGCTGTCGTCAGGCAAGCGGCCTTTCCATTTCCAGTATTCGGTGTGCCCGTCGGCGAAAGACAGGACGGTGCCATTCTGATGCCGCCAGCCGGGAAAGTTCAGCCAGTCGTTCATTTTCGACGAGTAGAGAAAATTTCCGTCGTCAATGGACGCACTGTCCTCATCAATAAAGGTGAGCGTCTTCGAGGCGTTTCGGATTTCCGTGGTCCGGTGCAGCGGCGTGACATTGTAATTGGTATTGTCCGGGCTGCCCGCCATGTAGCCGCTCAACGAAAAACTGCGCAAACGATCGGCGCCGCTGCCCTGAACCCGGCTTCGATCCGCTGGACAGTGATAAACGCTCACGTTTTTCACGAGTGAATAAAGCGTGCCGGAGGTGATCGTCGCCGGATCGGCGTCCACGGTGCAATTGCCGGTGACCCATGAATTGGTCGTGCTGCGCGGCACGGAGGAAACGGAGGTGTCCACCTCGTTCAACGGCAGCCGGTCGTTGCCATCGCCGGCATACATTTCCCAGGCCAGTCCGAGCTGTAGCTGGTTGTTCAGGCAGGTGACGCGATAGGCGCGTTCCTTGGCGCGGGACAATGCGGGCAACAGCAGTGCCGCGAGAATCGCAATGATGGCGATGACGACGAGCAATTCGATGAGCGTAAAACCGGGCCGGCACCGCCTGATATTTGGCCAGCAGCAGGGCCGGCTGGCGCGCCGCATTCCCTTGTAAGCCGGAGATCCATTGATGGTTTTCATTTTCCCTATTGTAGTCGACAGTCCTGTCGGTGAATCGTTACGAAGAAAAACCATGTTTCTTTCGTAGCCGTGCCGTTGAGGACGCACTGCGGCGGGGATTTTGTTCAACCGCCTTTTATAAGATATGTCCACCAGGCGGCAAAAGCGGACAATTATTTTGTCTTTTCGACCACGAGCATTTCGATGGGCATGTTGGTGGGAACAAGTTCAAGGCCAAGTTTGCCAAGCGCTTGGTTCACTGTATCCCAATCGTGATTCTTCAAGTCGCTTTCTGTGCAATTCAAATCAAAATCGAAA
>CAYUGC010000263.1:0-5174 GCA_964444085.1 uncultured Bifidobacteriaceae bacterium | reverse complement strand
GGCGCGGAATGGTTCGCCGGCATCGGCACGGAAAAGAGCAAGGGCACGAAAGTGTTTGCGCTCGCCGGCAAGATCAAAAACACCGGCCTCATCGAAGTGCCGATGGGCACGCCGCTCCGCACCATCGTCGAGGAAATGGGCGGCGGCGCACCCGACGGCGGCAAGATCAAGGCCGTGCAGACCGGCGGTCCCTCCGGTGGCTGCATTCCGTCGCAGCATCTCGACACGCCGGTGGATTATGAATCGCTCGGCAAGCTCGGCTCCATCATGGGTTCCGGCGGAATTATTGTGATGGACGAATCCACCAAGATGGTGGACGTGGCGCGGTTCTTCATGGAATTCTGCATGGACGAATCCTGCGGCAAATGCATTCCCTGCCGCGCGGGCACGGTGCAGATGCATAATATCCTGGACAAGATCCTCAAGCGCAAGGCCACCGCGCGCGACCTCGCCACGCTGGAGGAACTCTGTGACATGGTCCGCAACACCAGCCTCTGCGGCCTCGGCCAGACCGCGCCGAATCCGACGATGAGCACGCTGCGGTTTTTCCGTGGCGAATACGAGGCGCTGCTCCAGCCGGAGCAACATTGCGCGCCGGGCAAAACTGAAACCGCAACCAAATAATTCATATGGCTGCCAAGACACTTACCATTGACGGAAAACAGATCAGCGCCGAGGAAAGCGCGACGATTTTGCAGGCCGCGACCGAGGCCGGCATCAAGATTCCCACGCTCTGCCATCTCGAGGGCGTTTATGACGTCGGCGCCTGCCGCCTTTGCCTCGTCGAGGTGAAGGGCACGCCGAAACTGCTGCCGGCCTGCACGCTGAAAGTCGCTGAAGGCATGGAAGTCACCACC
This sequence comes from uncultured Bifidobacteriaceae bacterium, assembly GCA_964444085.1. Classification (GTDB taxonomy): domain Bacteria; phylum Verrucomicrobiota; class Verrucomicrobiia; order Limisphaerales; family UBA11358; genus UBA11358. The sequence goes on along the minus strand of CAYUGC010000263.1, from coordinate 4,317 downwards.
GATTCCGAGCGCCTGCGCAAATACCGCCGCATGACGCTGGAACTTTTGTTCGCCGAGCGCAATCACGTCTGCGCCGTGTGCGTGGCCAACGGCCGTTGCGAATTGCAGACGCTCGCGTATTCGCAAGGCATGGATCACGTCCGCTATGAATATCTATTCCCGAAATGGGAGGTGGACAACACCCACCGGCTGTTCGGCATGGATCACAACCGCTGTGTCCTGTGCGGTCGCTGCGTCCGCGTTTGCTGGCACATTGAATCGGCGGGAACCCGGAATGTTTCCGGTCGCGGTGCCCGGTCTAAAATCATCACCGACCTCAACCAGCCGTGGGGCAAGTCCGAAAGCTGCACTGAATGCGGCAAATGCGTCATGTCCTGCCCGACCGGCGCGCTGTTCCAAAAAGGCTCGGCCGTGGGCGAATCGGAACGCCACCGCGAGAAGCTGGAATTCATCGTAACTGCACGCGACAAAAACTTATGGAACGCTTGAAAATTGCCACCGTCTGGCTCGGCGGCTGCGCCGGCTGCCACATGTCATTCCTTGATCTCGACGAGTTTCTCGTGGATATCGCGGACAAAATCCAGGTTGTTTTCAGCCCCATCGCGGACGTGAAGGAATATCCCGAAGGTGTGGACGTTTGCCTCGTCGAAGGTGCCGTCTGCAACGAGGATAACCTCGAACTTATCCACAAAATCCGTGCCCGGACGAAGATGATCGTGTCGTTCGGCGACTGCGCCGTGACGGCCAACGTGCCAGCCATGCGCAACCAGCTTGGCCTCGGCAACACGGAAAGCGTGTTGCAGCGCGCCTACATCGAGAACGCGCAATACAATCCCGTCATTCCCAAGGAAGACGGCATCATTCCGAAATTGCTGACCCGCGTGCAACCCGTCCACGAGGTGGTTCACGTCGAGTATTTCCTGCCCGGCTGCCCGCCGCCGGCAGACCGCATCAAGGCGCTGCTCGGCCAGGTGCTCGCCGGTCAGACGCCCAAACTTGAAGGCACGCAGTTGAAATTTGGTTGATATTATTTTATGGCAAAACGCATTGTCATTGATCCCGTGACCCGCATCGAGGGCCACGCCAAAATCAGCATCTTTGTGGATGACGCCGGCAACGTTTCGGACGCCGAGTTCCACGTCGTCGAATTTCGCGGTTTCGAGAAATTCTGCGAGGGCCGGCCGTATTCCGAAATGCCCGGCATCACGCAGCGCATCTGTGGCATCTGCCCGGTGAGCCATACGCTTGCGTCTGCCAAGGCTGGCGACGCCATCATGGCCGTCAACATCCCGCCCGCCGCCGACAAACTGCGCCGTCTGTTGAACCTCGGTCAGTTTGTGCAGAGCCACGCGTTGAGCTTTTTCCACTTGAGCGCGCCGGACTTCTTGCTCGGCTGGGACACGCCGCCCGCCAGCCGCAACGTTTTCGGCATCATCGCCGCGAACGCCGGCCTCGCCCGCGCCGGCATCCGGCTCCGCCAGTTCGGCCAGGAAATCATCGAGACGCTCAGCGGCAAGAAAATTCATCCCGCGTGGGCCGTGCCCGGCGGCGTTCGTTCCAACCTGACTCCTGAAGGCCGCGCCAAAATCAAGGCCTGGCTGCCCGAGGCGTTTGCCACGACAAAAGTCGCGTTTGACCTCTGGAAAAAGACCATGGAAACGCACAAGCGCGAAGTCCAGATATTCGGCAATTTCCCGTCGTTGTTCATGGGCCTCGTCAGCGAGGACGGCACTTGGGAACATCATGGCGGCAAACTGCGCTTCTCCGATAGCAGCGGCAGCATCATTGCCGACCAGGTTGAACCGCACAAATATAACGAAATCATCGGCGAGGCCGTGCAAAACACGTCCTACATGAAGTCGCCGTATTATTTGCCGCTCGGTTTTCCGGCGGGCATCTATCGCGTCGGCCCGCTCGCCCGCCTCAACGTCGCCGAGCAGATGGGCGTGCCGCAGGCGGACGCAGAACTGAAGAAATTCAAGAAGCTCGGACGCGGCGCCGTCACGTCTTCGTTCCTGTATCACTACGCGCGGCTCATCGAAATCCTGGCCTGCCTCGAATACATCGAGCGTTACATGGATGATCCGGAGCTTTCGAGTGATTATCTGCGCGCCGATGCCGGCATCAACAGCTTGCGCGGCGTGGGCGTGAGCGAAGCCCCGCGCGGCACGCTGTTCCACGATTACACCGTGGATCGCGACGGCCTGCTGCAAAAGGTGAACCTCATCGTCGCCACCGGCCAGAACAACCTGGCGATGAACCAGACCGTGGCGCAGATCGCCCGGCACTACATCAAGGGCGGCAACGGGCAGATTCCCGAGCCGATGCTCAACCGCGTCGAACACGGCATCCGCTGCTACGACCCGTGCCTGAGTTGCGCGACGCACGCCGTCGGCCAGATGCCGCTGCACGTTCAATTGATCGCGCCGGACGGCCAGCTGCTGGACGAAAAAATGCGCGGCTGAAAATGTGGGGGGACGCTGCGCTGCGCCGACCCTACCAAAACAATTTGTCCTCGGTTGGGTGGACAATAAAATGCCGGCGGGGAAGTTTCTGGTTGGTTTCTTCTCCGCCGGCAAATTTTTTATGCACACGGACGCGCCCGTTAAAATCGAAGCCGAACTGCTCGTCATCGGCTACGGTAATTCCCTGCGCCGCGACGACGGCGTCGGCCCGCGCGTGGCCGACGCGATTGAAGAGTTGCATTTGCCCGGCGTCCGCACGCACATCTGCCAGTTGTTGTCGCCTGAATACGCCGATCCGATTGCCCGCGCCCGCCGCGTGATTTTCGTGGATGCCGCCGTGGATCACACCGCTGGCGTGCTTTTCCGCAAGCTGGAACCCGGCGAGACCTCGCAGCTTATGGCCCACGCCGCCGACCCGCGCACGATGCTGGCGCTGGCCCGCGACGTTTTTGGCCACGCGCCGGAAGCCTGGTGGCTGACGATTCCCGCGATCCATCTGGGTTTCGGCACGGATTATTCGCCCGCCGCCGAGGCGGGGTTCCACAGTGCTGTCGCCGAAATAAAAAAACTCGTTTTAGCCAATTTCCGTCAAGACAACGCGCCTTCGCTCGTCTAAATTTTGCCGCGCAGTGAATCTCACTGACACCGGCAATGCCGCCCGTAAAACCAACCAGCCAAAAATCCCGCCTGAAAATCGCCGTGCGCGGCGCGGTGCAGGGCGTCGGCTTCCGACCGTTCGTTTTCCGGCTGGCGGAGGAATTGAAACTGGCTGGCTGGGTGAACAATTCGCCGCAGGGCGTTTTTATCGAAGTCGAAGGCGGTCGTTCCGCGCTGGAAAAGTTTCTCTCCCGCATCGAGCCGGAAAAACCGCCGCGCAGTTCCGTTCAAAGCCTCGAATCCTCGTGGCTCGATCCCGCCGGCTACGTCAAATTTGAAATCCGCGAAAGCGAAAGTTCCGGTGACAAGTCCGCCTTGGTCATGCCGGACATCGCCACTTGTCCCGACTGCCTCCGCGATATTTTTGATCCCCAAAACCGCCGCTTCCGGTATCCGTTCACGAACTGCACGAATTGCGGCCCGCGTTTCAGCCTCATTGAGTCGCTGCCCTACGATCGCGCGAACACGGCGATGCGGCAGTTCTCGATGTGTCCCGCGTGCCAGGCGGAATACGACGATCCGCACGATCGCCGTTTCCATGCGCAGCCGAATGCCTGTCCCGTCTGCGGCCCGCAACTGGAATTCTGGGACGCCACCGGGATAATCCTCTGCGCCAAGGACGCGGCCTTGAAAGCCGCCATCAAGGCCTTGCGGGAGGGGAAAATCGTCGCCGTCAAAGGTGTCGGCGGATTTCATCTGCTGGCCGATGCGCGAAATGAAACCGCCGTTCAACTTTTGCGCGAGCGGAAGCATCGCGAGGAAAAGCCGTTTGCGCTGATGGTCCCGACGCTGGCCGGCGTGAAGACGGTTTGCGAGGTTTCGCCGCTGGAAACGCGACTGCTGCTTTCGCCCGAAGCGCCGATCGTGCTGCTGCGTCGTCGGCCGTCTCCAATTTCAAATCCCAAATTTCAAATCCCCGAAAACATCGCGCCGGGGAATCCCAATCTGGGTGTGCTGCTGCCTTCGAATCCGCTCCACCATCTGCTGATGGCGGAACTGGGTTTTCCGGTCATCGCCACCAGCGGCAACCTGAGCGACGAGCCGCTTTGCACTGACGAGCGCGAGGCGCTCGAACGTCTGCGCGGCATTGCAGACGCTTTTCTCGTCCACAACCGCCCGGTTGTCCGCCACATGGACGACTCGATTGTCCGCGTGATGCTCGGCCGGGAAATGGTTTTGCGCCGGGCGCGGGGCT
>CAYUGC010000262.1:0-5204 GCA_964444085.1 uncultured Bifidobacteriaceae bacterium | reverse complement strand
TGGCGCTCATGCACGCCTCCGTGCCGCTGCTCGTCATGCGCACCTTCTGCACGCTCGGCACCAGTTCGCAGATGAGCTTGGCCATCGTGACCTCGTGCGGATTCGGGATGCCGAAGCTCGTGCCCAGCTCGGCGGCGGCCTTGACGGCGGCGATGATTTTGGGATGCGCATGGCCGAGGATGGCCGGCCCCCACGTCAGCACGTAATCAATCAACTCATTGCCGTCCACGTCCCAGACCTTGGAACCGCTGGCCCGGTTGACGAAAAAAGGATTGCCGCCCACCGCGCGAAAGGCGCGCACCGGCGAATTGACGCCACCGGGAATATATTTCAACGCCTCGGCAAAAAGCTGGTCAGATTTGACGCGATTCATGCGCATAAATTAACAACGAAGGAACGAAGAAACAAAGCCAACTTTGAAGTTCAATGGACGGATTTTGCGCCCGTATTCGACGTGTCGGCTTCAATGTTGCTTCAGTCCCGTTTGAACATCCCATCTAGATGAATAAAAATCGGCTCATCCCACTCTTGAGCGGTGATGTTTGTGACCAGTTTTCGTTTGGTGGCTACCTCGACTGAGGTCTTATTAGTTTCAATTTTTTCCACAAAGATGGCGACATTCTCTCCCCAACTCCAACCAGAGATTCCATGCTTGGCGAGAAACACATGCTTGTCTGCGTCCACGCTTACAAGTTTTAGCCCCACATTCGTTATCGATGTCGGCATGGCCGTCCAGACCACTTCAAACGGTGCTTTGTAAATGACTTGTTCTCCTGAACCTTGGGCTTTGGCCGCCGTATTGACAGTCGTGCATCCTGTAAGCCCCAAGATGCCCAATAGGAATGCCACCCAAATCAGTTGTGCCTTAATTTTCATGAGGATTGTTAAACGCCTTTTTGATTGAACAGGTTGACATTTCGTTTGTGCCCTCGTCCCGATTCACCAAAACCATGGTTGGGCTCGGGTGGTGGAACGGGTTTATCCAAAACCGATACGCAACATAATAAATTTTTCCTGTCTCCAGATGCACCCGCAAGTCCACCACGTTTTTCGTGCCGGCAGGAATTCCATAGGGCGGAATGATGTCTTGATACGTATGCCCAAACTGCGTGAAACCTGGATTAAGAACCAATGGACAATATTCGTGTCCACTGAGCGATACGGTTGGCTTGTAATTAACGCACATCATTATGTTCTCACTCTGACCAACCCAAGGTCGAACACGATAAAGATAAACAAGCGCCTTATCTGATGGGCAGGACACTTCAACAAATCCAGATACTTTTTCTGAAGACTGCTTATCGGTGGCGCAACCGCTTAATAGCAGTGCAAGGAGAAAGAAGAGTGTCGGCAAAGTTAAACGCATAAATATGTTGGCCCATCAAGTTCCACGGCGGCAACAGTATGCGGCCCGCGAAATCCTGTCCACCGCATTTTCGCCGTGAGTTGGTAGGGCGCGCAGTCCTCTGCGCGCCGTTGTGGCAAACCAGAGCCTGTTCATTTCAACCAGCGGCGGTTAGAGGACTGACCGCCCGACCATTCATTCGTTCATAACCGTGGCTGACCATTGCCCTTCGGGAAATCCCTGCCGGAAATCTATGGCAGTTTCCATCAACCTTGGCACCAAGCTGATCGGGTAGGGTGGTGGGGACGGTGCGCTGCGCCGTCCGCTGTCCGGCGCTTCCCCGTTTTTTGCCGGACAGCTTCCCGTTGCGTGTGGAAAGACCGTTGCTACCAACGCCGGTGCGCCCATGTTGTTTTGATCTGCTATAATTCTGCTGGCGAACTTGTTTGCCAAACCGCACCGGGTCATTTAATTGTCGGGCGTGAAACCCGTCTGGCACCAACGCCGGTTCCCGCTGGCATCTGGCCGCGCCGTCCTTGCAAAAATCTTGCTGGCGGCGGTTTGGGTCGCCGATTTTCATCCGCTGGCCTGGAGCCAGCAACCGCTGGCGGTTGCTGCGCCGGCGTCGCCGGTATTGAATGTGTCCAACCCTGGCCGTCCGTCCGTCCGGCTGGAGCTGGACCCGGCGAACGCGGTGCTGACCGGCCAGTTTCTGCCGGGAACGGAAACGCAGGAGGTGCGCTTCGACCAGCCGGCCACGGGCCGGTATTTTTGCCTGGAATCGCTTTCGGCGCACGACGGCCGGGCTTATGCGGCGGTGGCCGAGCTGGATTTGCTGGATGCGTCCAATGAAGTGGTGAACAGCGACGGCTGGAAAATCGCCTACGCCGACAGCGAGGAACTGGACCGGGAGGATGGCTCGGCGGAGAACGCGATTGACGGCAACCCGGCCACCTTCTGGCATACGCAGTGGAGCACGGGCGCGCCCAACCATCCGCACCATCTGGTTTTGGACCTGGGCAAATCCTGCACCATCGCGGGTTTCCGCTATCTGCCGCGGCCGGGCAGCAGCGATGCGGGCGGGCGCATCAAGGACTACCGGGTTTATGTGGGCGACAATTTGCTGGAGGTGAATGCGCCGGACAAGGCGTTGCCGGCGAAAGGTTATTTGTTCAGCTATTTCAACGCGGCCAGCGGCGACGCCGACGGTTTGCATCTCGCCTACAGCCTGAACGGTTACCGCTGGGATGCGATGAACCGCGGGCGCAGCCTCTTGAAACCGGTGGTGGGCGACCGGCTGATGCGCGATCCGTGCCTGCTGCTGGCGCCGGACGGCACGTTTCACCTCGTCTGGACGGCGGCTTGGACCGGCAATTACATCGGCCACGCCTCATCGAAGGATCTGGTCCACTGGTCGGAGCAGACGGCCCTTCCCGTGATGACGAACGAGCCGGCGACGGTGAACTGCTGGGCCCCGGAAATTTTCTGGGACGCGCGCCGGGCGCAGTTTTTGATCTTCTGGGCCAGCGCCGTCACCAATCAGCCGGGTGCCACCAACCAGCCGGACGGCAACCGGATTTACGGCACGACGACGAAGGACTTCCAGACCTTTTCGGAAACGAAACTGTTTTATGATCCCGGCTTCAGCGTCCTGGACGCCGCCCTGTTTGCTGACGCCGGCCGGTTTTATCTCATCTTCAAGGACGACATCATGAACCATCTGCGGCTGGCCGTGGCGGATGATCCCGCCGGGCCGTTCGGCCAGCCCGGCCCCGCCCTAGAGTCGGATTCCGCCGAAGGACCGGCGGCCTTCCGGATCGGCGGGGAGAGGGTGGTGGCCTACCACGTTATGTCCGAGAATCGTTGGGGCGCGGTGAAAGCTTCCGACCTGAAACACTGGGAGGACATTTCGGCGGGGATGTTCCTGCCGCCTAACGGTGGCCAGGGCACGGTGCTGGAAGTGCCGGGCGAAACCTTGAAGCCGCTGCAGCAGGCCGGTCTCCTGGAAATGGGCACCACGCCGGCGGCTTCCGAACTCGGTCTCGGCGACTGGATCTGGACGACCAATGTGACCGACCGGCAGGCGTGCCACCTGTGGCGCGCGTTTGACATTCCGCCAAACGCGCAGGTCGTCCACGCCGAACTGCGGATGACCGCCGACAACAGCTACACGGTTTTTCTCGACGGCCGGGAAATCGGGCGCGGCGCCGACGCGAACAGCCTCGCGGAATACGACCTCACCTGGCTGCTGTCGCCCGGCCATCATGTGCTGGCGGTGGAAGCCTTCAACGACTCGCTGGACGCCGGCGTGATTCTCGGCCTGCGCGTCAAGCTGGCCAGCGGGCGGCTGATCGAGGTGTTTTCCGATCCGTCCTGGCGCGTCGTGACCGGCAACGACCGCAACTGGCGGACCACCAAGCAGGCGGACGATTCCTGGCCGCCCGCGCAGGTGGTCGGTTATGCCGGCAAGATGTGGTGGTCGCATCCCAATAAAATCATCCAGGTGCCGCCGTTACAGCCGTTCGACATCCATTTTTGGCAGGAAGGCTGGGTGCTGGCCGGCTTGCTGCTCGCCTGCCTCACGGTTGCCGTGCTGTGGGTGCGGCAGGGCGTGCGGCTGGCCTTGCAGGCGCGCGCCCACCGCCTGCTCGAACGCGAGCGCGCGCGCATCGCCAGCGACATTCACGACGACCTCGGTTCGGGCCTGACGCAACTGACCCTGCTCGGCGAACTGGTTTTGCGCGCGACGCCGCACGAAGGCGAGACGCGCACGCGGCTCAACGAGTTGTGCGCCAAGGCGCGCCTGCTGCTGCGCTCCATGGATGAGATCGTCTGGGCGGTGAACCCGCGCCGCGACACCGTGAAGGATTTCGCCGCCTTCATTTCGGAGCACGCCCAGGAATTTCTCAACTCCACCGCCATCCGTTGCCGGCAGGAGGTGGCGGCCGAACTGCCCGCCCTGCCGCTGGACCTGCCGCAGCGCCGCAATCTCATGCTGGCCGTGAAGGAGGCCATCCGCAACGCCGCCCGCCATTCCGGCGCGAAGGAGATCAACCTGAAGGTGCGGGTCGAGGAAAATGTTCTTCAGGTCGTCGTCGAGGACAACGGCCGGGGCTTTGCGCCCGCGGACACGCGGGCCGGCGGCAACGGCATGGTCAACATGAAACAACGGCTTGCGGACATCGGCGGAAGTTTTACCCTGAAAACCGCGCCCGGCAAAGGCTGCTGCCTCACCTTTCTGCTGCCGCTGCCCGCGCGCGAAAAAATCGCCCCGGCCAAATCATGAACAAGAAACCCGAACCCGCGCCCGCCGCCGGCAAGGTCGTCCGCATCGCCCTCGTGGAAGACCTGCCCGACGTCCGCGACAGTTGGACGCGGCTGATTGACGGCATCCCGAATTTCAAATGCGTCTGCACGTTCGCCTCCGGCGAGGAGGCACTCCGCCGTCTGCCGTATGAAAAGGTGGACGTGGTGCTGATGGACATCCGGCTGCCGCGCATGAGCGGCATCGCCTGCACCACGCGGGTGAAACCGCTGATCCCGCACACGCAGATATTGATCCTCACGGTGTCGGCCGATAGCGACACGGTTTTCCGCGCGCTGGAGGCCGGCGCGGACGGTTATTTGTTGAAACGTTCCAGCCCGGAGGAATTGCAGGCGGCGGTGCTGGATGTGCTGAAGGGTGGCGTGCCGATGACCAGCGAGATCGCCCGGCGCGTGATCGCGTCCTTCCGCCGGCAGCCCGCGAAAAGCGATGCCGCCACCCGGCTGACACCGCGCGAGGAGGAGATTTTGACGCTGCTCGCCAAGGGTTTTGTCAGCAAGGAAATCGCCGGCCAGCTCGGCGTCAGCTACGAGA
>CAYUGC010000261.1:0-5219 GCA_964444085.1 uncultured Bifidobacteriaceae bacterium | reverse complement strand
CCGTGATAGCGGAGGCACGGCGCCCAGATGCCATTACCATAAATATTCCCCCCCTCCAAACGGTAAGTCGGGCCGAGATCCAGCCGGTTGGTGCAATACCCGACCAAATCCCAATTCACCAAATCCTTGGAATGCAATATCTCCACGCCGGGATTCATGTGCATGGTGGTGCCGGCAAGGTAATAATCATTGCCGACCCGAAGGATGTCAGGATCCTCAAATTCACCGTAAAACAGCGGGTTCGAGTAAGTGCCGTTGCCGTTGTCGGCGGTCCAATGTTTAGTCGCTGCTGGCGGAAGTCCGGAGGTGCCTGCCGAAGCGGCTTGGGCCAACAGGAGAATACCGGCCAGCCGGGCCAACAAACTATTCCCGACCAGCACGTTTAATTTGATTTTATTGAGCATGGTAAATTTCAATCTGTTCTGGCAGTTAGTAAGGCCGCACCAACCGGAAGAATACCGAGCCGTGCCCTGAGTTCAACGGCATCGTCATCTGGTTGGTCTGCATCGAGGCGGGCAGGTTGACCCAGTTCGTGCCGAGGCCGCCGGCGAGATTATTCGTTTGAACCTGCAACTGCCAGCCCGTGTGGTCCGCGGGCCATGAAAACTGAAGCTGTCCGGGCGCATTGGTCACCCCGACGGCGACAGACATGGACGAGGTCGGACGCGCGCTGACCGGCGTGGAGTTCGTGCTTTCGCCAAAGCTGTTCGTCGCGCTCACGACAAAATAATACAACGTGCCGTTGGCCAGGCCGGTGTTGGTGAAGGTGAGGCTTGCGTTGGTGGCGATGTTTACATAACCGCTGCCGCTGGTGAGCGAGCGTTTGATTTTGTAGCCGGTCGCGGTGCTCGCGGCGTTCCAGTTCAACGCCACTTGCGCGTTGCCGGCGGTCGCGGTCAGGCCGGTCGGGGCGGAGGGCGCGCTGGCGACGAGCGAGATTTGGTCGAACTGCGCGGCGGTGAGCAGGGTGTTGTTGTGCGCGGTCGCCGCGAAACCGACGTAGAATGTCGTCGCCATCGACAAGGTCACGGGCGTGCCCGCCTGCGTCCAAGTGACGCCATCGGCTGATTGGTAGGGCGTGAACAGGTTGCCTACGCGCTGGAGCTTCAGCCAATACGGGGCGGAAAGGCCGACGAGGTTGCTGAACCCCGTGCTGCCGTCCGCACTGGAGCGGGATTGAAAGGTGGTGCCGTTGCCCGGGGTGAGGGCGATAAACGCGTTGCGCGCATTGGCGCTCAGCGTCTCGCGAAACATCAGGCCCGCCTTGGCCCAGGGATCGGTCGCGATGACGCCGTTTACGCGTGCGGTCAGCGTGCCGTCGCCGGTCCAGCTGCGCCAGGCGTAGTGGAAATTGTCCGACGTGCCTTGGATGTCGCTCCCAGAGGCGGTCAGGTAAATATTGTCGGCGGGCGAGCCGGAGCTTCCGGTGAGGCCGAGGGTGCCGATGTCCTGACTCGCCCACGGAGACGCCAGCGCGCCGGCGTTGCCGTTGAACAGGGCAAGGACGGCGCCCGCCGCGAGGGCATTGGCGTAGATGCGGAAGTCGTCCACGCGTCCGTTGAGATAAGGGTCGGAATACTGGGAGCGTCCGATCCAGTTTTGCGTGGTGCTGCCAAGGCTCGCGGGGGTGAGCGTAAGCGCCGCGTTGCGGCCGACTTCGACGCCGTTGACGTAGAGAATGCCCAGGTTGCCGGACACGGTCACGGCCACATGGGTCCAGGCACCCGTGGGCAATGCGGACGTGCCGTTGATCTGTTGCTCGCCGCCGCCGCCCGAGGTGGTGATGGCGAAGCGAACGGTGCCGGTCGCGCCGTTGGCGGGACTCAGGAACATGTAGCTCGTGGTGCCCGAACCGAAATCGAAAATCCGTGACCACGAGCTGGCTGCGTCCAGATTCACCCACGTGGCGATGGTGAAGTTGTTCAGGGTGCTGACGACGCCGGTGGGCAGGCTCACATATTGGTTGGTGCCGTCGAGATCCACCGCGTTGCCGCCTTTGCCGGTGACGTGCAGCGGTCCGTTGACCAGTGTGCCGTGCCGGCCGTTCACGGTGGAGTCGGCGGCGGAGGTTCCACTGGCTTCGTTGAACGAGAGCAGGGTCTGTAACGACGAGCCGGCGCTGGTCGTGGAAGCCTCGGCCGACGCCGGGCCTTCGCCGCCGGCATTCGCGGCGGTGACGATGTAATAATAGGTCGTGCCCGGAAGCACGGTGGCATCGACATAACTCGTGGTGATCAGATCGGAGGCCACGGTCGCGTAAGGTCCGCCCGACTGGTCTGCGCGTTGCACGCGATAAACGAGATTGGGCGACGGGGCCGTCCACGACACCGTGATCGGGCCGGTGGTGGAAACTGCGGTGACGCCGGTCGGCGCGGCGGGGGCGGCGGGCACGGCGGGTTGGGTGATCGTCTGGGCGGTGCCCGTGTAGGTGACGACCACGTCCGGAGGCGTGTTCACGGCCAGGCCGACGCCATGCTGCGGCGTGACGAAGACGATGCGGAACGTGCGTTGCGCGAGCATGCCGGGAAACGTGCCGACGCGGGCACCGATCGTCAGAGTTTTGGCGGTGTTGTCCCAGGTGAAGGGGATGGTCGCATGGGTGCCGGACTCGTAATTGTAGTTGTCGCCTTCGTCTTCGTAGAGAGTGAACGAGCCGTTCGCGCCGGGATAGACGCGCAGCTCGATGGGATCGACCTTCTCCATGGCGTATTGGATGGGCGGGCCGTAGGGCAGGATCGAACCGGCGCGGACGTAGAGCGGCATCGTCTGGATGGGCGCGCTGGCGGAGATCGTCTGGCCGCCGGCGTAATTTGTCCCGGTCCAGAAGTCGAACCAGCCGGTGCCGGCCGGCAGATACACGTTGCGGCTGGTCGCGCCGGCGGTGGTGACGGGATTCACCAGCAGCGACGGACCGAACATAAACTGGTTGCCGATGCCGTTCACCGCGCTGTCGGCGCGGAAATCCATCACGAGCGGACGCATCATCGTGTAGCCTTCGGTGGTGACCTTCCACGCCTGCGAATAGAGGTAGGGCATCAACCGGTAGCGGAGGTTGATGTAGTCGATCAGGATCGGCTGGGTGGCCGCCGGGAAATGCCAGACCTCCTTCCCTTGGTAGGTGCCGTGAACGCGGAACATCGGGCAGAACGCGCCGTATTGCAGCCAGCGGGTGAAGAGTTCGGCGTAGCTCGCCGTGGCGGGATCGCCGCCGAAGAAGCCGCCGATGTCTGTATTCCAATAGGGAATACCCGAGGCTACGAAATTCAGGCCACCGGGGATTTGGTTGGCGAAGACGGCCCACGTGCCGTCGATGTCGCCGGACCAAGTGACGGCGGCATTGCGCTGCTGGCCGGCGTAGGCGGAACGAGTGAGGATGAAGGCGCGCTTGGCCGACGTCTCCGCTCGCTGACCTTGGAAAACGCTCGTGGTCTCCATCAGCGGGTAGGCGTTGTAAACCTTGGCTCCGGGTCCGAGGGCGGTGTTGAACGTGCGGAATTCACCCCAGTTACCGCTGAGCTCCGCTTCTGAGCCGTCCAGCCACCAGCCATCGACGCCCTTTGCGAAGATTTTTTTGGAAAGCTGGTTCCAAAACGTTTGCCGCGCGGCTGGCTGGAAAGGATCAAGCCATTTGCCCTGGCCGGCGGGAAAGACGAAGGGAATGGCCGGGTTGAACACGCCGTTGACCGCTTCGAGTTCCTGCAAATTCGGGATGCTCACGCTGCCGGTCGCGGCGCTGGTCACCTCGAATTTGGGCCAAACCGAAATGATCAAATGCACGTTCTCCGCGTGGAGCGTGTTCATCATGCCGACCGGATCGGGATAACGCGTCGGGTCGAATAGGTGCGAGCCCCAGCCTGTGGTGGTCGGGTTATTCGAGTCGAGGTCCGGCCAATACAGCCAGTCCTGCACCACGCCATCGAGGGGAATGCCGAGGCTGCGATATTGGGCGGCCACATCGAGGATATCCTGCTGGGTTGGATAACGCTCTTTGCTTTGCCAAAATCCCCATGCCCACTTGCCGAACATCGGCGCGGCGCCGGTGAGCGTCCGATACCCGGCGATGGCGGTGTCCGGCTCCGGTCCGTAGCAGAAATAGTAGTTCACCGCGTCGCCCGCTTCGGAGCTCCACGAGAGTTTGCCGGCCGTGGTCTTGCCCGCATCCACGGTGGTGACGGCCGGGTTGTCCCAAAGGACGGAATAGCCCTTGTTCGACAGCAGCACCGGGATGCCGACATACCTGTTCTGTTGTTGGAGAACGACGCTCTGACCCACCCAGTTCATGATGCCCGACTGCTGCTGACCGAGGCCGTAGATCGCCTCACCCGAGGCGAGGTCGAAGGCTTGCTTCACGATGTAACTCGCCACGGCGGGGCTGCCTACGGTGGTCGCCGTCAGCGTCGTGCCGGAGGCGGATTCCGCCAAAATCTGGGTCGAACCCGTGTCGTAAAACCGCACTTGTCCGGTCGCAGTCTCCACCCGCACGATCAGGCTCGGGGTGGTGAGCAGAACATAGGTGCCGTTGTTCTGAAACTGCCAGTTGCCGGTGGCGCTGGCGACCACCGCGAGGCTGGAGATCGACGGGAGCGTGAGTGTCGGCGTGTGTTGGACGCGGGCGATGCGATCACCCCAGATTTCCACCCGGGTAAGGCCGCTCGTGGTCTCCAGCGTGACACCGTGGGCATCTTGGGTGATGGTGCCGGGCACGGCATGAGCCGCCGAGACGAGGGCCAGGGCGGCGAGCGAGAGGACGAAGCGCTTCACACGGGTGCTCAAGCTAGAGAGGATAATTGTCATGGGGAAATTTGGGCAGGGACGACCAAAAGCGCTGCCAGTAACAAGATGAACGAACGGAGCGCGGCAATCGGGCGAGATTCTCTCCCGCACGATTCGAGTTTGAATAAATACATAGTTTTTGCGACTCAGGGTTTTATTAACCGGAAGAACACCGAACCGTTCGTTGAGTTCAGCGGCACCGACATCTGGTTGGTCTGCATCGAGGCGGGTAGGTTGAACCAGTTCGTGCCGAGGCCGCTGGTGAGGTTGTTCGTTTGCGATTGCAACTGCCAGCCGGTGTGATCGGTCGGCCAGGATATCTGCAATTGTCCGCCTGCATTGGCCGCATTCATGGCAACCGGCGCGGATGAGGTCGGACGCGCGCTGACCGGCGTGGAGTTGGTGCTTTCACCAAAGCTGTTCGTCGCGCTCACGACAAAATAATA
>CAYUGC010000260.1:0-5242 GCA_964444085.1 uncultured Bifidobacteriaceae bacterium | reverse complement strand
TGGACACGCAGCCGACGTTGTGGGGCCGCACCGGCGAGGAACGCTGGGGCGCGCTTGACGACGCGGCGCACGAACTGAACACGCAGTTCGCGCGCCCGGAAAAGCCGGCGCTGATGACCGGCGCGCAACTGGCGCTGCGCCAGCACGACGACGCGCATAAAAATCCGAAGGCGAAATGCCCGTTCGCGCCGCAGCGTGAGATCGTGAAAAAACTCTGGGGCACGGACGCCGATCCGCTGGCAAACAAAGGCGATTGGGAAAAGCGCCTAGCAAAAGTCAGCAAACAGGCGCAGTTCAGACATTGACGGATATTGTCATGGCGATGACAAAAAATTTCCTGCTGGAAAAGCGGGTCGTTCTGCGGCAAGCTGTCGGTTCAATTTATGGATGTAAAACTTCCCAAGCTCGGTGAGGGCTCCGATTCCGGCGTCGTCGTCGGCATTTTCGTGAACGTCGGCGACACCGTCGCCATAGACCAGCCGATTTTGGAGCTGGAAAATGAAAAGGCCGTGGCTTCGATTCCGTCCACCGCCGCCGGGGTTGTGGAGAAAATCCACGTCAAGGTCGGCGATAAAGTGGGGGTCGGCCAGCGGCTGATCACTCTTGCCGGCGGAACGGCTCCCGCAACTGCCGCGCCGGCGCCGAAACCTGCCGCCAAGAAAGCGGCGGCCAAAGCTGCGCCTGCGCCCGAACCGGTCGAGGACGAGGACGAGCATGAGGGCGAGGAGGAGGCAGCAGCTCCGCATCCGGTGGCCGCGCCCGTGGCGTCGCCGTCGCTGCGCCGGATGGCGCGCGAACTGGGCATTGATTTGACCAAGGTTCACGGCAGCGAAGCCGGCGGACGCATCGTCACCAGCGATGTCCGCGCCTATCTCGCCAAGCTGGCGAAAGCCGCCGCCAAGCCCGCACCCGCCGCCGCCGGGGCAACCGCCAAACCGACCGCGCCGCAGATTGATTTCTCGCAGTTTGGCCCGATTCTCAAGAAACCGGTCACGCAGTTGCGCAAAGTCATCGCCCGCCGGATGAGCGAAAGCTGGAACACCGTCGCCCGCGTGACGCAGTTTGACGACATTGATTTCACGAAGCTCGGCGAGCTGCGCAAGAAATACGCGCCGGCCTACGAAGCCAAGGGCGTCAAGCTCACGCTCACGCCGTTCGTGCTCAAGGCCGTGGCTGCCACGCTGAAGGCGCATCCGATTTTCAATTCCAGCCTCGATGAGGTAGCAAACGAAATCATCCTCAAGGAGTACGTTCATCTCGGCATCGCGGTGGACACCGACCAGGGATTGATGGTTCCCGTCATCCGCGACGTGGATAAGAAATCTCTGCTCGATTTGGCAAAGGAACTGGAAGCGCTCGCTGCGAAGGCGCGCGATCGCAAGATTACCGCCGATGAAATGAAAGGCGGCACGTTCACCATCTCGAACCAGGGCGCCATCGGCGGCGCGCATTTCACACCGATCATCAATTTGCCCGAAGTCGCCATCCTCGGCCTCGGCCGCGGCGCGATGAAGGTGGTTGTTCGCGACGGCCAGATTGTGGCGCGCTTGATGACGCCCGTCGCGTTGAGCTACGACCATCGCGTGATTGACGGCGGCAGCGCCGCGCGCTTCACGGTGGACTTGGTGAAGGCGTTTGAGAACTTCAGCGAAGACGCGGTGAAGATTTGATTTCTATGGAAACTATCAAAACGGAAATTGTGGTTGTCGGCGCCGGTCCCGGCGGTTACGCGGCGGCGTTTTATGCCGCTGATCTCGGCAAAAAAGTCATTCTCATCGAACGCGAAAAACGCCTCGGCGGCGTCTGCCTGAACCGCGGCTGCATTCCCTCGAAGGCGCTGCTTTACGCGACGCACCAGATCGTCAACGCCCGCGAATCCGCGCATCGCGGCATCACCTTCACCGAGCCGGTGCTCGACTTGGGCAAGCTGCGCGCGTGGAAGGAAACCATTCTGGAAAAACTCGCCGGCGGCGTCGCCACGCTCGCCAAGATGCGCAACGTGACCGTCATCAAAGGCAAGGCGTATTTTGAAGGCTCGCAAAAATTGCGCGTCGAGACCGAGACCGGCCAGCAGTTCGTGGAATACGACAAGGCGATTCTCGCCGTCGGTTCCAGCGCGGCGATGCCCAAAGCGTTCGATCTTGGCAACCCGCGCGTGATGACCAGCACGGGCGCGCTCGACATCGAGGACGTGCCGGAGAATTTCCTCGTCGTTGGCGGCGGTTATATCGGCATGGAAATGGGCACGGTCTATGCCGCGCTTGGCAGCAAGGTCACGGTCGTCGAGGCGATGGACAACATTCTCGCCGGCGCCGATCCCGACCTCGCGCGTCCGGTTGTGGCCATCGCGAAAAAGGCATTCAAGGAAATCCGCCTCAAGGCGCGTGTCCTGAAGATGTCCACCGTCGGCAAGCACATCAAGGTCGAGATGGAATATAACGGCCAGAAGCTCGAAGAACTTTACGACCGTGTGCTCGTCGCCGTGGGCCGCGTGCCGAACAGCAACGATGTCGGCCTCGAAAACACCGGCGTGCAACTGGACGAAAAGGGTTACGTCAAAGTCAATCAGCACCAGTTGACCGACGACCCGAACATTTACGCCATCGGCGACATCGTCGGCGGCGTGCTCCTCGCGCACAAGGCGCACAAGGAAGGCCGCATTGCAGTTGAGAACATCAACGGCGAAAACGTGGTCAACGAGAACATCGTCATCCCCGCCGTCGTCTTCACCGATCCCGAACTGGCATGGTGCGGCTTGACCGAGGCCGAGGCCAAGGAAAAGGGCATCAAATATGAAGTCGCCAAATTCCCGTGGAGTGCGTCGGGCCGCGCTTTGAGTTTTGACCGCACGGACGGTTTGACCAAGATGCTGATTGATCCCGACAGCGACCGCGTGCTGGGCGTGGGCATCTGCGGCGCGAACGCCGGCGAACTCATCGGCGAGGCGACGCTCGCGATGGAAATGGGCGCGACCGCCGAGGACATTGCGCTGACCGTGCATCCGCACCCGACGCTTTCGGAGACGCTGATGGAATGCGCCGAGGTCTTTTATGGCCACGCGACGCACACCTTTACACGGAAGAAACCAACGCTGTAATTCAATTTAGAACAAGCAAACCGCCACCGACGCAAGCCGGTGGCGGTTTTTTGTTGTTAAGGTAGTTCAATTGAAACTGTGGCTGGAATTCTGCAAGCCCGCTGGATAAATCCGGGAGGTTTTGGACTGCCGCAGCAAGACGCTGGCGTGCCGTTTGACAGGGCCGACCTTTCCAGCGGTTGTAGAATTTTTGAAACCGTTCTAAAGATTGAGCGTGACTCGACGACGTAACCAAATCCAGCCAATGCCGCAGGCCAGTAGTGTTACCAGCGAAAGCGCCGCGCCAACCTGAAAAGCGTGGTCGCGGTAGGCCAGGTGAATCTGGTGTTTGCCGGGCGGCATCTGCATGGCCTGAAACGCCACGTTGGCCCGCAGCAGTCGCGCCGGCTGGCCGTCCACAGCCGCCGTCCAGTTGTGATGGTAAGTTTGCGCGATGACTACTAGCGAAGGTTCACTGGCTGTGACTTCGATGTCCACCATGTCATTGCCAAATTTCGCCGCCAGGATTTTTGCCGCCGTCCGGTTGGAAACGGTGACGAACGATTTTTCTTCCGGCGGCAGGAAAACGATTTTGCTTCCGTCAAAATCATTTTGCCCGAAGGCCAGCAACGCGTTGGCATCATCCACAAAAACGGGTTTTTGACCGCCGGTGACGAGCGGCAGAAAATTTGGCCGCGCCTGCCACGCCAGCACGCTGTTCGATGCGGTGGTTTGCGAAACGCCCAAGAAATCTTCCAGTCGCGTGTAATTGGCGTTGGTCACGCTGTAAATGGTCGTCAGCAGGTTGTCGAATTCGCGCGGCATCAGTGAGAAAAAGCCGTCCACTTTTGGCACGCCGTCCAGCAGGTTGATGTTGGCGCAGTAGCCAAGCCGCTTGGCGAGCAGGTTGTATTTGGGATCGCTCATGGCGAAGCGCGTGAGTTCCAGCGCCGCCGCTGGCGAAAGCATCGCGCGAGAACCACCGAGTTCCGGCTGCGGGTTCATCGCCAGCTTGGTTCGCGCGAGGTTCAGCTCAAAAACATTTGGCGATACCGTCGGGTTTTGCGTCGGCTCGTGGGTGAAGACATCCGCCCATGCAATCAGGAGCAACAGCATTGGCGCGAAACGGAGCAGGGGAGTTTTCGCGCTCCGTGTCAGTGTAAACAAAATGCCGCCGGTCAGCAGCAGAAAGCCGGCGCGCGACCAGCCGCATATCAAAGCAAGCCGCGAATCGTCGCCGGGCAGCGGCGCGAACTGCGTCCAGGCGACGATGCCGAAAATCAGCGCCAGTAAAGCCAAACCCAGAGGCAGGATTTTCTTTTGAATCGTTTCCAGATTTGCCAGCGCGAACGCCGCGAGCAGCGGCGTGGCGAAGACCACAATCATGATGAATTTCACCGGATACGTGATGAAGCTCAGCTGCGGAATTATTTTGCGGAGCAGTGGATAAAACGGCGTGTTTTCGCCGAGCGCGCAAAGCAGTCCGATGACGGCGATGGAGGCGAGCAGCCACATGCGGCGTTCGCGGAGGGAGATGGCCGCCAGCAACGCGAGCCAAAGCGCGCCGAGGCCGAGGTAATACGACGAAGTCCAGTATTGTCCGTGTTGAAAGAAGATTCCTTCCGTCACCGTCGAGCCAAACGCCATCGGCACGAGAAAGTTTGCCAAGCCGAAACCGGGCAGCGACCAGCGCAAATCCGTGTAGCCGGTCGCGCGTTGCGCGTGGGCGACCAGGTCCAGAAACGGCAAAAGCTGCGCCGCGCTCAATGCCACCACCAGCGCCACGACGAGCGGAAAACGCCAGAGCATAGCGGTGCGTGGGTGCGACGCACCCGACGCAGAAAGGTTTGGCGACGAGGCGTTGCCGCTACCAGCGATGAATTGCTGCAGCCACAACGCGGAAGCAATGAGCCAGGTCACAAAAATGGTTTCCGGTCCGCCGGCGAGCATCTGCAATGTGCCGATGATGCTCGCGAAAATGATTTTTTGTCCGCCTTCGCGCCAGGCGAGTTCCGTCGCGAGAATCATCCACGGCAGCCAACTGAACGTCGCGATGTGGCTCGGCCACATGAGGAGGTTGAGCGTGAAGCCGTTGATGGCAAAGGCCGTTCCCGCAAACGCGGCGGCGAAGTTGTTGCCCGTCCAGCGTCGCGCGAGAAAATACAT
>CAYUGC010000259.1:0-5260 GCA_964444085.1 uncultured Bifidobacteriaceae bacterium | reverse complement strand
CGCGTGATGATGCTGGTCAAGGCCGGCAAGCCGGTGGATGAATTCATCGAGCAGCTTCTGCCACACCTCGAAGCCGGTGACATCATCATTGACGGCGGCAACTCGCTGTTCGACGACACCAACCGCCGCACGAAATACGTCGAGAGCAAAGGTCTGCTCTACGTCGGCACCGGCGTGAGCGGCGGCGAGGAGGGCGCGCGCAACGGCCCGAGCATCATGCCCGGCGGCTCGCCCGCCGCGTGGCCGTTCGTGAAGGATATTTTCCAGGCCGTGTCCGCGAAGGTGGACGGCGGCACACCCTGCTGCGACTGGGTCGGCGAAAACGGCGCGGGCCATTACGTCAAGATGGTCCATAACGGCATCGAATACGGCGACATGCAACTCATCTGCGAGGCCTACAACATCATGAAAAACGGCCTCGGCATGAGCGCCGACGAAATGCACCAGGTTTTCGCCGAATGGAACAAGGGCGAACTCGACAGCTACCTCATCGAGATCAGCCGCGACATTCTCGGCACCAAGGACACAGACGGTTTGCCGCTCGTGGACAAGATTCTCGACACCGCCGGCCAGAAAGGCACGGGCAAATGGACGGTCATCAATTCGCAGGATCTCGGTATTCCGATCACGCTGATGGCGGAAGCGGTTTTCTCCCGCTGCATTTCCGCATTGAAGGACGAACGCGTGAAGGCGGCGAAGAAATTGAAAGGCCCGCGCCCAGCCCTCACGAGCATCGCGGCGAATCCCGAAAAGAAAAAGGCGTTCATCGCTGACATCATGAGCGCGCTCTACGCCTCGAAGATCGTCAGCTACGCGCAGGGTTACATGCTCATGCGCGAGGCCGGCAAGCAATACGGCTGGAACCTCAACTACGGCGGCATCGCGCTGATGTGGCGCGGCGGCTGCATCATCCGCAGCGCGTTCCTCAGCAAGATCAAGGAAGCCTACGACAAGAATCCCAAGCTCGCGAACCTGCTGCTCGACGATTATTTCCGCGGCGAAATCAAGAAGTCGCAGAAAGGCTGGCGCAAGGTCGTCGCCACGGCGGCGCAACGCGGCATTCCCGCGCCGGCGTTCAGCACGGCGCTGAATTTTTACGATCAATACCGCTCCGCCGTGCTGCCGGCGAATCTGCTCCAGGCGCAGCGCGATTACTTCGGCGCGCACACCTACGAGCGCGTGGACAAGCCGCGCGGCGAGTTCTTCCACACGAACTGGACCGGCCGCGGCGGCACGACCAGCAGCAGCACTTACAATGTGTGAATCGTAATGGATTCCAAAGGCGCGCGGCTCCGGCCGCGCGCCTTTTTTTTGTTCGGGAAAACAATTTTGTTTCCGGCCAAATCCATAATGGATGCTTGCCTTTATGCCGCTGGCGAATTAGGGTCTAGGTGCGCTTGTTTTCATCAGACTCTCCGCCGGAGACGTTTTTAGGTCGTCCGGTTTGTTTTCCTGACGCTCAATCGCAACAGCCCCGTCAGCGGGGAGCCGTGTTGGTCAGATAATCATGTCACATCCTTTAATTATTCAGGGCGGAATGGGCGCCGGCGTCTCTGATTGGCGCCTTGCCCGCGCCGTTTCGCAGACCGGCCAGCTCGGCGTCGTCTCCGGCACCGCGCTCGCGTGCATCCTCACGCGCCGCCTGCAAACCGGCGACCCCGGTGGCCAGATCCGGCGCGCGCTGGCAAATTTCCCCGTCCCCGGCGTCGCGGAACGCGCACTCGCGGAATATTTCATCCCCGGCGGCAAGGCGGACAACGTGCCGTTCAAGGCCGTGACCATGCCCACGATCAACCCCGGCCCGGACTTCGTGGCGCTGACCGTGCTCGCCAATTTCGTGGAAGTCTTTCTCGCGAAGGAAGGCCACGCCGGCGTGGTGGGCATCAACTTTTTGGAAAAAATCCAATTGCCCACGCTGCCCTCGATCTTCGGCGCGATGCTCGCCGGCGTGGATTATGTGCTGATGGGCGCGGGCATTCCGCGCACGATTCCCGGCATTCTGGACAAGCTGGCCAAGGGCGAGGCGGTGGAGCTGAAGATTGATGTTGAAGGCGCGCTGCCCGGCGAGGAATTTTTCAACCGGTTCGACCCGGCGGCATTTTGCGGCGGCTCCGCGCCGGCGTTGAAACGCCCATTTTTTCTCGGCATCGTCGCGTCGGCCACGCTGGCCATTACACTCGCGCGCAAATCCAATGGCGTCGTGGACGGCTTTGTCGTCGAGGGCGAAACCGCCGGCGGCCACAACGCCCCGCCGCGCGGCGCGATGCAGTTGAGCGCGACCGGCGAACCGATTTACAGCCTGCGCGACGTGCCGGATCTGGTGAAAATCCGCGAACTCGGCCTGCCGTTCTGGCTGGCCGGCTCATATGGCTCGCCGGACAAATTTGCCGAAGCGCGGCAGCTCGGCGCGGCGGGCATCCAGGTCGGCACCGCCTTCGCATTTTGCGAAGAGTCCGGCATCCGGCCCGACCTCAAGCAACAAGTCATCCAATTGAGCCGCGCCGGCAAGGCCGGTGTCTTCACCGACCCGCTCGCCTCGCCGACGGGTTTCCCGTTCAAGGTCGTTCAGTTGGCCGGCACGGCCTCGGACGCCGCCCAAAACGCCAAGCGCATCCGCCTCTGCGACCTCGGTTATCTCCGTCACGTTTATCGCAAGGAAGACGGCACGCTCGGCTACCGTTGTCCCGCCGAGCCGGTCGAGGATTACG
The DNA here is from genome assembly GCA_964444085.1 of uncultured Bifidobacteriaceae bacterium. Lineage (GTDB taxonomy): Bacteria > Verrucomicrobiota > Verrucomicrobiia > Limisphaerales > UBA11358 > UBA11358. The sequence goes on along the minus strand of CAYUGC010000259.1, from coordinate 2,552 downwards.
TCCGCAAAGGCGGCGCGGCCAGCGAAACCGAAGGCCGCCAGTGCGTCTGCAACGGCCTGACCGCCACCATCGGCCTCACGCAATTTCGCTCCGGCGAGGAACCGGATTTGCCGCTCATCACCGCCGGCAACGAGGTCGCGAACATTGTTGATTTTCTTCAACCGGGACGTGATTCCTACTCCGCCGCCGAAGCCATCCGCCGGCTGCTGGAAAAAATCTCCCAAGTGACCACTTTGGTTCCCCGCGCAAACGCTTGTTGACGCGCCGCCGCCGTCCGGGGAAAATCCCGCATGGCTCAACTTGAATTGAAGATCGAAAAAATCACGAACGGCACCGGCGCGACTCCCCAAAAAGGCGATGCTGTGACCGTCCACTACACCGGCACGTTCACCGACGGCAAGAAGTTCGACAGTTCCGTGGATCGCGACGAGCCGTTCAGCTTCACGCTCGGCGCGGGCGAAGTCATCGCCGGCTGGGATCTCGGCGTCGCGCAGATGAAAATCGGGGACAAAGTGAAGCTGACCATCCCGCCCGAGCTCGCCTACGGCCGCGCCGGCTATCCCGGCGCGATTCCGCCGAACGCCACTTTGATTTTTGAGGTGGAACTCCTGGCCATCGGCTGAAGTTTTGCGCTCGCAAGCCGCGAACAGTCCGCTTAATCTTCTGCCCGCAAAAAACTGATTATGAAAAAATATCTGGTTGAATTCATCGGCACGTTCTTTCTCGTCCTCACCGTCGGCATGACGGTCGTTGCGCCCGGCGCGGGCGCGCTCGCGCCGCTGGCCATCGGCTCCGCGCTGATGATCATGGTGTATGCCGGCGGCCACGTTTCCGGCGGCCACTACAATCCCGCCGTGACGCTCGCCGTCTGGCTGCGCGGCCGCTGCGCCGCCGGTGATGTTCCATTTTACATCGCGGCCAAGATTCTCGCCGCCCTGGTGGCAGCCGCCGGCGTGCTCTGCCTCAAAGGCCATCCGACCGTCACGCCGATGGAAATCAAGATCGTTCCCGCGCTTATCGCCGAACTCGTCGGCACGTTCGCGCTGTGCTACGTCGTGCTGAACGTCGCCACCGCCAAGGCCACGGCGGGCAATTCCAACTACGGCCTCGCCATCGGCTTCACCGTGATGACAATGGCGTTCGCGCTCGGCGGCATCTCCGGCGGCGCGTTCAATCCCGCCGTCGCCGTGGGCATCACGCGGATGCACCTGGTGGATGCGGGCAACCTGTGGCTTTATTTTATCGCCAACCTCGGGGCGGGTGCGCTGGCCGCGCTGGTGTTCAAGCTCGTGAACCCGGAAGACAAATAACTTTTCCCCATTTTGCAACGTGCCGCCCGCGACCTTTCTCAAAGAAACCGCTGGCGGCACTTTGCTTTCCGTGAAGCTCCAGCCGCGCGCCTCCAAGAATGAAATCGGCGCACCGCTCGGCAACGAATTGAAAATCAAGGTCACCGCGCCGCCCGTGGACGCGGCGGCCAATCAGTCGCTCGTGGAATTTCTGGCGGACAAGCTGGACTGTTCGCGCGGCAAGGTGGAATTGATTCGCGGCCACACGTCACGGCACAAGAGCATCCTGCTCCACGGCTTCAAGCCGGAAGAAGTGCTGCAAAAGATTTCGTAGACCATTGGTCGGACTGACCTGCCGGCCAACCCCGTTTTGGGTGGCGCTGCAACACTGCCGTTACTGTTGAACTTTCTCCGCCAGTTCTTCCGCCGGATACGTCCAGATTTCCGCGAGTGTCGGATGGTAATGCGGCATCGCGGCGAGTTCGTGAACCGTCATCCGCTTCACCATCGCCGCGACGATCTCGTGGATAAGTTCACCGCCGACCGGGCCGACGCACGCGCCGCCGAGGATTTCGCCGGTCTTGGGATTCGCCAGCAGTTTCACGAAACCGTCCTTTGCCTCCATGATGAGCGATTTGCCGTGGTCATTGAACGGATAACTCGCCGCGAGAAATTTTATACCACGCGCCTTCGCTTCCTTTTCCGTTAAGCCGACCGTCGCCACCTGCGGCTCGGTGAACACCACGGAAATCAGCAGGCGATAATCCATCCGGCGCGGCGACTTCGGTTTCACAATGTTATGCGCGGCCGTTTCGCCCTGCGTCACGGCGATGTGGACGATTTCATGCGGCCCGGTGCAGTCGCCCGCCGCAAAGATGTGCGGCGCGCTCGTCTGCATCCTGGCGTTCGTGATGATGCGCCCCTGCTCCATTTTCACGCCGGCATTTTCCAGATTGAGCGAAGCCGTGTTCGGCACGCGACCCAGCGCGAACAAAACCTCCTCGGCGGCAACGAAAATCGTCTTCCCGCCCTGCTCAAAAGAAACGGATTTTAATTTCCCTTTGCACTTCGCGCCCACGAGTTTGGTGCCGGTGAAAACCTGCATACCCTCGCGGCGGAAAACCTTGGCGATTTCCGCCCCCGCATCCAGATCGAACTCCTTCAACAGATTTTCACTGCGCTGAATCAAAGTCACCTTGACGCCGAAGCGCGCGAAGAACTGCGCGAACTCGCACGCAATCGCGCCGCCGCCAAGGATGATGA
>CAYUGC010000258.1:0-5266 GCA_964444085.1 uncultured Bifidobacteriaceae bacterium | reverse complement strand
GAAACCTGCTTGTAGCTCATGAAATTACGCCATCGTCAAATCGTGCGCGACTCGCCGCCGCCGGCGCACACAAAAAGCCAGTGACAAAAACGCCAAAACGCGCCAAATCGTGCCAAATCACGACAAAGCACACAAAAAACGACCTGTGACAGTTTTCATCAACCTTGGCCCCAAGCGGATCGGGGCGGGTGGTGCAGACGCTGCGCTGCGCCATCCGCCCCACCAAATTGGAGATGCTGTCGCTCCTGACGGAGCCTGGCCTGTTGCCGGAGAATTGTCCGCCGCCGGGGCGCCAGTTTCATTGACTCTTAAAACCGGTTTGCTATTTTAGTTCCTCGTTTTCACGAATAAACAAACCGACACATCACTGAATTTATGGCCAAAGCTAAATCCACCAAATACGTCTATACCTGGGGCAACAAAAAAGCCGACGGCGACGGCTCGATGAAGCCGCTCCTCGGCGGCAAGGGCGCAAACCTCGCGGAGATGACCCGCATCGGTTTGCCCGTGCCTCCCGGTTTCACCATCACCACGGAAGTCTGCACCTACTTCTACGCGCACAAGAAAACCTACCCGTCCGTGCTGCAAGCCCAGATGGAAGCCGGCGTCGCCAACATGGAAAAAATCATGGGCACGAAATTCGGCGCGACCAGCGGAATGCCGCTCCTCGTGGCCGTGCGCTCCGGTGCGCGCGATTCCATGCCCGGCATGATGGACACGATTTTGAACCTCGGCTTGAACGACCAGTCGGTCATCGCGCTGGCGGACACCACCAAGAATCCGCGCTTCGCGTGGGATTGCTACCGCCGCTTCATCCAGATGTATGGCGACGTCGTCCTCGGCGTGCAGAAGCGCGAAGGCGAAGACCACGAGCCGTTTGAAACCATCATCCACGAGTTCAAGCACGAGAAGTATCACAAGGACATCGTTGATTCCGATTTGACCGCCGAAGATCAGGCGGAACTCGTCAAGCGTTTCAAGGCGCTCGTCAAGGATCGCACCGGCAAGGTGTTTCCGAACAGCCCGTGGGACCAGCTTCGCGGTGCCGCCGGCGCCGTGTTCGGTTCCTGGATGAACGACCGCGCCAGCGTTTATCGCCGCAAATATAACATCCCGACGGAATGGGGCACCGCCGTCAACGTGCAGGCCATGGTGTTCGGCAACACCGGCAACGATTCCGGTTCCGGCGTGGCGTTCACGCGCAATCCGGCGAACGGCACGAACGAATTCTACGGCGAATTCCTCATCAACGCGCAGGGCGAAGACGTGGTCGCCGGCGTGCGCACGCCCGAACCCGTGCTCAAGCTCAAGGACGAAATGCCCAAGAGCTACGCGGAACTCATGGCCGTGCGCAAGACCTTGGAAAAACATTTCAAGGACGTGCAGGACATTGAATTCACCGTCCAGAGCGGCAAGCTGTTCATGCTCCAGACGCGCAACGGCAAGCGCACCGCCGCCGCCGCGCTCAAGTTCGCCGCCGACATGGTGAAGGAAAAATTGATTGATGCCGAAACCGCCGTGATGCGCAATCCGGCCGACCAGCTCGATCAATTGCTCGCGCCGATCTTTGATTTGGCCGAAGTCAAGAAGGCCACCATCATCGCCACCGGTTTGCCGGCGGGTCCGGGTGCCGCTTCCGGCAAAATCTATCTCAACGCCGAACGCGCGGTTGAGGCTGAAAAGAAGGGCGAGAAAGTTCTCCTCGTCCGCGTCGAAACCTCCCCGGAAGATTTGCGCGGCATGATTGCGGCGGAAGGCATTCTCACCGCTCGCGGTGGGGTCTCTTCGCACGCGGCGCTCGTCGCCCGCCAGATGGGCAAGGTTTGCGTGTGCGGCGCGGCCGCCGTCCATGTGGATTACGACAAGCAGACCGTCACCATCAGCGGCCAGACCTTCAAGGAAGGCGAATACCTTTCCATTGACGGCACCGCCGGCACGGTCTATGCGGGCGAAGTCAAGACCGCGCCGTCCGAAATCATCTCCGGTTTGCTGCACGGCGACAAAGCCGCGCAGGCCACCGAGAAGTTCAAGAATTACAACCAGCTCATGAAGTGGTGCTCGCAGTTCACGCGCCTCTCCGTTCGCACGAACGCCGACACGCCGGAGCAGACCAGCAACGCCGTCGCGTTTGGCGCGGTGGGCATCGGTCTGACCCGCACGGAACACATGTTCTTCGAAGGCAACCGCATTGATGCGATGCGCGAGATGATTCTCGCCGACACGCTGGAAGCCCGCGAAGAAGCGCTCGCCAAGCTGCTCCCGTATCAGCGCGAAGACTTCTTCGGCATCTTTAAGGCGCTGAAAGGTTATCCGGCCACCATCCGTTTCCTCGACCCGCCGCTCCATGAGTTCCTGCCCAATACCAAGGAGGCGCAGATGGATCTCGCGCGCAAGATGAACATCCCCGTCGAGCGCATCACCAACCGCGTGCACGATCTGCACGAGTTCAATCCGATGCTCGGTTTCCGCGGCTGCCGCCTCGGCATCAAGTATCCCGAAATCACCCGCATGCAATCGCGCGCCGTGTTCGAAGCGGCGGCGGATGCGCAGAAGGCCGGCTTCAAGCCCAAGCCCGAAGTCATGATCCCGCTCGTCGGCTTCAAGAAGGAGCTCGACCTCCAGGTCGCCATCGTTCACGAAACCGCCGCGCTGGTGATGAAGGAAAAGAAAGTGAAATTCACCTACAGCGTCGGCACGATGATCGAAGTCCCGCGCGGTGCGCTCACGGCGGACGAGATCGCGCAGACGGCGGAGTTCTTCAGCTTCGGCACGAACGACCTCACGCAGACCTGCCTCGGCATGAGCCGCGACGATTCCGGTTCCTTCCTCGGTGCCTACACCGAGAACGAGATTGTGAAGAAGAATCCGTTCGCCTCGATTGACCAGACCGGCGTCGGCCAGCTCATCGAGATTGCCGCTGCGAAGGGCAACAAGACCCGTCCCGGCATCAAGCTCGGCATCTGCGGCGAACACGGCGGCGACCCCGATTCCGTGAAGTTCTGCCATCGCGCCGGTTTGACCTACGTTTCCTGCTCGCCGTTCCGCGTGCCGGTGGCCCGTCTCGCCGCCGCGCAAGCCGCGATCGAAGAGAAGCGCAAGGCGAAGGTCGTGAAGAAGAAATGATTCAACCGTGGTAGGGCAGACCTGCGGGTCTGCCAAAAGGCGGCGCAGAATCGCCGCCCTACCAATAAATTCAAAGCCGCCCCGGGTCACCGGGGCGGCTTTTTAATTTTCCCGCTGCCGCCGGGACGTCGCCGGCAAAACTCAGCCGTCATGGCCAGGGGCGAGATGGGGGTTACACCTGATAGCCGCTGAACCCGCGCCGCACTAGGCTCATCTCCATCGCTAAAACCGCTGATTCATTCCCGCTCTAAAACTATTATGAAATTCATCATCGCCCTGGCTGCTCTCGTTGCCGGATTGACCGGCTGGAGCGCCTGCGGTCAGGGCAGCTTAAACTTTGTGGGCATCAATAATGTCCAGTTCAATGCCAATGGCGACAGCTTTCAACTCAACCCGGTGGCCGGTTCCAGCCTCACGCCGCAATTCACCTTTACCGGCACCGACGCGGGACTGAATGGCTGGATCACCGGTGCGCCTTGGGCGGTTGATCTGGCCGGCCTGACGGCCGCCACGGGCGGAAGCCTGACCAACGAGCAAGCCCCGGTGATCGGCGGCGGGCAATTGAACATCTCTGACGGGACGAACACCCTGACTGGCAACCTCGCCTGGTCCCCGATGCATCTCCTGTCCAATGGTCAGGGCGGCGTGGGCGATTCCTTGTCCCTGAATCTGACTGGCCTGACCTATGCCGGGGCCAATGCGGATCTGCTGGCCTTGGCCGCCGGCGGGAGTGGCAACCTGAATCTGACCTTCCAATTCTCCGGCTTCAGTCCCACGCTGGGCAGCCTCTTTGCCGGCAATACCGGGACAACCTCCACTTCATTCTCCGGCGCCATTTCGACCATTGCCGCGGTGCCGGAACCCGCCACCGCCGCCTTGTTTCTGACTTCGTTAAGCCTCCTCTGCGTGAACCGCTGGATTTGTTGCGGCAGGCGGGCGAAAAGGATTGATTCAATAAAGCTGGAGACTTGAAAACAGCCCGGGTGGGTAGGGTTGCGGCGCTCCGCAGCAACCTCATTTCCGGCGGGCAGCCACGTCGCTCTGCCAATATAAGTTTCCAAGCCGCTCCGGGCCTCCGGGGCGGCTTTTTGCTTGTTAATTTTTCCCGGCACGGTTATTAGCATTGAAACTAAATCACTTATGGGATCTATATTCTTCGGTTGTGTGGTGGGATTGGTCGTCTGGTTCCTCGTTCGCTATCTCGCCGCCGGCTTTTACACCGTCAACCAGAACGAGCGCGCCGTGAAGACCAGCTTCGGCCGCGCCGAAAGGGTGGGGGACGCCACCACCTCGCAGGACCCCATCGCCGCCACGCTCGATGCCGAGGAAAAGGAGCGCTACAACTATCCCCAGGTGCGCGTCATCCCGCCGGGCGGGCCCTATTTCAAATGGCCGTGGGAAAAGGTCTATAAAATCTCCGTCGCCACCCAGACTATCAACATGGCCACCGACCCGGAAAATGCCGACGCCAATTATCAGGGCAGCATGCTTGAAGCCGTCACCAAGGATCAGCTCAATACCGGCTTGAAAGGCCAGATCCGCTGGCACGTTTCCGAGCGCAACCTTTACGCCTATCTCTTCGGCGTAAAACATCCCATCGTCCACGTCATGGGCTATTTCGTTTCCGTCCTCCGCGAACGCATCGCCAACTTCGAGGCCCCTGCCAATGCCAGGACCGGCGACCCGCAGGCGCTGCATAATCTCGCCGCCACCGCCGTCACCGGCATATCCATCAACGACCTGCGCAAAAATCTCTCCGACATCAACGACCACATGGACAAGGAATGCGCCGGGTCGGCCGCGCGCTACGGCATCGCGCTCGACGCCTCGCTCATCACCGGCATAGACCCGCCGCCGGAGGTTGAATCGGCACTCGCGGCGATCAACACCGCTTACAACGAAGTTTCCTCCAGCATCAGCCTTTCGCAGGCGAGCGCAGACCAGAAAATCGTGCAATCCAAGCGCGCCGTGGAGATCGAGACGCTCAAGGCGCAAGCCGAGGTGCAACCCATCGTGGCGCTGGCCGATCAGCTAGGCGACCTGAAACAGAACGGTGCCGGTGCATTGGACGCCTACGTGCGCAACGTGCGGCTGAAACTCTACAGCGAAGCCAAGACCGTGATCCTGGAGGCCAGCCATGAAT
>CAYUGC010000257.1:0-5317 GCA_964444085.1 uncultured Bifidobacteriaceae bacterium | reverse complement strand
GGCGCGGCAACGACCGCGTGATGACGCGCGGCACGTTCGCCAACGTCCGCATCAAAAACCTCATGGTGCCCGGGGTGGAAGGCGGCGTGACCAAGTTGCAGCCCTCCGGCGAACAGGTCAGCATCTACGACGCCTCGATGAAATATCAGGCGGAGAAAACGCCGCTGGTCATCATCGCCGGACAGGAATACGGCACCGGTTCCTCGCGCGACTGGGCCGCCAAAGGCACGAACCTCCTCGGCGTGAAAGCCGTGGTGGCGCAGAGCTTCGAGCGCATCCACCGCAGCAACCTCGTCGGCATGGGCGTGCTGCCACTGCAATTCAAGGAAGGCACCACCGCGCACAGCCTGAAGCTCGACGGCACCGAGACCTACGACATCGTGGGCCTCGACGCGAACATCAAGCCGCAGCAGGACCTCACGCTGAAGATCACGCGCAAGGATGGCTCGGTGGAAAATGTCGCCGTCCGCTGCCGCATTGATACGCCCATCGAAATTGACTACTACCAGCACGGCGGCATTTTGCCGTATGTGTTGCGCCAGTTGGTCGCAAAGGCGTGAGGGAACGCCGAACTTCAGTTCGGCCAGTTCCAAAGTAAAATCAATAACAACAAGCCGATCTGAAGATCGGCGTTCCGAAATAAAACCGCAGACCAAACGCGAATACCTGCGCGATTTGGTTGTGGAAAAGAATCGCTGGGCGCGCTCACTCACAAAAGAAGAGCGCGCCCTCGGTTTTCTTGGCTGGCATGAGCGCGGCTATCTGCCGCACTGTGATTTTCCCAGTCTGGTCCAGTTCGTCACCTTTCGCCTCGCGGATTCCATGCCGGAATCTCGACGAGGCGAGTGGGAACATTTGTTGAAGATCGAAGACGACCGCCAGAAACGCACGAAGCTGGAGGAGTATCTGGATCGCGGCGTTGGTGAGTGTCATTTGCGTGACCTGCGAATCGCAACGATGGCACAAGCGGCTTTGCTTCATGAACACAATAAATCCTACGAACTCCTCGCGTGGGGGGTGATGCCGAATCACGTTCATGTTCTGGTGCATGTCTGGAATAAACCGCTTTGGAAACTGGTGGCGTTGTGGAAAAAGTTCATCTCCGCCAAATCACTGGCACTGTTGCGGACGGAACGCCGATCTTCAGATCGGCCCGTTCTTGCAGTCAACACCACCAAGCCGAACCGAAGTTCGGCGCTCCGCTCCTTTTGGCAGCGGGAATATTGGGATACGTTCATGCGTGATGAGGCGCAGGAAAAGACAGCCGTTCGATATATTGAGAACAATCCGGTTAAGGCCAAACTCTGCGCCGCAAGGGAGCAATGGCCTTTCAGCAACGCGAGGTTTCGCGATGAATATGGCCGGTTGGTGATTCCAGACGGAACGCCGGTCTTCAGACCGGCTTGTTGATGTTTTGCTAACTTGCCGGTCTAAAGACCGGCGTTCCATCCGCGTTGTGCTGTCACCGTCCAATCGCGTATGCTGCGGGACATGATTCATGATGTTCAAGCCATCGCGGCGGAAGTGATCCGCAAAACCGGCAAGGATAAACCGGCGGACGCGGCGTTGCGCGAGGTGCTCAAGCAGATCAAAGACCTCGCGCCCTTCGATGCGACGGAGGTCGCCAAGACCGTTTTTCTGTATTACCGCTGGCACGTCTGGCTGCGCGAGGAACGCGGCGTGGAAAACAAGATGCGTTTTGCCATCCGCTTGAATCAGCGTTTTCAGGCGGACAACGCCAGCGTCCCATTGGCTGAACTGCGCGAGAAAGCCGTGCCCGCGTGGGCGGCGGCGGAAATGGACGTCACCGATGAATGGCTGCTCTCGTTGCAACGCGAGCCGAAATTGTGGTTGCGCGCCAAGCGCGGCACGGCGGATGCGCTGGCACGGACGTTGTTCGCGGCGGATGTGAGTCCGCTGCTGCCGTAGGCGATTTTGTATCGTGGCGAGGAGGATCTGTTCAAGACGCCGGAATTTCACGCGGGCGAATTTGAGATCCAGGACATCGCGTCACAGGTCGTCGGCATGCTCTGCGCGCCGCAGCCGGGCGAGACGTGGTGGGACACCTGCGCGGGCGAAGGCGGCAAGACGCTGCACTTGTCCGACTTGATGCAGAACAAAGGAATGCTCTGGGCCAGCGACCGCGCGGAATGGCGGTTGACCAAACTCAAACGCCGCGCCGGCCGGGCGAAAGTGTTCAACTATCGCTCGGCGCACTGGGACGGCGGCGCGAAGCTGCCGACGAAAACCAAGTTTGACGGCGTGCTCGTGGATGCGCCATGCAGCGGCATCGGAACGTGGCAGCGCAATCCGCAGGCGCGCTGGACGACGGAGCCGAATGATGTGCGCGAGCTTTCGGAAATCCAGAAGAAGCTGCTCACGAACGTCGTGCCGAGCGTGAAGCCGGGCGGCAAATTGATTTTTTCCGTTTGCACCTTGACGCGCGCGGAGACGACTGGCGTGGTGGAGGATTTTAATTCCAAATTCGCCGCAGATTTCGAGCCGCTCATCTGGGATGCCATCAAATTTCAGGAGCGCACCGTCGAGAAGGCATCGCAAGTGATGGTGTGGCCGCAGGACTTGGACGGCAACGGCATGTTCATCGCCGGCTGGCGGCGGAAGAAAAATTAGCACAGAAATGGCAGGGTGGAGCCGCCGCTCCGCCGTACATTCATTTGATTATCGTTGCATAAACAGGCAAAGCGGCAGCTTTGCCCTACCGAATTAAGGTTTCGTCGCTGTCTCCAAAATCTTGCCGAGGATTTTCCGGATGTCCTCGTTATGCGGCTGCGAGGCGAGGCCAAAGGCATGGATGATGCCCAACCGGAACGCGGCGTTCGCGCGGTTGAAATCATAAAAAAACATTTCTTTCGACTTGGCGTTTCCCGCTTTGCGCGGCGCGCCGTCCGGCGTCAGCACTTCGTTCAGCGACAGGCGCACGCGGATAAAGTTGGTGCCGTCCGTGATGGTCACCTGTTTATAATCGGCGGCGGCCAGCAGAATTTGGCCGGCGCAGAACCAAGCGAGGAGGACTGAAAAAAACGCCCGCCTGGCCGGCGGATTAACGGTTGGCCGGCAAAAATTCAAGGCGGGATTGGCCGGCTTGGCCGGAACATTCCAAAAAATCGGAAAATAGTGTTGCTACCGTCAATGGCTTTGTTATATTCCGCGCTCCGTTTCTCTAAAAACTGAAACGGTGGTTTTTACCGCGATTTTTAACGCAAATGCCGACAATCAATCAATTGGTCCGCAAGGGCCGCAATAAAGTTAAGTATAAATCCAAGTCGCCTGCCTTGGAAAACTCACCGTTTCGTCGTGGCGTGTGCATCCAAGTGATGACCCGTACGCCGAAGAAGCCCAACTCCGCGATGCGCAAAGTGGCCAAGGTTCGCTTGACGAACGGCTACGAGATCATCGCCTACATCCCGGACGAAGGACATAATTTGCAGGAACATAGCATCGTGCTCGTGCGCGGTGGCCGTGTGAAGGATTTGCCCGGTGTGCGCTATCACATCGTGCGTGGCACGCTCGACGCCGCCGGCGTGGAAAAGCGCCGCGTGAGCCGCTCCAAATACGGCGTGAAGAAACCCAAGGCCGCGAAACCCGCCGCGAAATAATTTTAAGGAATAAATAATCATGTCCCGCAGACGTCAAGCTACCAAACGGCCCCTCGCCAAGGACGGCAAATACCAGAACACGCTGGTCGCCCGCCTCGTCAACACCGTGATGTGCTCCGGCAAAAAGAGCACCGCGGAACGCATCGTTTACGGCGCGTTCGACACCATCTCGGAAAAAAATCCGGCGAGCAGCCCGATTGAAATCCTCCAGCGCGCCGTGGACAACGCCAAGCCGCGCATCGAGACCAAGGCCCGCCGCGTCGGCGGCGCCACCTATCAGGTGCCCCTCGAAATCCCGACCGACCGCCAGAACGCGCTTGCGCTCCGCTGGATTGTGGATTTCGCCGACGCCAAAAAAGGCATGCCGATGAAGGCCGCCCTCGCGACCGAAATCCTGGAAGCCTTCCAGGGCCAGGGCAACGCCATCCGCAAGCGTGACGAAGTTCATAAGATGGCGCAGGCCAACAAAGCTTTTGCGCATTTCCGTTGGTAGAAAGTTTTCCAACAACGCCCCGACGGAAATCGTCCGGGGCGTTTTTTGTTCCCAGACCAGATTGAATTTAACTGAATTTTTGAAATTTTATGAGCGCTGAAGTCAAATCCCCGAATTCGCCCACCCGCGAATACACCCTCGAACGCACCCGCAACATCGGTATCGCCGCGCACATTGATGCCGGCAAGACGACAACGACCGAGCGTATTTTGTTTTATACCGGACTCATCCACAAGATCGGCGACGTGGATGACGGCAACACCGTGACCGACTGGATGGAGCAGGAAAAGGAACGCGGCATCACGATCACGTCCGCCGCCGTCACCTGCTTCTGGACGCAGAAATGCGCCAAGGCCGGCGAAGACCAAATTTACAAGGCGTTCAACAACGTTCCCCACCGCATCAACATCATTGACACGCCCGGCCACGTGGATTTCACCGCCGAAGTCGAGCGCTCCATGCGCGTGCTCGACGGCGCGGTCGCCGTGTTCTGCGGCGTTGCCGGCGTGCAGCCGCAATCCGAAACCGTCTGGCGGCAGGCGACGAAATACAATGTTCCGCGCATCGCGTTCGTCAACAAGATGGACCGCATGGGCGCGAATTTTGAAAATGCGCTGAATGACATGCGCACGAAGCTCAAGGCGTATGCGTTCCCGATTTTCCTGCCGTTGGGCCAGGGACCGGTCGAGGCGGAAGGCCGCCCCGTCGAAGGCGGTTTTGAAGGCGTCATTGACGTCGTCAACCAGAAGACGATTTATTGGGGCCCGACCGAAGCGAACGAAGGTCTCAATTACGAAATCCGCGAAATCGCTCCCGCCGACCAGGAACGCGCCAAGGCCGCACTCGCGGAATTGATTGATGCCGTCTCCAACAAGGACGACTCCATCGCCGAACTCGTGCTGGAAGAAAAACCCATCACCGCGCCGATTCTCAAGGCGGCCATCCGCCGCCTCACCTGCAAGATCGAACTCGTCCCTGTCCTCTGCGGTTCGGCGTTCAAGAAAAAAGCCGTGCAGGTTTTGGTGGACGCGGTCATTGATTATCTGCCCAGCCCGATTGACATCCCAGGTGCGGAAGGTCACGAACTCGGCACGGACGTCGTCGTCAAAGTGCCGACGAACGACCATGAAAAATTCTGCTCGCTCGCGTTCAAGCTCTGGACCGATCCTTACGCGGGCAAGCTGGTGTTCTTCCGCGTTTATTCCGG
>CAYUGC010000256.1:0-5324 GCA_964444085.1 uncultured Bifidobacteriaceae bacterium | reverse complement strand
TGGCTGGAGAAAACCGCGCCGGTGGCCATCGCGCCGGATGGGATTTTCGTCTATTCCCAATTTAAAAACAACGTGCCGACGGGCGCGGCGGCCATCCATGTCGAAGCCGATGTGCTCAACACGCTCACCAACGCTGTCAACGCGCTCGTGAACTGCGAAATCATTTCTCCGGACGGAAAATCCGTTGCGAAGTTCAAGGGAACGCAAAAGGTGGATGGTGAATTGCCTGCCACGCTGAAGTTGCAATCGAAGGTTTCGTCGCCGGTACTCTGGTCGCCGGAATCGCCCAAGCTCTACAAGCTCATCACCACGGTTTCGGTGGACGGCAAGACGGTGGATCAAAAGGAAACCATCTTCGGTATTCGCACCGCCGTCTTTGACCCGGACAAAGGTTTCGTGCTGAACGGCAAGCCTTACACGATTTACGGCGTTTGCAACCACCAGGATCACGCCGGTGTTGGTGCGGCTATTCCCGATGCGTTGCAGGCGTTTCGCATCAACCAGTTGAAAACGTTCGGCTGCAATGGCATTCGCACCTCGCACAATCCACCCACGGCGGAGCTGCTCGACGCGTCCGACCGGCTCGGCATGATGGTCATGGAAGAGAACCGGCTGCTCGGCAGCGATTCGGAGAACCTGCGCAAGTGGGACGTCATGATCCGCCGCGACCGCAATCATCCGAGCATCATCATCTGGAGCGTTTGCAATGAGGAGGGCAGCGTGGAATGGAACGATCAGGGCCGCAACACCGCGCGCTCGATGCAGAACTACGTCAAGCGCCTCGACCCCACGCGGCCCGTGACCTATCCCGCGCCGCAGGGCGACACCGTTGGCGGCATCAACAGCGTCATCGAGGTGCGCGGCTGGAATTATCATCCCGGCCCGGACATGGACAAGTATCACGCCAAGCATCCGCAGCAGGCGAACGTCGGCACGGAACAAGCCAGCGCCACCAGCACGCGCGGCATTTACGAAAGCAGCCGGGAACTTGGACACGTCGCGGCCTACGACGCAGCGCCAAACCAGTGGGTGACAAGCTCCGAGACGTGGTGGAGCTGGTTCGGCGACCGCCCGTGGCTTTCCGGCGGTTTTGTGTGGACGGGGTTTGATTATCGCGGCGAGCCGTCGCCGTATGGCTGGCCGTGCATCAATTCGCACTTCGGCGTTCTCGATACCTGCGGTTTCCCGAAGGACAACTTCTATTACTACCAGGCTTGGTGGACGACGAACACCGTGCTGCACCTGTTGCCGCATTGGAACTGGCCGGGTCGCGAAGGCCACGAATTCCGCGTGGACGCGATGAGCAACTGCAAGGAAGTCGAACTGTTCCTGAATGGTGACTCGCTCGGCCGGAAGACGATGAAGCGGAACTCCAAGCTGACTTGGAAAGTGAAATACGCGCCGGGAACATTGAGCGCGAAAGGTTTCGACGCCGCCGGCAAGGTCATCGCCGAAACCAAAGTCGAAACGACCGGTGATGCCACCAGAATTGAACTCACACCCGATCGCAAGACGATCAACGCCGACGGCGAGGACGTGGCGGTATTCAGTGTGACGGCGTTCGATGCGCAGGGCCGGTTCGTGCCGGTGGCGCAGAACAAAATCAACTTTGCTATTGAAGGCGCGGGCAAGATCATCGGCGTCGGCAACGGCGATCCGAGCTGCCATGAGCCCGACACGTTTGTGCCGGGCCGGTCGGTGCGCAATGTCGCATTGAACGAGTGGCGCTGGAAAATATTGCCGTTCCCCGGCCGGAATAATTCCGCGCCGGAATACGCGCCCGCTTTTGACGACTCGTCCTGGAACGTTGTAAAAGCTGGAAACGGCGAAGCCACGATTAAGACTGAAAACACCACGGCGATTTACCGCGCGCATCTCACGTTGACGGAAGAAGACCTGAGCGGTCCGGGCGTGCAGATTCATTTCGCCGGCTGCGACGACGAGGGCTGGTATTTCGTGAACGGCAAGTCTGTCGGCGAGACGCACGACTGGGATGCAAAGCCGGATTTTGACATCACGAAATTCCTCCACGTGGGCGACAACGTCATCGCCGTCTGCTGTCGCAACGGCGGCGCACTCGGCGGGTTGAATCCCAGCGTGACTGCGGACATCATCGCCAAGTCCACCGCCTCGCCGTGGTCGCGCAGCTTGTTCAACGGCCTCGCACAAATCATCGTGCAATCCACAAAGGATGCGGGCGAAATCAAATTGACGGCAACCGCCGACGGCCTCCCGCCCGCGACAACGACGGTGAATGCGCAACCCAGCACGCCGCGTCCATTCGTGCCGTGAGTTGGGAGCGCGGCTGTGTCGAAGACCAGCCGCAGCGGGTTGAAATGCGGAGTTGGCATTTGTGCCGAGTCATCGCCGCAAATGTTGGCGGGTGTTTCAGGGCAATCCCAAAGGGATTGTGTCCTTCAGCCCAGGGTTGCGAGCCTGCGAGCTACCCTGGGTAATTCGGGGATGGATTGGTCAACCCCAACGGGGTTGTGGCTGGCTCGATCTCAGGCGACACAACCCCGTTAGGGTTGATGACATTTTGACCGTTGGCCCAGGGTAGTTCGTTCCTCGCAACCCTGGGCTTTGGGCTGGAATCCCTTTGGGATTCTTCCGAGACCCGAAGGCAGTTGGTATTAGCCGCGTGGAAAATTATTAATAACTTTGAAATGATACACCGACTTCTTGCTCGCTCGTTTGTGCTGGCCGCGTGCGCCGCACTGTTCGTCGCACAACTCGCCGCTGCCGAGTCGCCGCGTGAACGGCTTTCGCTCGACGCCAATTGGAAATTTCATCTCGGCGACATTCCGCTCGATTCATTTCCCGGCGGCGAGGGCGTCCGGCTTTACGGCGCGAACCTCACGGACAGCGGCGGAAAGGCCGGACACGTCTGGGGCGCAGCGGCGCGTGGGTTTAATGACCGGAACTGGCGGGAGGTCAATCTGCCGCACGATTGGGCGGTGGAGCAGGCATTCGACCCAAAAGCGGAAAAGCAGGAAGGCTACCGGCAGCGCGGCCTCGGCTGGTATCGCCGGACGTTCAAGCTCGATTCCGCCGATCGCGGCAAAAATCTTGAGTTGCAGTTCGACGGCGTGGCCACGCGTTGCACCGTGTATTTCAACGGAACGGAAGTCGCTCATAATTTCTGCGGCTACACGTCCATCTACGTTGATGTCACGCCGATGGCACGCTACGGGAATGACATCAACACCATCGCAGTGCAGGTGGACGCCGACGACATGGAGGGTTGGTGGTATGAAGGCGCTGGCATCTATCGCCACACCTGGCTCGTGAAGCGCAGCCCGGTGCATATCGTCACGGATGGCGTTTATGCGAATCCCGTAAAAGGCGCAGATGGAAAGTGGACCATTCCCGTCGAGGTCACGCTGGGTAACACGGGAACAAACGCAACCTCGCCAGCGGTGGAAGTTGGTGTTTTTGATTCTTCTGGAAAGAAAATCGCCGGCGGCAAATCCGCTGCGGTGAACATTGTTCCGATGGATCAGGCCGTCGCGACGCTTTCGATTCCCGTGAAATCGCCGCAACTCTGGTCCGTGGACCAACCGAATTTGTATGAAGTGCGGACGACGGTTTTGAGTGACAACCAGCCGGTGGACGTTGTCAGCACCATGTGCGGCTTCCGCACGATTCGTTTCGATGCGAAGGAGGGTTTTTTTCTCAACGACCAGCCGCTCAAGTTGCAGGGCACATGCAATCATCAGGATCACGCGGGCGTCGGCGTCGCTGTGCCGGATTCGATCCAGGAGTTCCGCATCCGCAAATTGAAGGAGATGGGCGCGAACGCCTATCGCACCTCGCACAATCCGCCGTCGCGGGAGCTGCTCGAAATTTGCGACCGGCTGGGAATGCTGGTGATGGATGAGACGCGGCATTTTAACACGTCGCCGGAATACCTGCGGCAATTGGAATGGCTGGTGCGCCGCGACCGCAATCATCCCGGCGTGATCCTGTGGTCTCTGTTCAACGAGGAGGCGCTTGAAACCAACGAGGAGGGCATGGAGATGACGCGCACCATGAACGCGTTGGTCAAGCGTCTCGACAAAACGCGTCCCACCACCGGCGCGCAGAATAAGGGGCAGTTGGATCGGGACGGCAAAGCCAATCCGAAAAATGCGGCGTGGACCATGGACGTGGTCGGCATCAATTACCAGGTTTCCGACTACGACAAAATCCGCGCGGCGTATCCGGACAAGCCGATGATCAGCACGGAAGACACCTCGCAGGTGATGACGCGCGGAGCATGGGCCACGGATTATTCCAAAAATATCGTGGGCGCTTACGACGATGTTTATCCGGGCTGGGACAAGTTCAGCAGCGCCCGCAATTCGTGGGAAGCGATTGTCCGGCAGCGGTCCTTCGCCGGTGGTTTTTTCTGGACGGGCTTTGATTACCGCGGCGAGCCCACTCCTTTCGGCTGGCCGTCCGCGAGCTCCTTCTTTGGAGCGATGGATCTCTGCGGTTTCCCGAAGACCGAGTTTTATATTCGGCAGGCGCTCTGGGTGAAAAACCAACCGGTGCTGACGCTCGTGCCGCATTGGAACTGGGCGGGCAAGGAAGGTCAGCCGATCAAGGTGATGGCGTTGGCCAACTGCGACAAAGTTGAGCTGCTGTTGAACGGAAAGTCGCTCGGAGAAAAAGTCGTGGATCCCTTTCAAATGGTTTCTTGGGAAGTCCCCTACACGCCGGGACGACTGGAGGCGGTTGGCAAAACCAACGGCAAAAAGGTGTCGGAATTCGCCGTCGAAACGACGGGGCAGCCGGTAGCCCTGCGGCTCACGCCGGATCGCACATCGCTGGCCGGCGATGGCTGCGACGCCGTGCCAGTGACCGTCGAGGCGCTGGACGCGCAGGGTCGGCCCGTGCCGCTGGCGCAGAACAAAGTGAACTTCACCATTGAAGGCGCTGGGAAAATTATTGGCGTCGGCAACGGTGATCCGAACTGCCACGATCCGGAAGTGTTTCTCCCGCCCACGCCGCGTTCGATTGCCGTGACCGGCTGGCGTTGGCAGCTGGCGAACGTTCCGAATGATCGCAGCGTTCTTCCCGAATATGCGAAGGATTTCGACGATTCCGCGTGGAAAGAGCTAAAGCCCACCGACGGAAATACGATTGAGAAAGAACAGACCACGGCGATCTATCGTGCTCACCTGACGCTCACCGGGGAAGACCTCAAGAATGCTGAGTTGCGGCTGCGCTTTGCCGGTTGCGATGACGATGGCTGGTTCTTCGTGAACAATCAGTTTGTGGGCGAATCGCACGATTGGGCTTCGCAGCCCGTTTTCAATGCGAAGCAATTCCTCCGCGTC
>CAYUGC010000255.1:0-5335 GCA_964444085.1 uncultured Bifidobacteriaceae bacterium | reverse complement strand
AAACGCGTCGTCATTCTCACGCGTTCGGCCTACGCCGGCCAGCAGCGCAACAGCGCCATTACTTGGTCAGGAGATATTCAGGGAACTTGGGAGGTTCTCAAAAATCAAATTCCCGCCGGACTCAACTTTTCGCTTTCAGGAATTCCTTATTGGAACACCGACACCGGCGGTTTCTTCGGCAGCCGTTCTGCGGGGAACGGAGAACCGGGCAACCCGAAGTATCAGGAGCTTTTCTCACGCTGGTTCCAATTCAGCGCCTTTTGCCCCATGTTCCGCGTGCATGGTTCCTATGGCCTACAGCCGGGCAAGGAATTCTGGCGCTTCGACGAGAAGACTCAAGGAACACTGCGGACTTACCTGGACTTGCGCTATCGCCTGCTGCCGTATCTTTACTCGACGGCTTGGCAAGTGACTTCCGAAGGCAGCCCTTTCATGCGTCCGTTGGTCGTGGATTTTCCGAAGGACCCGCAAGTGATCGGCATCGGCGATCAATATCTTTTCGGTCCGGCCATCATGGTGACACCAGTAACCACCGCTGGAGCAAAAACGCGTTCAATCTATCTGCCGATAACCAGCGCACCGTGGTTCAACTTCTGGACCGGCGAAACTGCGCCCGCCGGACAGCGCATCGAGGCTGCGGCTCCCATCGAAACTCTACCCTTGTTCGTCCGCCCCGGCTCGATCATTCCGATGGGACCGTTCCTTCAGTATTCCAGCGAGAAACCCGCTGATCCCATTGAGCTGCGCATTTACCGTGGAGCGGACGGCAAGCTCACGCTTTTTGAAGACGAAGGCGACAACTACAACTATGAAAAAGGAAAATACGCCACGATTCCGATTTCCTGGAATGACGCCAAGCGCTCGTTGGAAATTGGAAAACGCGCCGGAAAATTTCCGGGCCTGATGAAAGAACGCACCTTCAATGTTGTGTTCGTCTCGCCCAACCATGGCTCTGGCATTCCGGTCACGGAAAAACCGGACGCGGTCGTCCGCTATACCGGCAAGGCAATAACCGTCAGCGCCAAGAAATAGTCAGAAGCAAAATGAAATTAATTCTCATCAAGCTGGCCGTTTTGGGCTGCGCAACTATCGCGCTGGCCCAGGCTCCACTGCCTCCTGAAATCGAAAATCCCGAATGCCTTGGCATCAACAAGGAGGCGGCTCACGCGACGCTTATGCCTTACGCGAACCTCAAGGAAGCGCTGGCGGCGCAGCGGCATGATTCTTCATTCTGCCGCAGCTTGAATGGTGATTGGAAATTCAACTATGTCCCGCACCCGGCGCAGCGGCCGGTGGATTTTTACAAGCCGGATTATGACGTCAGCGGTTGGAAGGAAATTTCCGTTCCGTCCTGCTGGCAATTGTTGGGTTACGGCACGCCGTATTATCGCAACAACGGCTACACCATCAAGAAGGACTGGCCGCATGTCATGAGTGATCCGCCCAAGAATTACACCGCCTACAATGAGCGTGATCCGGTGGGCAGCTACCGGCGCGAGTTTGAAGTGCCGTCGGCGTGGCAGGGCCGCCAGACGTTCATCACTTTCGATGGCGTGGACGCGGCGTTCTTCCTTTGGATCAACGGCGAGAAGGTGGGTTACAGCGTCAACAGCCGGAATGCCGCCGAGTTCGACATCACCCGGTTTCTAAAGCCCGGGAAGAAAAATCTCGTGGCGTTGGAGGTTTATCGCTATTGCGCGGGCAGCTATCTGGAGGATCAGGACATGTGGCGTTTGAGTGGCATCTTCCGCAACGTCACGCTCTGGAGCGCGCCGCAGGTTCATGTTCGCGACTTCTTCATCAAGACCGATCTGGACGCGCAGTATCAGAACGCAACGCTGGCCGTCAGCGCCAAAGTGCGTAATTACTCGGATAAAGAGGCCGCCGCCCGCGATCTGGCGGTGGAGTTGTTCGATGCGAAGAAGAAGTCCATTGGCAAGGCGACGGTGAAAGTTCCCGCGCTGAAGGTTGGTGAAGAAGATTCAGTGAACGTCTCGTTGCCCGTGGCGAACCCGGCGAAGTGGACGGCGGAAACCCCCAATCTCTACACCGCGGTAATCACGCTCGCCGGGGTGAAGACGGAGGAAATTCTCTCGTCCAAAACGGGTTTTCGCAAAATTGAAATCAAGGGCCGGGTTTTCACCATCAACGGCGTGCCGGTGAAACTCAAAGGCGCGAACCGCCACGAGAGCTGGCCTGACACCGGTCATTACGTTGCCGAAGATCGGATGATCAAAGACATCGAAGTGTTGAAGCAGGGCAACTGCAATCACGTCCGCACCTGCCATTATTCCGACGATCCTCGCTGGTATGAGTTGTGCGATGAATACGGCATTTATCTCACCGCCGAGGCGAATGTGGAAAGCCACGGTTACATGGGCGTGCTCGATCACGAGCCGAAATACGAGAAAGCCATCGTGGATCGTAACGTCGCGAACGTGGAAAACTTCAAGAACCGTGCCTGCATTGTGATGTGGTCGCTCGGCAACGAATGTGGCGGCGGCAGCAACTTTGTTTCCGCATTGAAGGCGGTCAAAGCCATTGATACGAGTCGGCCCACGCATTACGAACCGTTCGGCACTGGCAAAAACAATCCTGCCGACGTGGACAGCCAGATGTATACAAACCCGACCTGGGTGGAGAAAAACGCGACCGACCCGGGCTTAACTAAGCCGTATTACCTCTGCGAGTATGCCCACGCGATGTTCAACTCGATGGGTTCCATCGGCGACTATAACGACATTTTCGACAAGTATCCCAGCCTCATGGGTGGTGCGATTTGGGAATGGGAAGATCAGGGTATCTGGAATCGCCGCAATCCGCAGCACGAGATTCTCGCCTACGGTGGCGGGTTCAAGGAAGTGCCGAACGATCACTACTTCATTCATAAAGGCGTGGTCTTTTCCGACCGCTCGCCCAAGCCGCATTACCCGGAGATGAAGCGTGTCTATCAGTGGATCAGCATCAAGGCCGACGATCTGGCGGCGGGCAAGGTGAAGATTCAAAACCGTTACGCGTTCATCAGCCTCGATGGTTTCGACGGCCGCTGGATGTTGAGTGAAGACGGAACGGTCATTGACCAAGGTAAATTGGAAAAGCTCAATCTCGCGCCGGGCGTGGAGCAGGTCGTGACCGTGCCGTTCAAGAGCCCCGCCCTGAAACCGGGCGCGAAGTATTACCTGCAAGTTTCGTTCACGCTCGCGAAGAACGAGCGTTGGGCCAAGGCTGGCTACGAAGTCGCCACGGCGCAGTTTGAACTGCCGCTGCGGAGCGCGGTGTCCTCGGTAATTGTGACGACGCAACTGCCGCCCTTGAAACTCGACGACGGCCTGGAGAAGATCACTGTCAAGGGCGACGGTTTTGAAGTTGTTTTCGACAAGACCACCGGAACAATCTCCCAACTCGTGCGCGATCAAAAAAACCTCCTCATCTCTGGCGGCGGTCCGCGACTGCACCTTTGGCGCGCGGCGCATCGCAACGACGACATGTGGGCTTACAAAGACTGGCACAATTACGGCTTCGACAAGCTGGGCTGGAGCGTCGTAAGTATCTCTGTCAGGCAAATCGAGCCGTCTGTCGTCCGGGTGGAGTCGGTGGTTCGCGGCGATGGCTTGAAGGATTTCATGGTCACACATTCGGCGAACTTCACGCTTTATGGCGATGGTTCAATCGCGGTGGACAACTCTGTGACTCCGTCGAAAAACCGCATTCCGCTGGCGCGCCTGGGCGTGCGGCTGGAGTTGGACAAACAGTTCGATCAATTCGCGTTCCTCGGTCGCGGGCCGATGGAGAATTATTCCGACCGCAAGCGCGGCTCGGACATCGGGCTTTACTCTAGTTCCGTGCGCGAGCAGATGACGCCTTACGCCAAGCCGATGGAATGCGGCAACCACGAAGACGTCCGCTGGGCAGCGTTGACCGGAAAAGGTTTGCCGACATTGATGGCGCAGGCGGAAGACAAAGACATCCAGGTGTCGGCGCTGCCTTACACCGACGAGGTGATGTTCCCGGTGGAATACACCATTGATTTGCCGCCGAGCAAAAGCACCGTCCTAACGGTGGCGGACCGCACCCTGGGCGTGGGGTCGGCGGGTTGCGGTCCGCAGCCGCTCGATCCGTATATGGTTCGGTCGGAGCCGGCGACGTTCTCCTACATTTTGCGTCTCTTGCCTGCCGGACAGAAGAATCTGGCCGCAGCCGCGCGGCAAACGCAGCCTCAAGATCGCGTCAAGCCGGTGCTGGAGAAACTGTCCGCCGCGAAATCCAGGCCGAAAGGAAAGGTGATTGCCGCCAGCAGCTTTGAGCCGGGCGAAGGCGACTTGGAGCACGCCGTGGACGGTGACGAGCAAACATTCTGGCACAGCCGTTGGAGTGGTGACGCCGCGCAACCGCCGCACTTTCTGGTGATTGATTACGGCCAGCCGCTGAACTTCGAGGGAGTCCGCTACGTCGCCCGGGCCGACAATGAGAACGGTCATGTGAAAGACTATGAAATTTACCTGAGCGGCGATGGTCAGGAGTGGGGCAAGCCTGCCGCCAAAGGAAGTTTTCGCGGTGACGCGTCCGACGAGGTCGTTCAACTTCGCAAAACAATCCGGGCGCGTTATGTGAAGTTCGTCGCTCTGACTGAACAAAATGGGCAGCCGTTTGCCAGTGTGGCGGAATTGGAAGCCATTGAGGTGGTGAAGTAATGAAGACGACCAGCCGCCCGCAATGAAGCCACCAAGAAATATACATTTCCATACAACCAGGAAAATTTATTATTCTAAACAACCTTTACCGATTCGAACCATGAACAAATCACTCATTGCCTCCATCCTCGTTCTCTCCAGCAGCTTCGCCATGGCTGCGCCAACCGGCCTGGACAAAGTTGGACAATTGCAGCCGGTTATCCAAGCTGCCGCCGGTTTTTCTTATGCGCGACTGGAAAACGGTGTCCAGCTTCGCGCCAACGGCGTCACGAAGAACATCCTGTTCTACGGGCCGACCACGGTTCGCGTGAACGCGAATCTCGGCGAGACTTATGCCGTTCAGCCCAGCATTGTCGTTGTCACCAATCCCGCCGCTGTCAAATTCAGTGTGGAGGAATCCGCCGATGCGCTGACGCTCACCTCGCCTAAACTGCGCATTGTCGCCGACAAGAAAACCGGCGCGGTGGCGTTCTATGGCGTGGATGGCCGGCTGCTCACGCGCGAGCGGGCGGAAAATTCCATCGAACTCAAAAAGGTGATGATCTCCGGCGCGCCGACTTACGCGGCAACGCAGAGCTTCACACTTTTTCCCGACGAATCGCTCTACGGCCTCGGCGAATACAACGAGCCTTACATGGATTATC
>CAYUGC010000254.1:0-5351 GCA_964444085.1 uncultured Bifidobacteriaceae bacterium | reverse complement strand
GAAATGGCGGTAGCGCAGGCTGCCCGGAGCCGCATGACCGGGCAGAAGAAGGAGACCCCTACCGAAAATTTATAGCACAGGGCAGGGGGCTATTGCCAGGCTGTGCCCGAGCGAAGACATCACAAAAAAGCATCCAAGGATGAGCAAGTTCTAGCCAGCCCAGCGCACTAAACAATCTACACACATCTACACAGAGAAGACGACTCAAACTGCATCTTGCTGCATCTTAACGAAAATACGCAAAATTATTATATACATTGATTCTATTGAGCATCTCGTGTTTTCAGTGGTTCCGTGATTTTGGCCTGACGGAGTTCAAATCTCCCCGCCCCGACCATTTATATCCTTACAAACCCGCGTGAATAAAGGAAACGCTGCGTTTTCAATGGTTTTGCGATTTCTTGGTTTTCTATCAAAATGCGGATAGATGCAGCAAAATGCAGCCTGAATGATAGAAACGGATAGAAAAGGTTCCTGCGTTTGGGCCAGTTCTGCCGGCGGTATCACGGTTTCACCACCGCCACCACCGCCGTCTCCGGCTTCAGATATTTTTGCGCAACGGTTTTGATTTGTTCCAGCGTCACGGCTTCATATTTCGCGTCGTCCAATTCGCTGCGCTGCCAGCCGAGGCTGTAAAGCTCGTCGAGTGCGGCGGTCATGGCGAGATGGCCGAGGTCGGCGCGGGCTATTTTCTTCTGGCCGATGATTTTCGCCTTGGCCCGGTTCAATTCTTCCGCAGTCAAACCTTCGGTGCGCAGCAATTCCGCTTCCGCGAGCAATTCCTTTTCCACTTGTTCCACCTTGGTGGGTTCCGTGCCGGTGTAGAAGGCAAAATAGCCGGGCGCGACGCCGCACAGTGTCTGCGCGCCGACGTAATACGCCAGCCCCAGTTCCTCGCGGATGCGGAGAAACAACCGCGAGCCAAGGTCGCTGCAACATTCCTGCAACAGCTCGAGTGCGTAACGGTCTTCGCTGAACATCGTCGCGCCGGGAAAACCGATGACCAGCACGGCTTGTTTCTTGTCGCGCGTCTCAGTGACGCGGCTGGGAGCGCCGGTGTCTTGCCGGCGTTTTTCGTCGCGTTGCCCTGGCGGCAGGATGCCGGCGCTCCCGGTCCATTTGCCAAAGGCTTTTTCCACCGCAGTCTTCACTTCCGCAGTCTTCACATCGCCGAAGACGGCGAGGATGCAGTTATTCGGTGCGACCAGCTTTTGGTGAAACGCCTTCAGGTCGGCGACGGAGACTTTCTGCACGCTCGCCTCGGTGCCGATGGGATCGAGGCCGAAACCGGTAGTCCCGAACAGCGCGCGGCGCATGGCGAGGCTGGCGCTCTTGAGCAAATCGTCGCGTCGCGCCTGGATGCCGGCGAGCTGGACTTCGCGTTCGCGTTCCAATTCGTCGGCGGGGAAAATGGGATTCAGCAAAACGTCGGCCATGAGATTCAGGCCGGTGGCAAAATCCTCGCTCAACACTTCCGCGTTCACGCCGAAGCTCTGGTTGCCGCCGTAGCTGTCAATGTGGCCGCCGACGGATTCGATCTCCGTGGCGATCTGTTCGGCGTTGCGCGTGGGCGTGCCCTTGAGCAGCAGCCGGGCGAGCAGGGAAGTGATGCCGTTGTTCGCTTCCGTTTCGGCCAGCACGCCGCCTTGCAGCACGGCGCGAAATTCCACGAACGGCAGGCGATGGTCTTCTTTCACGAGCAATTTCAAGCCGTTGGCCAGTTCAATCAATTGAATCGGATGCTCGGTGTTCGTTTCGGCGTGCGCGGCGACCTTGGGCGTGTGGCCTTCGGGCAGCAGCGCGTAAAGCGTGCGGTTCTCGGCGGAAAGATAAGTGCGGGCGACGCGCTGCACATCGGCGGCGGTGACGTGTTTGACGGCGGCGAGGTAGCGCTCGGAGAAATTGAGGTCGTTCGCGGCGAGCCAGTTGCCGCCGAGATTTTGCGCCTGGCCTTCCATCGTTTTGCGCGACGACAGCGTGGCGGAAATGAATTGCTTCACGGCCTTCGACAATTCGTCGGCGGAAACCAGGTTGGTTTTGACCTTTTCGATCTCGGCGAGAATCGCCTCGCGCGCGGCGGAAAACTGGTCGCCATCCACCACGGCGCTCACGCCGAAAAGTCCGGGCAGACCGGGGCTGTAGGTCCACGCGTCCACGTGATGCACAACGCCTTGCTTCTCGCGCACCTGCTGGTGCAGGCGCGAACTGCGTCCGCTGCCGAGCAGCACGGCGAGCACATCGAGAATCGGAATATCCGCGTGCCGCACTTCGGGAATGTGCCAGGCAAAATGGACATGGCCCAGTTCCACCGTGGCTTCTTCGACGATTTCGCGCGACGCGGTCTGCCTCGGTTCCAGCGGCAGCACCAGCGGCGGCATCGCCTTGGATTTGGTGTTCGCGTAAGCCGTTTTGATCTGCGCGACGACGTCAGCGTTCTTCACATCGCCGGCGACCACGAAAAAGACATTGTTCGGTGCGTATTTCTCGTGGTAATAGCCACGGATGTCATCGGGTTTGAGTTCGTTGAAGATGTCGGGATAGCCGATGATGGTGAAGCGATACGGGCTTTTGGTGTAGGCGACTTCAAACAGCCGGCGGCTCGCGCGGCGGCCGGGATCGTCCTGGCACATGTCCATTTCGCGGCGGATGACATCCATTTCCTTGGCGAGTTCATCCGGCGGCAGCGACGCGTTCTGCATGATGTCGCAGAGAATATCAATCGCCTTCACCGCGCCGGTGTTCGGCACGTCTATGTGATAGACCGTGCGGTCGAAGCTGGTGTAGGCGTTCATGTAGCCGCCGGCTTCCTGCACTTCCTGGTCAATCCGGCTGCCGGGCCGCGTCGTCGTGCCTTTGAACAGCATATGTTCGAGGACGTGTGAAAGCCCGGCACCGAGCCAGCGGCCTTCGTGAATCGCCCCCGCGCCGCACCACGCCTGCGCGCTGACAACCGGCGCATTGTGATCTTCGCGGACGATGATGGTCAGACCGTTGTCGAGCGTGGTCAAAGTGACGCCGGGCGGAATGGACGGAATGGCTGGAAAATCTTTGGTCATTTTGGATAAATGTCGAAGGGAAAGGGTATGCGGAAATACGCTTGGGGCAATTCAATTTGGTTCGCCGCCCAGCCCATATATTTTTCCAGCCGCAAAAAAGCGCAAAAGACGCAAAAGGAAAAACACCTTTGCTTTTGCGCCTTTTGCGGCAAACAATTTCAATTCACCACCGGCTTCGCTTCCGCCTTGAGCCGGGCTTCCGGCCAGAACGGTTTGCGGAAGGCGTCGGTGAAATCGTAGCCGGTCTGGAAATCGTCGCGGGTGTCTTTTTCCGTTTTTGCGAGCAGGCCGATCTCGACCATGTTGAAGACGATCTCGCCAAAGTCCTTGCAGTTGCGGATGCCCCATTCCTCGAACACGGTGGCGGTCATCGGGCCGAACTGCGCGAGCGCGTATTGGCGCAGGCCGTCGAGCAGTTCCTGGCCGCTGACGTGCCGGACCTTGCCCCGGTTTTTCGTGCCGATGAGCTTCTGGGTGAAGTCCAGCGCCTCGCGCATGAACAGGTAGGCGTCGCGGTGGAAACGGGTGTCCGCCGCGAGAATCTGGTCCAAGGCCTCGTCAAAATTGACTTCTTGCATATCAAGGTTGGGCTGGCTGGCTGCTCGTCACCGGCGGATGCGTCGCGCGGTAATACTTCACGACCACGCCGGTCAGGAGCAGGCCGGCAATGAGGCAGATCACAAATTGTTCCTGCTTCGTCAGCCAGTTCATGCGGATAATGTAGCGTAAATCCGGCCAACGGCAACCGCTGCATTTACGATTTACGATTGGGGATTTACGAGGCAGACTTCGGGTGCGGATGGTGATTGGTAAATCGTAAATTCAAAATCGAAATTTTAATATGGCAGCCATCGGCCGTTTTTCCAAAAGCGACGACGTGTTTTACGCGAAGGTCGTGGACGGTGAGATTTTCCGCGCGCACGGTGACATTTTTGGCGCGCCGACCTTTGACCGGCAGCCGACGCCGCGCAAAGGCATCAAGACGCTGCTGCCGGTCGCGCCGAGCAAGATCATCGCCGTCGGCTTGAATTACGCCGACCACGTCCGCGAGATGAATCGCGAGCTGCCGAAAGAACCGCTCATCTGGCTCAAGGCCACCACGTCGCTGCTGCCGGATGGCGGCAAGATTGAAATTCCCTTTCCCGCACACCGCACGGATTTTGAGGCGGAACTGGCCATCGTCATCGGCCGCAAAATCCGCAACGTCTCGCCCGCCACCGCCGCGCGCTACATTTTTGGTTACACGGCGGCGCAGGACATCAGCGACCGGCACATCCAAAAATCCGACGGCCAGTGGGCGCGGTGCAAATCGTTCGACACCTTCACGCCGCTCGGGCCGTATGTGGAGACGATGCTCGATCCGAAAGAATTGAGCATCCAGCAGTTTCAAAACGGCCAGCTCCGGCAGAACTCGAACACGCGCGAGCTGATTTTCAAGCCGGCGGAAATCGTCAGCTTTGTTTCCACGAACATGACGCTGCTGCCCGGCGACGTGATTCTCACCGGCACGCCAAGCGGCGTCGGCCCCATCAAATCCGGTGACAAATTGGAGGTGCGGATTCAAGGACTTGCCTCGCTCATCAATACCGTCCGTTAGGTGGTTTTTACGGTGGCAAAATCACCTACTTGACGGCATCCCATTTCGGGTTTAGAGAAGGGGTGTAATTAACGGTAAAAGTAACGATTTTAGCGCAATTCAAACCTCGGTTCCTCACCAATTAGTTGCGCTACAATTGGGGTTGTGCACAACATATTGTGGTTTTCTCTTTACAGCACCAAACAGCTGTGTTTGGATTGCCACAAGCAGTTTTTACGAGCTATGTATCTCAAAAATCTCACAGTTTTTGGCTTCAAGTCCTTCGCGGACAAGACCGCGCTGAACTTCCAGCCCGGTGTCACTGCTATTGTCGGGCCGAACGGCTGCGGCAAGTCCAACGTCTCCGACGCCATCCGCTGGGTGCTGGGCGAACAGTCAGCGAAAGCCTTGCGCGGCGGCGAAATGGCGGACGTGATTTTTAATGGCACGGATGGACGCAAACCGGTGGGCATGGCCGAGGTTTCGCTCACACTCGGCGGCGTCGGTGAAGAAAGTCTGAAGGCGGCGGGTGTCGAGGTTTCTTACGATGAAGTCACACTCACGCGCCGGATTTTCCGCGATGGTGGCAGCGAATACTTTCTGAACCGCACGCCGTGCCGGTTGAAAGACATCCAGCAGTTGTTCATGGGCACCGGTGTCGGGCGCACGAGCTACAGCATTTTGGCGCAGGGCCACATCACGCAGATTCTTTCCAGCAA
>CAYUGC010000253.1:0-5417 GCA_964444085.1 uncultured Bifidobacteriaceae bacterium | reverse complement strand
GACGGTGCTCGGCGCTCCATTTCGCTGCCAAACCGACTTTTGCAGAGATTTCAGTCAGGGTTTTCAAACCTGCGCCTTCGCCAAAGCCTCGCCCACAACCAAAAATCCTCGCTCCGCCTCGCTACATCTTTTCTGTCAATGCTCTAGTCACAGTAAAACCGCCAGATAAACAGCCACGGCGAGTCCAATGATGGCCAGAAATCCGGCGACCAAAAAAGCGAAGGCGGCCCCGTAGGCCTGCCTGAATTCGCCCCGGTCAAGCGCTTTGGTGTAACGACGATGCCGGATGGCAGCGATGAGGTTAACCATGATGCCCGCCACGATAAGGGCAATGCCAACGGGGAGGGAAAGACCGCTGTCAGGCTGGGGAGCAGTCACATTATTGCTGTGCGCAATTTCACGCAAAAACAGGCCGAAGCGGGCCACCACAAATCCGAAGCCCATGAAAGCTATGCCGGTTCTGATCCAAGCCAGGAAGGTGCGTTCGGCAGCCATATAAATACGCGGATCAGTCGGAGAATCTGGCGTCTCATTCATGGCGATGAAAGGTAGCCCGAAAGACAGGTCGGTGAAAGCCCAGATGTGGCGCTCCCAATTGCAAGCAGGCAATGACGCGGAAGAATACCGGAGTACGCACAGATCTGAAACATGGTTCACCCCACGTTCAGTCGTGCCATTGTCTTTCGAAAAGAGCTCGATTGCTTGTAACTTTTCGGGCGCTGGCGGCTCGGGTAATACCGCAGCCGCCACCGATTCAACCAGCAATCCCGTCAGCATCACTATTCACGGCGCGGTAGAGATGCCTGCTAGGCTACCGCCGTGGGCACACGCCATTTGATCATCGCGACCTTCACGGCATCATTGACGACAAGACACGAAACCATCGCATAGGCGAAAATCGCAAACGTCTCCCACCACGGCAAAGGCATGAGTCCCGAGAGACCCACACGCGTCAGGACGGTGCCAACAACCACTTCCGCCATGACCGCCGTCACAACGGTCTTGCTGGGCATCGTCGCCCAAAACCAACGCCGCTCCCGGGCAGATATGATGGAGAACGCGGCAAAGTAGAGCAGAGTCAGGAAGCTGAAGGTGTAAAGAGTATTGTCGTTCGTCGCCAAACCGCAACGCAACCAGCCGCTCCACAAGACGAGAAGTGCCTCCGCCACCATCAAGACGCCCAACACCACGGAGACCGTGATGAGGGGTCCGATGTTCCAGGTCTCCGGTTTTCTGGACGGGCGAACGCGGTCGGTGGCCAAGGATATCTTGGCGAAGTCCGTTACAAAAACCAGCAACAGCATGGCAAAGGCAGACATGACGAATTTGCCGGTCACCATGAACGCGATGGCAACAAAAGCCGTCTTCAGGATTGTCCGGCTGATCTTATTGATGATGTAGGTCAGGATGCGCTGGTAGATCGTCCGTCCCTGCTCGATGAGCGCCACAATATTCGTTAATCCGGGTTCGGTCAGGACGACGCTGGCGGCACCCTTGGCCACGTCGGTGGCGGTGCTGACGGCGATGCCGACTTCGGCCTGGCGGAGCGCGGGTGCATCGTTGACGCCGTCGCCGGTCATGCCGGTGATATGACCCGCAGCTTGCAGGCTTTTTACCACGACATATTTATCTTCTGGAAATACCTCGGCGAAACCATCGGCACCTGCGAAAAGGTCAACCGTCTGGTTGCCGGCCTGTGCGCTTGCCGCTTTCAAATCCGCCACGCGCTTGAGGTTGGGCAAACCGACACCACGCGCAATTTCGCTCGCGACCGCCAGCGCGTCGCCGGTGAGCATCTTTACCGGAACGCCGAGCTCATGGAGCGTGGCGATGAGTTGCTTGGCGTCCGGTCGCGGCGGATCATACAACGATACCAACCCAACCAAAGTGGGAGCGCCCGTCTCCGGTCCGTGTGCAACCGCCAGTGTCCGGTAGCCTTTCAATGCGGATTCGTTGACCCGTGCCTCCAACGTCTCAATCGCCGGGGGCTGGAGTCCGCAGGCTTCGGCAATGGTTCGCACCGCGCCTTTCATCACGCGCAGCCGTTGCCCGTTCTGTTCAACCACGGCTTCCGTCCGCCGGTTTTTCGCATCGAACGGGGCGAAGGAAACGGGCGTGACTTGGGGCAGATTATCGAAGGTGTGCCGCTCCCTGGCCGCAGCCAGAAACGCGAGGTCAATCGGGTCTTGGTCGGCCTCTTGGGAGGCAAGTGCGCCAGCGAACAATACGTCGGTCTCGGTTGCGTGCTCCAACGGGATCACGCCGGTGACGGCCAATTGATTCATGGTGATCGTGCCGGTCTTGTCCACACAGAGGACATCCATCGTTGCGGCATCCTCCGCCGCGCTGAGGCGGGTCACCAGCACGCCGCGTTTCGCCAGTTCCTTCGCCCCAACGGCCATGCTGACCGTGAACATGACGGGGAGGGAGAGTGGTATCGCGCTCATGAACAGAATGAGCATAAGCGGGATCATTTCAAGGAGCGGCGTGCCGCGCATGAGGGACATGACAATCACCATGGCCAACAGCACACCGACGACTAGAAAGAGCCAGCGGACGACCTTGGCCATCACCGCATCAATATGGAATTTCGGACGAGCCTCCTGCACGAGCTGCGTTGTGCGACCAAAGTAAGTCTTCGCCCCGGTCAGCATCACCACCCCGTTGCCCTCACCTTGGCGGACGACCGACCCCGACGAGAGAACTTCGCTCGGTGACTTGTCCGCGTCCTTTGATTCGCCGGTGAGCGCCGACTGGTCCACGGTTAAAGCTCCGGTGAGAAGTTTTACATCTGCCGGGATGATGTCGCCGGGTCGCACGCGAACGATGTCGCCGGGAACCAGCTCCCGTGCCGGGATGACCTGCCAGCTCGAATCACGCAGAACACGAGCATTGACCTGCAACCGTTTTCGCAGCGCCTCCACGACCCCGGCAGCCCGGCGTTCCTGCATGAAACCCACCACGGCATTGATCAACAGCAACGCGCCCACCACGATGAGGTCTGAATATTTACCAAGAACGGCCGATAGAACCATGATCAGTTCGAGCATCCACGCGGAGATGCCCCAAAACTTCTTCAGGAATTTAAGGGCCGGGTGGCTCTTTTTTTCGGCCACCTCATTGTAGCCGTTTTGCTTCCGTCGGGTATCTACGTCAGCACGCGCCAAGCCGTTGTCGGGATTGACGTTGAGCGACGAGAGCGTGTCGGGAACCGACGCGGAGGCGATGTCCGGGGGCTTGGCATCAGTTGGCTTCGTGGATTCCGATCCGGCCTCGGGCTTATTTTCGGTCGTTGGCATAGGGAACGCCTCTATGACGCCTGCGAGGATTAGCCTGACGTCGCTTCCTTCATGATTTTAACAATCGTGCTCTCAACTTCTTGGGCCACGCCGTTCAATTGGGGCGTGTTAAACAACGCCAGCAGCGTGGTTGGCTTCAAGGAAGCCAGAATAGTTTTACCGCCTTCCTCGTAAATGGAGATCCGGCAGGGCAAGGCGGTGGAGACGCTCATGTTTTGGTCGAGCACCTTCTTGGCTTGTTGCGGCTGGCAGACCTCAAAAATCAGGCATTCGTGGTCGAACGCCACGCCCTTTTTCAACATGGTCTCTTTGAGATTGTGAACCTGCATGACGCCAAAGTGATTAGCCTCAACAGCAGACTGCAAGGCCGTCGCCGCTTCATTCACAGTTTTTTTAGTCGGTAATTTAATCAGCATAACTTTGGTTTTTATCGGGTTTTTTACATGAAACCATTATGGAAAATGCCTTGTTTAGACCTAGCGAACAATAGGGTGAACACCCCATAATTTGGGATACCCGCAATTGGTTTGTAACTTTTCCGACGCTGACGGCTCGGTATGAGCGTATGAAAATGCAAATGATTATCCGCCGGTTTGCCGGCACCTTCATCCTCGCCAGCCTGTTGCTCGCGCATTATCACAGCCCGAACTGGCTCTGGTTCACCGCGTTTGTGGGCTTCAATCTGTTGCAATCGTCGTTCACGAATTTCTGCCCGCTAGAAATCGTGTTGAAAAAGCTGGGTGTGGGCGGTTCAGGCTGCGGCAATGCGAATAAGTCTGGCAGTTCGTGCTGTTCGTAACAGAGTTGTATTTTCCATGAAACGCCTTCTGCTTTCAACTCTCGTCGCGGCGATTCCATTTTTCTCCGGCTGCCAAAAAGCCGCGGAACAAGCTCAAAAGGAACTGCCGTCCGCCACTGTCCGCACACAAACGGTTGAGCGCAAGTCGCGCGCGGCCACTGAGGATGTCGTCGGCACGGTGCGCCCGAAATCAAGCGCGGTCATCGAGGCGAAAGTCAGCGGTCGCATCGAGCAAATGCTGGTCGTGCCCGGCCAGTTGGTGAAGGCCGGTGAAAAACTCGTCCGGCTGGACGCGCATGAAATACAGTCGCGACTGGATCAAGCCGCCGCCGCGCGGCAACAGGCCGAGAGCGACTTGAAACGCGACACGGATTTGGTGCAGCAGAAAATCCTTTCGCAATCTGAATTCGACAACGCGCAATCCAAGTTTCGCATCGCGACCGCCGCCGAAGCAGAAGCGAAAACCATGCTCGACTACACCCTGATCGTCGCGCCGTTTGACGGCGTCATCACGCGCAAGCTGGCCGATGTGGGCGACCTGGCCGGGCCGGGCAAGCCGCTGCTGCAAATGGAAAATCCCGACACGCTGCGACTGGAAGCCGACGTGCCGGAGGCGTTGGTCGGCAATGTGAAGCTCGGTGACAAACTTGCAGTGCGGATCGCTGCCGTCACCAGTGAAATTGAAGGCATGGTAGCCGAAATGTCACCGACCGCTGATCCGAACAGCCGCACCTATCTGGTGAAACTGGATTTGCCGGGAGCGACGGGTTTGCGCTCCGGACAGTTTGGGCGCGTCTCGGTTCCGGTTGGTGAAGCGAGCACGATTCGCGTTCCCGCTGCCGCCGTGATTCAGCGTGGACAGATGGAAATGGTCTTCGTCGTCACCAGCGGTCATGCGCAGTTGCGGTTGGTCAAGTCGGGCAGCCGTGTGGGGGGCGAAACCGAAGTGGTTTCCGGTTTGATTTCCGGGGAACAAATTGTGACCGATGGCGCTTCCGCCCTGGCCGACGGACAACCTGTGACGATCAAACCGTGAAAGCCAGCCAGGACAATCCAGCGGGCGCGCATTTGGGCATCGCCGGGCGCATGGCGCAGTCATTCATTGATTCCAAGCTGACGCTGCTGATTGTCATCGCGTCCCTGCTGCTCGGCGTGTTTGCCGTGGTGATGCTGCCGCGCGAGGAAGAGCCGCAAATCAAAGTGCCGATGGTGGATGTGCTGGTGTCCATGCCAGGATTCCACGCGAAAGAAGTCGAGGAACGCGCCACGCGCCCGATGGAAAAGCTGCTCTGGGAAATTCCCGGCGTGGAATACATCTA
>CAYUGC010000252.1:0-5432 GCA_964444085.1 uncultured Bifidobacteriaceae bacterium | reverse complement strand
GTTTCCCGGACGCAAGTCCCTAAAGACCACGGGCAGACCACCCGTTTGATAGGCTGGGAGTGTAAGCGCCGCGAGGCGTTCAGCTGACCAGCACTAATCGGTCGTGCGGCTTGATTGCTTTTTCCTTAATTGGAAGAACAATTTCAACTCGCGAATTGTACGCCAATAGGCTCCTATGTATAGTTTTCAGAGAACTTCCGAAACATTTCGGAATTGATCTTTAATAATTTTGCACGACATAAATCGTGCACCCCAATTTGGTGGCAATGCCGCAGTGGTCCGACTCGTTCCCATTCCGAACACGACCGTCAAACACTGTATGGCCGATGGTAGTGGTTGTATAGCTTCCGCGAGAGTAGGTAGCCGCCAGTCTTTCAATAAAAACCCGGAGAAATTTCTCCGGGTTTTTTATTTTTATCGCAGGATTTCAGGCGGAGAAAATGGCGCGGGCGCCTAAAACCCTTTACCTTGAAAAAATCTGCCGGATCACATCCTCAATCGGCACTTCCTGGATATCAATGTCGCTGACCGGCAGTTCGTCGAGCAATGCCTTGCAGGCCGGAATGACATGGTCGCGTTTAACCTTAAGTTTGATTGCGGTGGAATCTTTCTCAACAACTTCTCCGTAGCTGGATAATTTTTCGGCAGATAGTTTGTCTGCATTCTTGCACTGGATTGTCACTAGTTTGAAATTGGCGAAACGATCCACAATCTCAGAGAGCTTGCCGTCGAAAAACAGTTTGCCATGGTCAATGATGATGACGCGCTCGCACAATTCCTGGATGTCAGCCATGTAATGGCTTGTTAGCAAAATCGTGGTTTTTTGCTCGGCGTTGTGGCGGCGGATGAAATCGCGGACGATTTTCTGCGAAGTCACGTCAAGACCGATGGTCGGCTCGTCAAGGAATAGAACTTTAGGCTGGTGCAGGAGGGAGGCGATGAGTTCCATCTTCATGCGCTCGCCGAGCGAAAGTTCACGGACGCTGACGTTCAATTTATCTTTAACTCCGAGCAACTCCGTCATTTCGCCAATGTTTTTTTCAAAACGTTCTTTGGATATGCCGTAAATCTTTGCGTTCAACTCCAGCGATTCGCGCGCCGGCAGATCCCACCAGAGCTGGTTTTTCTGGCCCAGCACCAGCGCGAACTGGCGGCGGTAATCATCGTGGCGCTCCCATGGCGTATGTTTGAGAACCTTTGCCGCGCCGCTGGTGGGGTGCAGCAGGCCGGCGAGCATTTTGAGGGTGGTGGTTTTGCCTGCGCCATTGGGCCCTAGGAAGCCGACGAGTTCACCGGGTTCGATTTTGAAACTGACCTCGTTGACAGCCAGTGTCTGTTCGTATTGCCGATGGAAAAGGCCTTTGACCGCGCCGGAAAACCCCGGCTGCCTTTTGTAAGTGCGGAACGCCTTGGTTAGGCCGTTGACTTCGATGGCAGGCATGAAGTTTTTAGTTTTAATCTTTGAGTTTTTAGTCGTGCCGCAAATTAA
Organism: uncultured Bifidobacteriaceae bacterium; assembly: GCA_964444085.1. Classification (GTDB taxonomy): domain Bacteria; phylum Verrucomicrobiota; class Verrucomicrobiia; order Limisphaerales; family UBA11358; genus UBA11358. The sequence continues at coordinate 3,943 of CAYUGC010000252.1, read as the reverse complement.
CCAAAAACTCAAAAGTTAGAATTAAAAACTTTTAGCGCATCAACTGCTTTTCGATGTAGTGGACGACTTGCCGGACGTTGGAATCCACTTCCATACGGCCTTTGACAAGGCGGCAGGCGTGCAACACCGTGCCGTGGTCGCGTCCGCCGAACGCCTCGCCGATGGTGTTCAGGGAGCTTTCGGTCATCTGGCGCGAAAGATACATGGCGATCTGCCGGGGGAAGGCAATGTTTTCCGGACGACGCTTGCTGGTCATGTCGGCAAGCCGGATGTCGTAATGTTCCGCCACTTTTTTCTGGATGACTTCAATGCTGATGGTCTGGCGACCTTCTTCATGCAGCATTTCGCGAAGGAGGTTTTCCACCACGTCCACTGTCAGTTTCTTGCCCGTGAGCGCGGCCAGCGCGGACACGCGAACCAAGGCACCCTCCAGCCGGCGGATGTTGGTGCGGATGCGCGTGGCAATGAAATTCATCACATCTTCCGGCAGCACCACATTCATGGACTGCGCCTTTTTCTGGAGAATTGCCAGGCGCGTTTCCACATCCGGTGCCTGCACGTCGGCGGTTTGTCCCCACTCAAACCGGGAAACCAGACGTTGTTCCAAGCCCTGAATTTCACTGGCTGGACGGTCGCAGGTCAGCACGATTTGCTTGCCGGCTTCCTTCAACGCGTTGAAGGTGTGAAAAAATTCCTCCTGAATGCGCTCCTTGCCGGCGAAAAACTGCACGTCGTCAATCAGCAGCACATCGGTGTTCCGGTATTTTTTACGGAAGCCCACCAGTTTGTTGTTCTGGATCGCGTCAATGTATTCGTTGGTGAATTTTTCCGACGAGACATAGGCGACGCGGGCGCTCTTTTTATTGCCGGCGACGTGTTGGCCGATGGCTTGAAGCAAATGGGTCTTCCCGAGCCCGACGCCGCCGTAAAGAAACAGCGGGTTGTAAGCCTTGCCGGGCGCCTCGGCGACGGCTTTCGACACGGCATAGGCGAGGTTGTTGTTGTTGCCGACGACAAACGACTCAAACGTGTTCTTCGGATTGAAAAGAAGATCCCCGTTGGTGGGGATGCGGGCAGCCGGCGCGGCCGGTTTCGGTTTGGGAGATTCGGTTGCCGTCCGGGGGTGGGTGATGGCTGTGGCGGAATGTGTATCCGCCGGCGCCTTGAATTTCACCTGAAGTTTGCAGCCGGCAGCGGCGGCCACCGCGTCTTGGATCAGACCCAGATAATTGTCCTTGAGCCAGACCTCGCAAAACTCATTGGGCACGTCCAGTGAGATGTGGCTCCCATCCAGCGCGTTCACGCGCAGCGGTGCGAACCACATGTTGAAAGTGTCCTGACTCAACCTGGCGCGCAAATGCTCCTGCGCCGAGTGCCAAATTTTTTCTGCCGAAATCTGCATGATATTCCGCGATTACCCGATTATTAGTGTTTTATTCACCCCGGCGACCAACTGATTCTTTTCGTCAACCCGCACATCAGTCAACCGTCTGGCGAATTTTTATTCAAGCGAAAACATCAAATGTTTGCGCGCCGCAAATTAATTTTCCGCTAAACCATCTTCGTAACAACGTTGAAATCAAATGAATGCGTCTAAAGCTGCCGCCGCTTTTATTATCACATGTTCGTGGTCAACCGGCTTCCAGAATGGTTTTCTGCGGACAGCAAGTTTTTAGGGTATTGCAGCGAAAGATTCGAGGACAATATATTAACTCTTATTCACGAGTTATTCACAATGCAAAATATCCAATAAAATCGGAGTTTTTTGGACGGTCATCCCAGTTTCGTTTGGTAACGGTGTTCGGCGAAAGAGTTCCAGCCCCTCCCCGGTTTTGATCGGGTGGCCAAGGCCGAGACCATCCGGTTGGTTGCGCGATTGCCGTGCGGCTAATTGGCGGTTGGAGCGTGAGTAGTGCGGCTTATATGTTTTAATCTATGTTGACAAAGATAAGGAAGTGTTGTTTAATTACCGCAGTTGCAGGTGGCAAAGGCCGGCAACTTGATCTTTGAATTTTACAATTTCCGTTTCGGCTAGAGTGCAGCCGGAATGCGAGTTCTCCGTAATCTTACGTTGTGCTCATTCAAATTCCCCGGACCTTTCGGCCATCCTCTGGCTTACTGGTCCGGTTTTTTCTTTTTGGCGGGATGATTCCTTTGGTTTCAATTTTCCGCCGTGACACCGTTTTTTCCTGCTGTTACCGTTTCCCTTCATTTTTGCAATGGAATACAAAGACACCTTGAACTTGCCGCGCACGGACTTCGCCATGAAGGCCGACCTCGTTACGCGCGAACCGGAACGCCTGAAAAAATGGGAAGCTGCGAATCTTTACGCCAAGATTCAGGCCGCCCGCAAAGACGCCGAGAAGTTCGTTCTGCACGACGGCCCGCCGTTTGCCAATGGCGATGTTCACGTCGGCACCGCGCTGAACAAGATTCTCAAGGACATCATCATCAAGTACCAGACCCTGCGCGGCAAAAGCGCGCCCTACATTCCCGGCTGGGATTGCCACGGCCTGCCCATCGAGTTCAAGGTTTCCCAAGATATGCGCAAGGCCGGCGACACGAACGCTGACGCCGCCACCATTCGCAAGGCCTGCGAAACCTACGCCCGCAAATACATTGATCTCCAGCGCACGCAGTTCAAGCGTCTCGGCGTCCTCGGCGATTGGGAAAATCCGTATCTCACGTTGAACAAGGAATACGAGGCCGACGAACTGCGCATGTTTGCCGACATCGTCGCGAAAGGCTTTGTTTATCGCGGCAAAAAGCCGGTCTATTGGAGCATTCCGTGTCGCACGGCGCTGGCCGAAGCCGAGGTGGAATACGCCGACCACGTCAGCCAGAGCTGTTTTGTGAAATTTCCCGTCGTTGGCCAGCCGAAGACGTTCATCGTCATCTGGACCACCACGCCGTGGACGCTGCCGGCGAACCTCGCCGTGGCTTACAACAAGGATTTTCAATACGTCCAAGCCACCGTCGGCGACGAAAATCACATCGTCTTCCGCGGCCTGCTGCCCGCCGTCGCTGCGAAATGCGGCTGGGCGAACATCGTCGAGACGCCGTTCCCGACCGAGCAATTGGCGACGATTGAATATCAGCATCCGTTCTGCAATCGCACCGGCAAAGCGTTCGCCGCTGAATTTGTCACCGCCGACACCGGCACTGGCTTTGTTCATATTGCGCCTGGCCATGGTCTGGAAGACTACGGCCTCGGCACGAAGGTTGGTTTGCCGGTTTATTCGCCGGTCAATGACGACGGTGCGCTGGCGCATACCAACGATTTCCCCGCCGAACAGCAGATGCCCGCCGAAATGGTCGGCAAATCCATTCTCGAAAAACACGGCAAGAGCGACGCCAACGAATCCGTGCTGCACGAGCTTCGCGTCCGCCATGCGCTGCTGCACCAGGAAAATTATCATCACAGCTATCCGCACTGCTGGCGCAGCAAAACGCCCGTCATCTTTCGCGCGATGGATCAGTGGTTCATCAAGATTGATTTGGAGTGCGGCGACATGTCGCCGCTTTCCAACGACGCGACATGTCGCGTCGAACAAAGCGCGGACGTGTCCGCGCACTCCAAGACCTTCCGTCAGCAGGCTGTCGCCGAGATTGACCGCGTGAAATGGATTCCTGATTGGGGCGTCAACCGCATCAAAGGTGCGGTGCAATCGCGGCCCGACTGGTGCATCAGCCGCCAGCGCACCTGGGGCGTGCCGATCCCCGCGTTTTACGATGCGAAAGGCGAGCCGATGCTCGACGCGCAAATCGTCCGCAACGCTGCCGACCTCATCGAGAAGCACGGCTCAAATGTGTGGTTCGAGAAATCTTCCGCCGAACTTTGGGCGCTCGTGAAACCAGCGAACTGGACCGGTGTGGAAGCCGTCGCCAAATCCAACGACACGCTCGACGTGTGGATTGATTCCGGCAGTTCCTCGCGCGCCGT
>CAYUGC010000251.1:0-5437 GCA_964444085.1 uncultured Bifidobacteriaceae bacterium | reverse complement strand
AGGCAACTGGCTCGTCGAGCCGGGCGAATATCAGCTCTGGCTTGCCGCCGATTCCGCGAGCGGCGACCCGGCGGCATTTCAGATTTCACCGTAACGGTAGGGCTGACCTGCCGGTCAGCCAGTTATTGGGGCGGCGCAGCAACGCCGCCCAACCATCAATACACCAAAACCAATACGGCGGCGTTCACGCTGGCGCAGTGAGCGAAGCGTCTGGGACATTTTCCATCCACTTCAAGATTTGTTCCGCCGCCGCCCGCGACGCGGTGCCGAGGACGTTGTGGTCGGCGCGCGGGATGATTTTATATTCGCGCAAGGCCGGGCAATTGTTCTTCAGCCAGCGCCGCGCCAGCGGCCAGGGCACAATTGGATCCAGCCAGCCGGTCAGGCCAAAGACCGGCAGCCGCGTTTTCATCGCGCTCGCGCGCGGGTCGTTGGCTGCGATCAAATGCAGGCGGTGCTGCGCGGCGCGGCGGTCAAGGTCGGTTCGCCGGGCGACGAATTCATCAAGGGTGGCAAGCGTTTCCGGTGAGCGGCGGAAACGGAAACGCGCGACTTTTGCGTAGCTGAAAATAATCCACACGATCAGCGCCAGCGGGATTTTTCCGGTCAGGGTTTCCGCCAGCCGGACGGCGCCGCGCATGGGATGCTGCCCAAAGCCGCCGGCGAGTATCACGCCCTGCGCCGGAAACTTGCCGTGCGCGACCAGCGGCCAGACGATTTGGGAGCCGTAGGATTCGCCCAGCAGCCAGCCGGTGGTGATGCCGTTTTTGGCCAGCGCGGTTTCGATGCCCGCCGCGTAATCGTCCAGCGACCAGTCCAGCGTGCGCGGATAGGTGAGCTCCACAAACCGGACGCGCCCCGCCAGTGCGCGCCGAAAACCGCCGATGATCGTCCAGTCGCCGTGCAGCCCCGGCAGGTAAATCAGCGTTGGCAACGAAGCGTCACCGTGGATGCGGAGCTGTATTTCTTCCGTCATGGCCGGTTACATCTTGGGAAAAAACTCTTTCGCCGTGCGGCAGGTCGCCGCGCTCAATTCTTCCAGTGAGCACAATTTCACCTGCGCGACGGTCTCGGAGATTTCCTTCACGAACGCCGGTTCGCCGCGCTTGCCGCGATGCGGCACCGGCGCGAGATACGGGCAATCCGTCTCCAGCATGAACTGGCCCAGCGGCGTGGCGGCCACGGCGTCGCGGATGTTCTGGCCGTTTTTGAACGTCACGATGCCGGTGTAGCTCACGAGCCAGCCGAGGCTCAAAATCTTTTGCAGCCGCTCCACGCTTTCGCCGAAGCAGTGAAACACCCCGCACGTTTTCGTCGCGAACGGCTGGATTTGGGCGAACAAGTCATCGAACGAACTGCGCTGGTGAATCACGCAGTTCAAGCCGGTCTCGGCGGCGACTTCTAGCTGCTGCTGAAAAATCTCCGCCTGCTTCTGTTTGTAAGCCGCGTCAGCGTTTTCGGGCTGGCTCGCGGGGACGCTCGCCCCACCTTGCGCGCTCGGCAGACGGTAATAATCCAGCCCGCATTCGCCAATGGCGACGGCCTTGGGATGGTGGGCAAGTTCGCGGAGGGCGGGGCGGATGTCGGCGGGCGCTTCGTGCGCGTTGCCGGGATGCCAGCCGACGGCGGCGTAAATCTGCTCGTGCTTTTCCGCGAGCGCGAGTGCCCGGCGGCTGCTGTCGAAGTCGGTGCCGATGGCGATGATTTTTGTGATGCCCGCCGCCTGCGCGCGGGCGAGCACATCGGCGAAGTCCGCCTTGTAATCGTCGTAGTCGAGGTGCGCGTGGGTGTCGTAAAAAACGGCCATGTTATTTTTTGGCGGCGGAAATCTTTTTCTCCAGCGCCTTGAGCTTTTCGTCAACCGAACTCCGGCCGGGATAATCCGGCGCTTCGGCGATCAGCGCGCGGTAATTTTCCGCCGCCTCGTCCAGGCGGTCCTGCGCGGCCAGTTTTTCGCCGAGCGCGAGCCGGAGGCGGATTTTCTGCTGGGGCGAGGGATTGAGCTTGAGCGCATTTTGCCACGACTCGATGGCGGAACTGGGTTTGCCGGCCGCTTCGTAAAGAGTGGCGAGTTTTTCCGTCAGCACCGCGCTCTGGCCGGTGATCGGCACCTGGTTGGCAAGAAAATCGAGCAACTGCGACGGGCGCAGGCCGCGCGCCAGGTCGAGGCAAATCAGGCGGTTGAACGACCATTCCAGCAGCGGGCTTTTGGTGCGCGTCAGGATGCCGTGCATTTCCGGTGGCGACTTTTTGAACGGCTGATACAGCGGGTCGCCGATGACCGTGGTCTGCCACGACAGCGCAATTTGCGAAGCCCACGCGGCTTCGCCAAACGTGTAGCCGTTGCCGAGCGCCTGCAAGGTGAAGGCGATGTTGGGCGTGAATTGCAGGAACGGTTCATACACGCAGCCCATCGTGCAGGTTGCGCCCTTGGCGAGCAGCGGGCCGCACCAGTTGCGCGTGGCGCTGCGCACCGTGTCGGCGCTGTAGGAATGGAGGTGATAGGCAAGGGCGCCCGGCATGAATTCCACCTTGGGCAGGGTGAACGGGCCGTTGACCTCGCCCGCATACCAGCCGGCGTAGAGGCCGATGTGGCTCATCGGAAACGATGCGGGCAGCGTGTCTTCGTTGGTGTCCACCTCGGTTTCAAAACCGAGCTGCCGGGCGATGCGCGCGCCGGCGAACATCCACTCGTCGCCGAGAAAATAATTGTTGGTCGCCGCCAGCCCGCGCGCGTCAAAATATGCGCGGCCCCACAGGCCGTGGTTTTCCGCCTCCATCGCCTTGTCCACGAGCTGCGCGGCGATTTCGGGCGTGGGGCCGTCGAGCCGCGCGACCAGCAGCAGGCCGTTGGCGCAGTTCAGGGCGGCGCGGTTGGTGCAAAGATAAAACGGGTTCACCAGCGGCCCGGTCAGCGGGATTTTCGTTTTGACCAGCGGCAGCCAGGCTAGTTCCGAATCCACCGAGGCCTCGTTGCGGCGCAGTTTTTCGCGCGTGGTCGTGTCCGTGATTTTCTCGATGAGCCGGTCCATGAATTCCTCAACGATGGAGTTGGGCTCGATCTTCAGCGGCACGCCGTAGCACAGCACGGCGTAGCGGATTTTGGATTCCACGACGCGAAACTCCGTTGCTTCCACGCGGCCCTTGGCGTCGCGCACGGCCACCTCGGCAAATTTCCACAGGCCGGCGTCCTCAAGTTTTTCCGCCAGCGGCTTCTGCAGGAAATCCGTGAAGTCCGCGCGCGTCATGCTCTCGTTCGTCGTCAGGCCGAATCCGAAAATTTGCTTCGCCGGCACCGACCGCGCCGCCGCGTAATGCTCGGCGACTGCCTTGGACGCCGGCAACTGCGAATTGTAGATGACGACGACCTCCTCGCCGCCGGCATACGCCGTCAATCCGGTCAGCACCGGCAGGCAGAAGGCAAATATGATTCGCAGCAAAGTCATTGGTGTTTCGACCGCCTCCAACAGTTCCAGTTCAAATTACCGGCCCAATCGCCTCACCGGCAAGCCCGGCGTGGGGCAAAATTCATCCGCCGGCCGTCACCTTCAGACCGTCCCACGCCAGCGTGATGCCCGCCGGCAGTTCCGCCTGCGATTTGTCATGGTCGTAATCGTGCGTGAGGTGCGTGAAATAAGTCCGTTCTGCGTTGATGCGCCGCGCCGCCGTCAGCGCCTCGTCCAGGCACATGTGCGTCGGGTGCGGCTTGTGGCGCAGGGCGTCGAGCACGGCGATCTCCACGCCGCGCACCTTTTCCATCGCCTCATCGGGAATCTCCTTGCAGTCGCTCAGATATGCCAGCCGCTTGCGGCCGTTCTGCTCGAAGAGAAAGCCGGTCGTGGTCATGCGCCCGTGTGGCAGGTCCAGCGGCGTGATTGTCAAATCGCCGATCTCAAACGGCCCGGTGATGACGCGTTCCTCCGGCTGAAAATAGCCTTTTGGCCACGGGCCTTGGTGAAACGCGTAGATGAACACGCGCCGCAGATGCACCATCGTCGCCTCGCTGGCGTAAATCGGCAGCGTCGTGTCGCCGCGCAAATCGCAAAAGCGCCGGCAGTCATCCATGCCGAGGATGTGGTCGGCATGGGCGTGCGTCACCAGCACGGCGTCGAGGTGCTTGATTTTCTCGCGCAGGCATTGCAGGCGGAATTCCGGCGGCGTGTCCACGACGAGCTTTACCTGGTCGGTGGTCACATAAATGGCCGGGCGCGTGCGCCAGTTCTTGGGATTGGCCAGATATTCCGGCGGATAATCCACGCCGATGAGCGGCACGCCCTGCGAGGTGCCGCTGCCGAGGAATGTAAATTCAAACGCCATGTAAAATTTTTCTTTCGTTGCCGCCGGGCAAACTATTCAATTTAACCACGGATGAACACGGATAAACACGGATTTTTAAGCGGCGCGAACCGCCCGGACTTTTTGCGGTTTGAATTCGCGCCGAGTCCCCAAATTTGCATCGGTCCGTTTTTTGATCCGTGTTTATCCGTGTTCATCCGTGGTTCTCAAACCGGCCCGGACAAAATCTAACCATGTTGACGACACTGCGCATCAAAAACCTCGCCCTCGTGAGCGACCTCACGCTGGAGCTCCAGCCCGGCTGCAACGTCATCACCGGCGAAACCGGCGCGGGCAAGTCCATCATCATCGGCGCGCTCAATCTCGTCCTGGGCGAACGCGCCGACCGCACGCTCATCCGCAGCGGCGAGGAGAGCTGTTCCGTCGAGGCCGTGTTCGACACCAAAAAACTCCGCGCGCCGCTGAAGCTTTTTCTCGACGAGAACGGCCTGGAACCGTGCGAGGAAAACCAGCTCGTCCTCAAGCGCACCTTTACCGGCGCCGGCACGAACCGCCAGTTCATCAACGGTTCCGCGACCACGCTCGCCACGCTCGCGACCCTCGGCGAATGGCTGGTGGACATGCACGGCCCGCACGATCACCAGTCGCTCCTGCACGCGGGCAAACAGCTTTTGATTCTTGACGCCTTTGGCGGTTTGGAAAAATCGCGCGAAGAATTTGGCGAACTCATCCGCCGCCGCAGCGTTTTGGAAACGGAAAAATCCGCGCTCATCGTGGACGAAAGAACCTACGCGCAGCAGCTCGATTTGCTGCGTTTTCAGGTTCAGGAAATTTCCACCGCGCGCCTCCAGCCCGGCGAGGACGAAAGCGTGGAAGCCGAGTTCAACCGCGCCAGCAACGCCGCCAAGTTGCTCCAGTTGAGCCAGGCCGCGCTCGATGTTTTGAGCGAAAGCGATGATTCATTGCTGACCCAATCCGGCGCGGTTGGCCGCGTGCTCGCCGAGCTTCAGCGCGTGGATGAGGTCGGTGCGAAAAATCTGGTCGAACTGCACGCGCAGGCGACGGAGACGCTGCGCGAGTTGCAATCCGCCGTTTCGCATTACGCCGACAAGGTGGATGTGGATCCTGCACGGCTGGCGGA
>CAYUGC010000250.1:0-5439 GCA_964444085.1 uncultured Bifidobacteriaceae bacterium | reverse complement strand
GGCCGACCACCGAGGCGACGCGATGGCAGTAGAGTTCAAGCTGGTCGTAATTCTCGTAGCGCAGCGTGTCCAAATCCATTTCGCAGCCCTGGATGAGTTCGTCGAACAGCGCGAACGGCAGCCTGAACTTTTGGATGATGGGCGCGAACTCTTGGTTGAGGATGAATTCCGGCTCATGGTTTTCGCACGCACGGCGGATGTCCATGCGCCAGGCAGCGAGCTGTTCACGGCGTTTTTCCGTCGGCACGGAATCCTCATCCGCCACGTCGTCCACGGCGCGACAGAAGGCGTAGAGCGCGGACATGGCATCGCGCTTTTCGCGCGGCAGAAGGATGAAGGCAAGCGCGAGGTTGCTGGCGCTTTTCTTGGTGAGCGCGCGGCTGTGCTCCATGGTCACGTGCCGCGGGGCGGCTGGTTGGGGTCGCGCGCGGGCGGCAGGCCGCCGGTCTCGGCCAGCGTCGGGTTCAACTTGCGGTGATGCCGGCGGCGCTTTCCGTGCTTGTGCTTTTTCTTGCCAGATTTGCGGAACAGAAACAGCCAAATGATGAAGCAGGCGATGCCAATGCCGATGACCAGCAGAATGGCGACAAATATCAGCCAGTCTGACGAGGCGCTATTGGTGGGCATTTCAAATGGATTCATCAGTCAGTGTCGCCGGCATCGGTCTTCATGTTCAAACGCTGCATCCGATACCGGAGCGAATGTCGCGTCAGCTTAAGCTGTCCAGCGGCGCGTGTCAGGCTGAAACTGTTCTGCTCCAGCGCGCCGTGGATCAGTTCGCGCTCGATCCGCTCCAGCGCGGCCTCCAGCGACTCGTCCGGGGCCAGCGCCGCCGGGCCGGATTTTTGCAGGCGCGCCTCGACGGCAAAGTCCGGCAGGCTGGCCGGCTGGACTTCGCGGCCGGTTTCCAAAATCAGCGCGCGCTCAACGACATTGCGCAGCTCGCGGACATTGCCGGGCCAGCGGTGCGCGAGCAGCTTCTGCTGCGCGGCGGGCGTGAAGCCGGTGACGTTCTTTTTTAAGATGACGCGGAAAATCTTCAAAAAATGTTCCACCAGCAGCCGCACGTCGTCGCCGCGTTCGCGCAATGGCGGCAGGTGAAACTGCACGACGTTCAGCCGGTGAAACAGGTCCTCGCGAAATTCGCCGGCGGCGATGGCCTCGACAATGTCGCGGTTGGTCGCGGCCACGAGCCGGACGTTGACGCGCAGCTCCTGCGTGCCGCCGACGCGCGTGAAGGTGCCATCCTCCAAAAAGCGGAGCAGTTTTGCCTGGAGCGGCTTGCCCATGTCGGCGATCTCATCCAGAAAAATCGTGCCGCCGTCCGCCTCCTCGACGCGGCCAAGTTTCTGTTTCAACGCGCCGGTGAACGCGCCCTTTTCATGGCCGAACAATTCGCTTTCCAGCAATGTCTCCGGGATCGCCGCACAGTTGATGCGGATGTAATTCTCATTCCGCCGCGCGCTCAGCGTGTGCAGCGCACCGGCGACGAGTTCCTTGCCCGTGCCGCTTTCGCCCAGCACCAGCACGCGCGCATCGGTCGCGGCGACTGTGCGGATGAGCTGGCGCAGCTCGCGCATCTTGGGCGAGTCGCCGACAATCTGTTCAAGGCTGAACGATTCGCCGGTGCGCGAACGCAACGCGGCGTTTTCCGCCAGCAGCCGGTGCCGTTCCGCGCAGCGGGCGACGGCGTGGAACAGTTCTTCCGGCTCGAACGGCTTGGACAGGTAATCAATCGCCCCGGCCTTGATGGCCTCGACCGCCAGCTTCGGCGTGGCGTAGGCGGTGATCATCAGCGACGACAAATCCGGCCAGCCGCTCTTGATTTTGGCCAGAAAATCGTAGCCACTCATGCCGCCGAGCCGCGCGTCGGTGATGACCATGAAGAATTTTTCCGAGGCGAGCAGCGCCAGCGCCTCCTCGGCGGACTCGGCGGCGCGCACGGCGTAGCTTTCGTCCGCAAGCATGGTTTGGAGCGAACGACGCATGTTTTTATCGTCGTCCACGACCAGCACGGGTGGCAGCGGGAGGTTCATTTCAAAAATGGTTTCGGCAAAGCCTTGGCCGGAAAGACTACCGTGAATTTGGCCCCTTGTCCAAGCGCGGAATCCACGCGCACCGTGCCGCCGTAAAGTTCGGTGTTGTGCTTTACGATGGCGAGACCAAGGCCAGTGCCCTTCTCCTTCGTGGTGAAGTAGGCTTCAAAGATGCGCTCGGCTTTGTCCGGAGCGATGCCCGGCCCATCGTCCGTCACGGAAATATCAATTGCGTGATCCCGACGCGCAACCGCCTCGACAACTATGTTCCCCCGCCCGCCCAGCGCCTCGCGGGCGTTCTGGAGCAGGTTCACGAGAATTTCCGAAAGGTGCGCGCGCTGCATCAGCAACGGCGGAAAGTGCCCGGCGATTTTTTTGACCACCCAGATTTCCGTCGGCACAGCGGCGGGAAAAACCTGCTCGACCGCCCGGTTGATTTCCCCGGCGACATCCAGCTTCTCCACGCGGCCTTCGCTCAACTGCGCGTAGCCCATCACCTGCGTGATGACGCGGTCGGCCCGCACGACCTCCTCCTGGATGATGTCAATCTGCTGCGCGGCGGCGACGGTGTTGGCATTTTGCAGCGACCGGCGCAGGGAATGTGCGGTATTGCGGATGACGGCCAGCGGGTTTTTGATCTGGTGCGCAAACTCGGCGGCGAGCCGGCCGGCGGAATGCAACTGGCTTTCCCGCGCGGCAAATTCGCCGGCCTCCTCGGTCGCCAGCCGTTGCCGCTCCAAAAACGCCTGCGCGCCATAGCAGCTCATGCTCGTCAGCCACAGCACCAGCATCCGCAGCGCGAACGGTTCGCCGATCTCCTCACGCGGCGAAAAATCTAGCGCCCGGCTGGTGGCGTCATCCATGTTGGCGGCGATCATAACGTCCAGCCCCGCCACCAGCGCGTAGCACAGGCTGGTCGCAAAATTCAAGAACAGCTGCGAGAACCCCGGCGGCACACTCACGGAGTTGCGCAGAATCAGCCCGATAAACAGCCAGAACAGGATGCTGTCCATCCCGCCCGTGATCAGCGTCATCGCCGCCAGCACCAAACCGTCCACCAGCGCCGTCGTAACCACCACCCATTGCAACAACGCCAGCGGCAGCCGGTCGGCGACAAACAGCGGGGCTGCCAACAGCACGCTGAACAGGGTGTAAAACCAAAAGAGCAACTGCACCGTTTCCACCGTCACGTCCAGCGCGCTGGAAATCTGCCCGACCCACGGGGAAAAATTGAAGGAATAATAAATCATCCCGATGAAGAAAAGCTTCACCGGCAGCATCAGGTTCCGCTCCATCACCTCGATGCGCCGACGCGCGCGCGCCGCGTCCGGCGCGGGAATCTCGAACAGGGCCGGCAGGCGCTTCAGCAAAGGCTCGCGGCGGGGATCCATGAAATCTTAACGGAGAATTTTTTGCGCGTGCGCCGCAATCTTTTCCACCGGCCACAACCGGCCGATGCCCTCGTAGCCGCACGAAAGCAAACCCTCGTCCGGCCCGATGAATTCCGCCCCGCGCTTCCGCAAAGTCTTCACATTTTCCTGCGTGGCCGGATGCATCCACATTTTTCCGTTCATTGCCGGCGCAATCAACATTTTCGCCTTGGGATTCAACGCCAGCGCGATGCACGTCAGCGCGTCGTCCGCAATCCCGTGCGCCAGCTTGGCGATGACATTCGCCGTCGCCGGCGCGATGAGCAACAAGTCCGCCGCGTCCGCCAGCTCGATGTGCGTCGGCTTCCAGCCCTCGTCCTCGTCATACAAATCCGTGACCACCGGATTGCGCGTGAGCGTCTTGAACGGCAGCGGCGTGATGAATTTCTGCGCGTCAGCCGTCATCACCACCCGCACGTCGCATTTCGCCTTCGTGAGCAGCGACGCCAGATCCGCCGCCTTGTGCGCGGCGATGGAGCCGGTGACGCCGAGAATGATTTTCGCACTCATATTCAAGTTTAACCCCAAACCGGGATTTTATACAAACCGCTAATCTGCGCCCATGGCCGCTAATCTTCTTCTTGATAAATTTCCGGCTTCATAAATCAGCGGGGATAAGCGCCGATTAGCGGTTAAAACTCCGGCGAAAGCGAACGCGCCGTGCGCATCTTTTCCGCCGCCACAATCGCCAGGGTCTGCCGTAAATCCTCCTGCTTGCTCGTGCTGATGACGAGATAATCGAAATTCTTCCACTGCGAAACTTCCTGTTTCGCCACCGCCAGCCGTTTTTGGATGACCGCCGGCGCATCGGAATTCCGCCTTTTCAGACGCGCCTCCAGGATTTCCACCGAGGCCGGCGTGAGAAAAACCGTCACCAGCGCCGCCCGCAGTTCCGGCTCCGCCATCGCCGCCGCGCGGATGGTCGCCGCGCCCTGCACATCCACGTTCAGCAAAACATCCCTGCCCTCGCGCAGCTTGCCGAGCAGCTCCGACTTCAACAGCCCATAGCTGTTGCCATAGACCGTGGCGTGTTCGAGAAAATTTCCCGCCTGCACGCGCTTCAGAAAATCGCCGGCTGCGAGAAAATGATAATCCACGCCGTCCTTTTCACCCGGGCGCGGCGGGCGCGTGGTGCAGGTGATGGCACGCGTCATCTGCGGCTGCGACTCCAGCAGCAGATCGCACAGCGTCGTCTTGCCACCGCCCGACGGCGCGGAAATAAGGATGAGCAGCGGCGCGGAATTTTTCTCCGGCGCGGGCGACTTGGGGCTTGGGACTCCCGCCTTCGCTTCGCTCCGGCGCGGCACGTTGGGCTTTGGAATCTTCATCACTCGACGTTCATCGCCTGCTCGCGGAAGCGTTCCAGCTCCGCCTTCAGCGTCACCACCTCGCGCGAGATGATGGCATCGTTGGCCTTCGAGCCGATGGTGTTGATTTCGCGGTTCATTTCCTGCGCGAGAAAATCCAGCGTGCGCCCGACCGGCTCCTTTGACTTGCAGCAGTCGGCGAACTGCACAAAATGGCTTTGCAGCCGCGTCAATTCCTCCGTGATATCCGAGCGGTCGGCGAACAAAACGATCTCCTTCAGCAGCCGCTCGTCGTCCGGCGCAATGTTTTCAATGCCCGCGCTCTTGATGCGTTCCAAAAGATTCTTGCGATAATTCTCCGCCGTCACCGGCGCCTGCTTCTGGACTTTGTCCACCGCCGCGTGCATCACGCCGATGCGCGACGTCAAATCCTTCGTCAGGTGCGCGCCTTCGCGTTCGCGCATCTTCACCAACGCGGCGAGCGCCTGCGTCAAAGCTTTTTCCACCGCCGGCCACAAATCCTCGGATTCGGCGAGCTGTTCGTCCGTCTGGAAAACGCCCGGCGCACGCAGCACCTGGTCGAGCGTGACCTCGCCGGAAATTTTCAGCGTCTTGGCCAGCCGCGCGAACTCGCCGGCGTAATCCTTCGCCAGCGCGGCGTTGATG
>CAYUGC010000249.1:0-5452 GCA_964444085.1 uncultured Bifidobacteriaceae bacterium | reverse complement strand
TTCCAGGTCCGCCTTGAAAAACATCGTCAAGTCCGGCGCGCAGGCGAAGCTGTAATTGCCGCGCACCCAGTCCGGCGGACAGCCGCGCGTCACGTCGCGCGCAAACGCCGTGAAGACATACCGGTCGCACAGCACGATGTAACCCGCGCGCAGCAGCGGCACCAGATGCCGCTCATAGCGGTCGGCAAAATCCGTCGCGTGAATTAGGCTGAAGGTCGTCGGCGTGAGCAGTTCGCGTTTTTTACCCTTGCTCGTGGCGGACTTGACCAGCTCGGACGAGTTCCACTCGCTGAAATAGACCTTGATGCCCTCCGCCTCCAGCCAGCGTTTGAGCAGGTAAATCTGCGTAGACTTGCCCGACCCGTCGAGACCCTCGACGGCGATGAGCCGCCCCGGAAAATTCATTTCGGCAAAAGTTTTCATGGTTCGCGCCGCGCGCGTTTGTTCAATTTAGCGAAAAGTGGTGCTGTCACAAGCCCAAGAAATTATCAGACCGCCCCGCCGGCGGGTGTGACAATTGGGTGAATTTTGCGAAGCCGGTTGGGGAAGCCATTCGGGCTGGCATATTTGTAGAAATCCGAATCGATTAATTTTAGCTCCGTTAGGGCGCGAGCTGGATCATGTCTTTCACGGACGCAGATTCATTCAAAATCTGAATGCTAGGGCGAATCAAAACGACAATAACACATTGACGTGGTAGGGCGGCACTGCTGCGCCACCGGGTTGGCTGACCAGTCGGTCAACCCGACCATATTGGCTTTGTGCCAATGTTTATTATAACTGTCATGCATTCGCTTGCCCCCATTCGTTTGCCAAAGTCGCGCCCAACCCATCCTCCTCATCCTCGTTTTTCGCGCCTTGGCGGTTTGTTTTATTTTCAGGCCTCAAATTTCAGGTTTTGCTTCTGTGCGCTTTCTGCGTCTTTTTGCGACTAAAAATCCGTGTTCATCCGTGATTGAATGTTGATCCTCCCTCTTCCAGGCCCAGAAGTTTTCGCTGTTCTTGGATGGCTTGGCTTGATATTTTTTTCATTATTGTATGATTAAAAATATATACGATAAAAGGCTTGCGCCGGCAACCGCGGCGCGCCCTGACGCCCGCCGGTAAATTCCGGCTTTTGTGTTTTTTGGTGCGGTTTGGTGTCGTGATGGTGCCCGGCCCCTCCGCCTGTTCCTTGACATCGCTGATTCTGTGGCGGCTGTGGTCGGGCCTGCTTTCGTGGTTTGTCTGATCTATTCTTTGTGAGCTATGCGTTCTTTTGCGGCTAGAGCATTGACTGATATGTCTCAAGCGCATAACCACATCCAGAACGCCACCGCATGACCATGTCACCTTTTGTCCATTTTTGGCATTTCCAAAATGGGGTGACAAATAGGGACAAAAGGTGCCAGAAAGTGACATCCAGCCATTTCATTCCAGTTCTCGGCGCAACGATCGTTCTCTCGAGCCCTCGGCTGGCCGCGGTGGTTTCCGGCCATCGCGGATCACGTTGAGTCATCCTTGGTCATTCGTACCAACTCTATATTGCCTTTCTAAAGGCAATATATGATTCAATAGTTTTGCTTGTGAAAAAAATCACAAGTTTGAACTTGCCCGTTTTTCGGGCGGTGGCTAGGCTTGGTTGCGCTTTTTCAGGCGCATATTTTTTAAGGAAATGCAGACGCCAACCGAATACGGTTACAACTCGAAGATCGAAGGCGACGTCGTCCTCACGACCGTTGACGCCGCACTCGCGTGGTTCCGCAAAAATTCCGTCTGGCCGATGCCGATGGGGCTGGCCTGCTGCGCGATTGAGCTGATGGCTGCCGGTGCCAGCCGCTTTGATATCTCCCGTTTTGGTTCCGAAGTCATGCGCTTTTCGCCGCGCCAGGCCGACTGCATGATTGTCGCCGGCACCGTCACTTACAAAATGGCCCCGGTTTTGAAACGGATTTACGACCAGATGGCCGAGCCGAAATGGGTCATCGCCATGGGCGCGTGCGCGTCCAGCGGTGGCATGTATCGCAGCTATGCCACGTTACAGGGCGTGGATAATATTGTTCCGGTGGACGTTTATATCAGCGGTTGCCCGCCGCGCCCGGAAGCGGTTTTGGATGCCCTGATGAAAATTCAGGATCAAATCGGCAAGGAGCCCGTTCTGAAAGACACCGTCGCCGCCAAACTTTTGAAACTTTCCTGACCGTGACCGCTCTCGAATCCGCCAATCAAATCAAGGCCAAGTTCGGCGACCTCGTCTCCGAACCGGCGGAGTTTCGCGGCGAATTGACCCTGAAGTTTGCCGCCGCCGAGAAAATTTTCGAGGTTTGCGCCTTTGCCAAAAGCATCGGTTTCGATTACTTGGTGGACATCACCAGCATTGATAACTACGGCGAAGATCCACGCTGGACGGTGGTTTATCACCTGCGCGCAATCGGTAACGGAGTTGAAATTCGCCTCAAGATTGACCTTTCCGAGGAAAAATCCGAGCTTCCAAGCGTCTTGCCGGTTTGGCGCACCGCCAACTGGCACGAGCGCGAGATTTACGACATGATGGGCATCCGTTTCAGCGGCCATCCTGATTTGCGCCGGATTTTGATGTGGGAAGGTTATCCGTATCATCCGTTGCGGAAAGATTTCCCCCTCGCCGGCAAGCCGACCGATTTGCCGGGCGTCGCGTTCACCAAAGTGACGCCGATGGAGGGTGGTCCGTTCGTGACGTTGCCCAGCAGCAGTGATTCGATTGCGCGCGAGCCGCGTGTGCGGACGCCGGAAGGTGCCGAGCTGGGCATCAGTGATAAGCGGCTTGTTGGTGGGAAGCTAAAATAATTTCATGGCCCAGGTTCAAGACATTGAAATCCGTGATTCCGCCGCGCGCACTGCGCAGGCGGTTGAGGAGCTTGCTGATGGTCAGGGCGAGCGCATGGTGCTGAACATGGGGCCGTCGCATCCGGCCACGCACGGCGTTCTGCGCATCGTGCTGGAACTGGACGGCGAGCTCATCACCAAGGCCGACCCGGACGTGGGTTATCTGCATCGCGGCGACGAAAAAATCGCTGAGAACATGACCTACACCCAGTTCATCCCTTACACGGATCGGCTGGATTATCTTGCGCCGCTCGCCAGCAATGTCGCCTACGCGCTGGCTGTGGAAAAACTGCTCGGCATCCACGACAAATTGCCGCCGCGCTGCCAATACATCCGCGTGATGTGCTGCGAATTGGCGCGTATTTCCGCGCATCTGCTGGGGCTTGGCGCGTTCGCGATGGACACGGGCGCGATCACGGTTTTCCTGCTGACGTTCACCGAGCGCGAAAAAATTTACAATCTTGCCGAAGCCGCCAGCGGCGCGCGTTTGACCACCAGCTATACGCGCATCGGTGGTTTGGCGCGTGACATTCCGCCGACGTGGTGCGCGCAGGTGAAGCAATTCTGTGACGAATTTGAAGTGGCGCTTGCCGAGGTGGAAACACTCCTCACGCGCAATCGCATCTGGGTGGATCGCCTGCGCGACCTCGCGGTGATCTCGAAGGAGATGGCGATTGATTACGGTTTGAGTGGCCCGAATTTGCGCGCCAGCGGCGTGGATTGGGATTTGCGCAAGAACCAGCCCTATCTTTGCTATAAGGATCTGGATTTCGACATTCCCATCGGCTCCGCCGGCGATTGCTACGACCGCTACTTGGTTCGTCAGGAAGAATTGCGTCAGAGTATGCGCATCCTGCGCCAATGCCTGCAGAAAATTCCCGGCGACTGGGCCAACGACGCAAAAGAGCCGGTCAATATTCCTGACGGTAAAATCACGTTGCCCTCGAAGCAAAAAGTTTTGTCGAGCATGGAGGAATTGATCCATCAGTTCATGCTTGTGACGGAAGGCGTGAACTGTCCGCCCGGCGAAATTTATTTCGGCCACGAAAACCCGAAGGGCGAACTCGGTTTTTACATCAACAGCAAGGGTGGCGGCACGCCGTATCGCCTGAAAATCCGCGCGCCTTCATTTGTGAATTTGAGCATCCTCGGCGAACTGCTGCCCGGCTGCATGATCAGCGACGTGCCCGTCGTGCTGGGTTCGTTGGACTTTGTGATGGGAGAAAGCGACCGATGAGTTTCCAAACCACACCTGAACTTGAAGCGGAAGTGAACGAGTTGATCTCGCACTATCCGGTGAAACGCGCCGCGTCGCTCATGGTGCTGCACGCCATCCAGGAAAAATTCGGCTGGATCTCGTCCGACGCCGTGCAATGGACCGCGAGGAAGCTGGAACTCCAGCCGATCAACGTCTTTGAAATCCTGACGTTCTACCCGATGCTCCGGCAGGAGCCGCAGGGAAAATATTCGATCAAGGTCTGCCGCACGTTGAGCTGCGCGCTCGGCGGTTCGTATGAACTGCACAAACATTTTTGCGACAAACTCGGCCTGGACGCGCACGCGCACGGCCCGCAGACGACGAAGGACGGCAAGTTTACGGTGGAATTTGTCGAGTGCCTCGCGAGCTGCGGCACCGCGCCGGTGATGATGGTCGGCGAAAAATTTTACGAGGGCGTCAGCCACAAAAAGGCTGATGAAATCGTTGCGGGATGCAAGTGAATGGTTGCCCGACATGGATTTGAACCATGACAAACAGATTCAGAGTCTGTTGTGCTACCGTTACACCATCGGGCAATGATGGGACGCAATAAGCTAGAGAAAATTTATTAAGAGTCAATCGCTGATATGGCGCAGGAATACAAATTAATTTTGAAGCACGCCGATGAATCCGGTTACACACCGGACATCGAATGCTATTTGCGTCATGGTGGCTACGACACGCTTAAGAAGGCACTGGCGTTCCAAGCCAAGGCTTTGGCTGACGGCAAGACGCAGACGCCGCAGGAACAGCTTCGTCAGGAAGTGATGACCTCCGGCCTGCGCGGTCGTGGTGGTGCGGGGTTTTCCTGCGGACTGAAGTGGAGCTTCGTGGACCGTAAGAGTGGCAAGCCGATTTACCTCATTTGCAACGCGGACGAATCCGAGCCGGGCACGTTCAAGGATCGCCAGATCATCCACAAGGATCCGCATCAGCTCATCGAGGGCATGATCATTTCCTGCTTCGCGAACGACGTGAAGCTCGCCTACATCTACATCCGTGGCGAAATGCCCGAAGGCGCGAAGATTTTGAACGCGGCCTTAAAGGAAGCCCGCGCAAAAAACTTCCTCGGCAAAAATATTTTGGGCAGCGGTTTCGATTGCGAAATCCACGTTCATCGCGGTGCAGGTGCTTACATCTGCGGCGAAGAAACCGGCCTCATCGAATCGCTCGAAGGCAAGCGTCCATATCCGCGCATCAAGCCGCCGTATTTTCCGGCGGTGCTCGGTCTGTGGATGTGCCCGACCATCGTCAACAACGTCGAGACGCTCTGCAACGTCAAGCACATCGTCGCGATGGGCGGCGCGGAATTTGCCAAGCTCGGCACGCCGAACAACACCGGCACGCGCA
>CAYUGC010000248.1:0-5459 GCA_964444085.1 uncultured Bifidobacteriaceae bacterium | reverse complement strand
AATGGCAGTGCGCCGCGAAAAAGCCGCCGCGAAACTGCCAGAACCACGGCCAGATTTTTTCGCGGTCCGTCTGCGGAATCTTCAGCGTGGAAATTTTTTCACGCGGAAAAAATTCAAACCGGCCTTCGCTCATCGCTGGCGGGAGCAATTTTAATTTCACCTTCACCTCGAACAGAAACATCAGCCAATGCGTCTGGCCCTGATAGCCGTGTTCGCTGATCAGCCCGGCGAGGTGCAAATCTGAGGGCTCAAGTTCCAGCCCGATTTCCTCGTGCGCCTCGCGGGCTGCGCAGGCGTAGGGCGATTCGCCGATGTCCATCTTGAGCTTGCCGCCGCACGGACTCCAGAAGCCACGGTTCGGCTCCTGCGCGCGTTCGAGCAAAAGAATTTCGTCGTGCTCGTTAAAGGCGTAGAGCAGCGTGGCGATTTTGTAGGGCAGGGCCATCGCCGGCAGTTTTAAGTTTTGGGTTTTGAATGTCGAGTTTGGAAACCGCCGGGTTGTGTCCGACTTTGGAGTGCGGCGACAGGTCGCCGCTTTCCGACTGGGAGACATGTCTCCCAGTTCCAAAGCGCGGACGTGTCCGCGCACTCCAAACTTGGTCGCGGCCAGCCACCGGGATTTTGAAACTGAATCGGCTTTTCCGCGCCCGCATAATCGCGTATCCAATGCCCATGTCTCGTCCGCGCCTCCTCGCCCTGCTGCTGGCCCTCGCCACGCTGCTGGTGTTTCTGCCGGTCGGGCGCTTCGGCTTCGTGAACTTCGATGATCCGGATTACGTCAGTGGAAATCCGGTCATCCAGCGCGGCCTGACTGTCGCCGGGGTCGGGTGGGCGTTTGGCTTCCATGCTGCCAACTGGATTCCGCTGACCTGGCTGGCGCACATGACGGACTGCACGTTGTTCGGCGTGAACCCCGCCGCGCACCATTTCGTCAACGTGCTGTTTCACGCCGCGAACGCCGCGCTGCTGTTCGTCCTGCTGTTCCGCCTGACGGAAAAAGTCTGGCCGGCGGCGCTCGTCGCCGGGCTGTTTGCGTGGCATCCGCTGCACGTGGAATCGGTCGCGTGGGTCTCGGAGCGGAAGGACACGTTAAGCACTTTCTTTGCGCTGCTGGCGCTCATCGCCTACACGAAATATGTGCAGGAAGAATCCCGGCGCGGCTACTGGCTGGCGTTGGCCGCGTTTGTGGCCAGTCTGCTGGCCAAGGGGATGTTCGTCACCCTGCCGTACCTGCTGCTGCTGCTGGACTTCTGGCCACTGCAACGGTTGCCAATTGAGAAGATTGAGTTTCGCGCTTTCGCGAAACTGGTTTTTGAAAAGACGCCATTTTTTTTGCTGGTTGTCCCGTTTTCCATCCTGACCTGCCTGGCGCAGCGCGGCGCAATGGCCACGCTGGAGCGTGTGCCATTCGCGCTGCGGCTGGAAAACTCGCTGGCAGCGTATGCCGGTTATCTGGGGGAAATCTTCTGGCCGGCGAAGCTCGCGTTTTTTTATCCGCTGGCGGCCGCGCCGTTCTGGGCGGTGCTGACGGCGGCCGCCGGGCTGGCGGCGGCGTCGCTGCTGGCGTGGCGGGCGCGGCGCGCGTTTCCGTATGTGCCGGTCGGCTGGTGCTGGTTTCTCGGCACGCTGGTGCCGGTCATCGGCCTCGTGCAGGTCGGCGAACAGGCCATGGCCGACCGCTATTCCTATTTTCCCGCCATCGGGATTTTCCTCATCGTTGCCTTCGGCGGCTGGGATCTAGCCGGGCGGTTTCCGCTGGCGAAAAAGATTTTCTTTCCGGCGGCGGTGCTGGTCCTTGCCGGCTGCGTGGTGCTTACGGAAATCCAGTTGCAATACTGGCACTCGGACGAAACGCTGTTTTCCCACGCCGTCGCCGTGACCGGTGAAAACGAAATCGCGCACCTCAACCTCGGCGTCGTTTACGAAAGGGCTGGCCGGCTCGACGAGGCCATGCGCGAATACCGCGCGGCGCTGAAGATCAATCCCCGCCGTGAACACACGCACAGCAACATCGCCGACCTGCTGGATTTGGCGGGGCAGCCGCAGGCGGCGCTGGCCGAATACGGGGCCGCGCTGAAGCTGAATCCAAATTCGGTCCTGACGCACCTGAACCTCGGCACGCTGCGCGTCGAACTGGGGCAGTTCGCGGAGGCCGCCGCCGAATTTGCGGAGGCTGCGCGGCTCGATCCCGCCGATGCGCGCCCGCCTTACGAAAACGCCAAGCTGCTGCTCAAGCAGGGCCGCGACGCGGAGGCGGTGGCGGAATTGCACAAGGCGCTGCAACTGGACGCGGATAATTTCAAGGTGCAGGCTTTCACCGCGCGCGTTTTGGCGGCGGACGAAACCGAAGGCATCCGCAACGGTGTGACCGCACTGGCACTGGCAAAACAGGCGGACGAACTGACTGGCAATTCGCAGCCGCTGGTGCTGGACGCGCTCGGCATGGCGCTGGCCGAAACCGGCGATTTCGCCAATGCCGCCGCCGCCGTGCAAAAGGCGATTGAACTGGCCGAGGCCGCGCAGGTGCCGGACATCAAACCCCTGAAAACGCGGCTGACGCTTTACCAAAATAAACAGCCGTGGCGGGAATCGTTCCGCGCCACCAACGCGCCCACGCCGGCGCCCGATAATTAATTTGCCCCATGTCACGTCCACGCCTGTTTACTCTGCTCCTCGCGCTGGTCACGCTCGTGGCTTATCTGCCGGCCACGCGGAATGGCTTCCTGTATTACGACGACGACCAATATGTCACCGCCAACAACGTGGTGCTGGCCGGCCTGACGCCGGCGGGCGTGGTCTGGGCGTTCACCACTTGCTATTTTAGCAACTGGCATCCGTTGACGTGGCTGTCGCACATGGCGGACTGCACGTTGTTCGGCGTGAATCCCGCCGCGCACCATTTCGTCAATGTGCTGTTCCATGCCTTGAACGCCGCGCTGCTGTTCTCACTGCTGCGGCGGCTCACTCAAAAAATCTGGCCGTCTGCGTTCGTCGCCGCGTTGTTTGCGTGGCATCCGCTGCACGTCGAATCGGTCGCGTGGGTGTCGGAGCGCAAGGACATGTTGAGCACTTTTTTCGCTTTGCTGGCGTTGCTGGCCTACGCGCGGTTCGCGGATGAAAAAT
Organism: uncultured Bifidobacteriaceae bacterium; assembly: GCA_964444085.1. GTDB lineage: Bacteria > Verrucomicrobiota > Verrucomicrobiia > Limisphaerales > UBA11358 > UBA11358. Next base: position 2,336 of record CAYUGC010000248.1, on the reverse strand, counting down.
CCCGGCGTTGCTACTGGCTGGCGGTTTTCTGCTTTGTGCTCGGCCTGATGGCGAAACCGATGCTGGTCACGCTGCCGTGCCTATTGCTGCTGCTGGATTTCTGGCCTCTGCAACGGTTTCCGATTTCAAATTTCATATTTCCAGTTTTTGCAAAATTACTTGCGGAGAAAATTCCCTTCTTTCTGCTCGCCGCCGCCTCGTGCGTGGTCACGTTGTTCGCCCAGCACGGTGCCATGGCCACGCTCGAGGCGGTTCCATTGCCGTGGCGGCTGGCTAACGCGGCGGTGTCCGCCGTCCGCTACCTGCAAAAAATTATCTGGCCGATGGACATGGCGGTTGCCTATCCGCTCACGCGTCTTTCCAGTGTGTCCGTCATCCTCGCCGTGGCGGTATTGCTGGTGGTTACGCTGGCCGCGTGGCACGTCCGGTGGACGCGTCCGTATTTCCTGTCTGGCTGGTGCTGGTTCCTCGGCACGTTGGTGCCGGTCATTGGTCTGGTGCAGGTTGGTGCCACAGCCATGGCCGACCGCTATACTTATATTCCGGCCATCGGCATCTTCCTCATCGTCGCATTTGGCGTCAACGAAGCCGCTGGTCGCCTGCCGTCCTTGAAAAAATTATTTGCGGCGCTGGCGGCCGTTGTTTTGCTTGTGTGCCTCGCGATGACTCAATACCAGTTGCACTATTGGCGCGACAGCGAAACACTTTTCCGGCACGCCATCGCGGTTACGAAAAACAATGACGTTGCCCGCTGCAACTTGGGTTACGTCTTTGAACAACAAGGCCGCTATGACGAGGCGCTTGCCGAATATCGTGCGGCCCTCCAAATTAACCCCGGGCACTATCAAGTGCGGTTCCCCATCGGCAATATGCTCGCGCAGCTGGGCCGGAACGGCGAGGCCTTGGCCGAATACCGCGAATGCCTCCGCTTGAATCCTCAAGTCCCCATGCTGCACAACGCCGCGGGTTGCGCCCTGGCCGCGCTGGGCGAAACCGGCGGGGCGCTGGCCGAGTTCGCCAAGGCGGAACGACTCGAACCGCGCTACGCCCGGCCGCATCTCGAAGCCGCCGACATTTTTTCCCGGCAAGGGCAGGCCACTAATGCCGTGGCCGAACTGTGGGCCGCCGTGAAAACGGAGCCATACAACGTCCAGATTTTGTCCGGCGTGGCGCAACGCCTGTCTGCCAGTGAAAATGCCGCCGTGCGCGACGGCCAGAGCGCGGTCGTCCTCGCGCTCAAGGCCAACGAGCTGGCCAGCGGGTTCCAGCCGGAGGTGCTGGATATTTTGGGCATGGCGTTCGCCGAGGCCGGTGACTTCACCAATGCCGTGGCCAGCGCTCAGAATGCGCTCGAACTCGTCGCGACCGGAAAACTGAATGGTGCCGAGGCCATCCGCCGGCGGCTGGCGCTTTACCAGAGCGGCCAACCGTGGCGGGAAGCGTTCCGCGCCGCCAATGCGCCGGCAAATCACGGGCCTTGAATCACACGCTCATTTTCTTTTCGTGTGTTTCGTGTGTTTCGTGGTTAAAATATCCGGCCAATTTTATGAAATCGTTCAACATCGCAGCGCTCGCCGGCGACGGCATCGGCAACGAAGTCATGCACGAGGCCATCAAGGTCTTGCGCGCCACGGAAAAGAAATTCGGCTTCCAGCTCAACATCATCGAGGCGCCCGTCGGCTGGGCGGGCATTGATGCCGCCGGCAAGGCGCTGCCGGATGCCACACTCGCGCTCTGCAAAAAATCCGATTCCATTTTATTTGGCTCCGTCGGTTTGCCCGACCGCGACCCGACGATTCCCAAGGAGGAACGTCCCGAACGCGCCGCACTGCTGCGGTTGCGCAAGGAATTTGGTTTGTTCGCCAATCTGCGTCCGGTGTCACTGCCGAAAGTGCTGGCGCACGCGTGTCCGCTCGCGAAGGAACGCCAGGGCGACGGCATTGACATTCTCGTCGTGCGCGAACTGACCGGCGGCATGTATTTCGGCCAGCCGAAAAAGACCGAGGACATCGGCGGTGGCAATTTCCGCGCGATTGACACCATGGTTTATACGACCCCGGAGATCGAGCGCATCGCGCACGTCGCGTTCAAGGCCGCACAGTTGCGGCGCAAGAAACTGACGAGCATTGACAAGGCGAACGTGCTGGAGAACGGCATCCTCTGGCGCGAAGTCGTGACGCGCGTCGGTAAGAATTATCCCGACGTGACGCTCGAACACATGTTCGTGGACAATGGCGCGATGCAGCTCATGCTCAAGCCCACGCAATTCGACGTGATGCTTTGCGAAAACATGTTCGGCGACATCCTGAGCGACGAGGCGGCGGCGCTGGGCGGTT
>CAYUGC010000247.1:0-5485 GCA_964444085.1 uncultured Bifidobacteriaceae bacterium | reverse complement strand
AAATCGTCGGAGAGCTTCGCGATGTAAAAGCCCTTCTTTGGACGGCTCTCAAAGATAAGATAGGCGGAGCCGTCGTCGTCGATGAACTGGCCGATGTCGCGGCTTTCATTTTCGAGCGGCCGGAAAGCGCGCACGAATTTATAGTCCCCGTCCACCTTGTCCGACACATAGACGCCGAGGCGGGCGAATCCGTAGCGAGTGTCGTCCAGATGGATATACATCACGAATTTGCCGGTCTTTTCATTGGGGAACACCTTGGGGCGCTCGAAGACGTAGGGTGCCTTGAGCCCGGACTCCGGTGCTGGGCCGCCTGCGACTTTATTGCGAAACTCCCAATGGATCAGATCCCGGGAAGCGTAGCAGGAGACGTAGCACTCATTCGGGTTAGTCTCCGTCGTCTGGTTCTCCCGGTCCTCACCGAACCAATACCACGTGTCGCCCACCTTGGTGATGCCGCCACCGTGCGCTTGGATGTATTTGCCACGGTTGTCCGGCCAGGTTTCGCCCGGGTGGATCACCGAGGCCGACTTGGCGGGCGCGGCGACGGCAACCCCCGAGGCGGCCGGCTTGTTTTTCAACCAAGCGAGAGGTGCCGGCTGCGAGGGCCACTTGGCGCGGAGGGCGGCGAGTTCGCTCCGGGTGATGTTCAGGACGCCGCCGTGGCGCTTTTCGCCGGGGCCAAACGAATAGGCGTCGGCCGGGAGCACCTTGTATCCGCGCGGGTCGTCGAAGTTCGTGATAACGATCGGGAAATATCCCCCCCTGCCGGGCTTATCTACGAGGAGGGCCCACTTCTGTTCCTGGTTGAACTGGACGAAAGCCGGGCCCTCGACCTGGCGGCCGGGGTAGCCGAGTTGGGCAAGGTCGCCGATGCGCTCCCAGGGGCCATTGAGGGAATCGGCACCTTCGAGCGTGAGCTGGGTATCGCGCGAGGCGCGATAAAAGCGGTGCTTCTGCCCCTGCACCTGGATGATTTGCGTGTCGATGATGTCGCCGGCGCCTTTGCGCTCGATGTAGAGCTCGGGCGGCGTGAAGGAGTGAAAGTCCTTGGTGTGGGAGGCGAAGATGCGGGCCTCGCGCCCGCCGTCGCGCGGGGAGATCGTGGTCCAGTAAACGAAGTAGTCGCCCTTGCTCTCGTCGTAGATCGCCTCGGGAGCCCAGGCGCAGCCGGCTCCGGGAATCGCGCTCGCGACGTCAACACTCCAGGGCGCGGACCAGTTTACGAGGTCGGGCGATTCCCAAAAAATCAGAGAGGTGCTGCCGTTGAAGCGGGCGGCGCCCCAGCCCTTGCCGTTGGCGATGCGAAGATCGGTGGCGAGCAGGTAAAACTTTTTCCCGTCGGGCGAGCGGATGATCGATGGGTCGCGCACGCCTTTGTCGCCGAGTTCGGAGACGAGCACGGGCTCGGAGTTGTTGAGGTCGGTCCAGTGAAGGCCGTCCTCGCTCACGGAAAAGTAGATCTGCTCGCCGCGCGCGGACTGGCCGGTGAAGTGGACTAACAGATACGCGCTCGCCGGCTCGGACGCGGCGGCGGCGCAGGTGCTGCTGGCCGCGAAAACGAGGGCGGCGAAGGTCGCACAAGCGGAGAGCCGGCGGAGGGCGGTGGATATTTTCACGGTCTATTATGGAATTGCGAAAAACCGGGGCTTGTTCCTGCCAATTTTTTCCCAGTTTTTCTTGATTGCTTCTGTTGTTAGCAGGAAGGCGCAGTGGTTATTCTGCCTCGATTTGCGCGCCCTTTACGCAAGCTGCCGCTTCGCGCTCCAACAGCCGGGCCAGAAGCCAATCAAAATGGTCGTCAACGTTTATAAACGGATCCTTGAAGCGTCCTTCGACTTCTTGATGCGACTTGGCCAGTTCGGCCCGGGCTTCGTCATCCCGGCCGAGCTGATGATCGGCCATGGCGAGAATGGCGTGCATGCTGGCCACCTGCGACAGGTTTGGGCCGCTGGCGAGCTTGAGACCGAGCGTGCTCCAACGAGCGGATTCGGCATACTGGCCACCCCGATAATTCATTAATGCCAGAGCCATGCATCGCCATGGAACCATGTCATTGGGACGAGCGGACAGAATATTCGTCGGAATGGACTGCTCTATGCGGCTGGCCAGGGGCGCCAAACTGGCCAGCAACTCCGGACTGGAGGGAAGCAGCAGGCTGTTCTTCAAGATGCGCTCGGCAATCGTCGGATCACTGATGTCGCCATACCGTTTGATGGGTTCGCGGCAGAAATTTTCGTAAGCCGCACGTTCACCCAGTTCGGCCAGAACCACCGCGTATCGGGTGTAATCCCTGAAGGAAACCACCGTGCGCTCGAACTGGTCCAAGCGCACGACGACCGAATAATATTCAGCGGCGCGCTTCCAATTGCCGTTTTGGACCGCCCAGTCGCCCAGCGGACGAAACCCCTCCATGCCCACGTCCGCCGCATCCGAAGCCGGAAGATTTCCCACCAAACGATCCGCATTTTCGAACTGATGTTTTTCAATCAACGACACGGCTTGCGCGATAATTTCACGAGCTTCTGCCTTTCGGCGCAGCAGCGCCTCGGCTTCGCGTCCCCGTTGGGCTTCCCGTCGTCCCTGATCGGCTTCTCGTCGTGCGTCCCGTTCCTTAAAAAAAAGCCAGGTCGAGGTGCCGAATCCCGCAACCAGCGCCAGGCTTACCGCTGTCACAGAAACAAAAACCGCCCGGTTCCGGCGAACCAGTTTTTGAAAACGATATAAACGGCTTGGCGGACGCGCCAGCACCGGTTCGTTGTTCAAATACCGTTGAACATCCATGGCCAGGGCATTGGCGGTTTGGTAGCGCCGGTTTCGGTCCTTCTCCAGCGCTTTCATCACAATCCAATCCAAATCGCCTTTCAATAAAAGCGCCAACCGGGGTGGCTCGACGCGCCGGTGCATCGCCGTCTGCGTCAGTTCATCATGCCTAAGCTCCGCAATCTTTGTGGAGGGCCGCGATGGTTCCCGTTCCCGCAAAGTTCGCCGCATTTCAACCAGTCCCGCCTGGAGAAGTTCTTTTTGGTCGAACGGCTGCCGACCGGTCATTAACTCATAAAGCAGCACTCCCAGGCTGTAAATGTCGCTGCGCGTGTCCACGTCCAGCTCACTCATCTCCGCCTGTTCCGGACTCATATACGCCGGCGTGCCGATAAATTGCGCGTAGGCGGTGAACACCGTCATGTCCGTCAACCGCTCTCCGCCCGTTGCCTTGGCGATGCCGAAATCAATCACTTTGGGAACCGGCACACCATCGCGCATCGTCACGAGAATGTTCGACGGTTTGATGTCCCGATGAATGATGCCTTTCTGGTGCGCGTGCTGGACCGCCATGCAAACCTGAACAAACATTTCCAACCGCTGGCGCATGTCGTAGTTATTGGCGTCCGATAATTCAGTGATCTTCGTGCCTTTCACCAACTCCATCACGAAATATGGCCGTCCCGTTTCCGTCGCGCCGGCGTCCAATACACCGGAGATATTGGGATGATCCATCATGGCCAGGGCTTGCCGTTCAGCATTGAAGCGGGCAATGACACTTCTCGTATCCATTCCGAGCTTGATAATCTTGAGGGCGACCCGGCGCCGAACCGGTTTTTCCTGCTCTGCCATGTAAACGATGCCACATCCTCCTTCACCAATCTTCTGGAGCAACTTGTAAGGCCCGATTTGCTTCCCGACTTCCGCTTCCGGGTTTGACAGCAAACCAATCTGATCTTGAAAACCCGACAGTGCGGAAATTTCGGAAATATCAACCGCGGCGGGAACATCCTTGAAAAATTGTTCAGCCCCGGAAAGCTTGCTCAACATCCGGTCAACCCCGGCGCGAAGCCCCGCGTCACCAGCACAAGCGCGTTCCAAATACGCCTGGCGATCTTCCGCGGCAACTTCCACCGCCGCGCAAAAGATATCTTCAATTTTCTGGTTCAAAGTATCCATCAAGAGTTATTGCGTAAACCGAAGCGCCAAACCTGCCAAAAATCAACCGCCACCATTGAGCTTGTCAAAGAGCCATACCTTGGCGCATAGCCAGTGACGATAAACCGTGCGCTCGCCAATCCCCAGGGTTTTGGCGATCTCTTCATTGGTCATGCCGCCGAAATATTTCAAGATCACTATTTTTGCCCGCTCCGGATGTTCCTGTTCCAACTGTTCCAGCGCGGCGTTGACCATCAACACCTTTTCGTCCGGGAGGCTGGCGCCGAGTTCCAGATCGTCAATATTCAGTCGCTCCTGCCCGCCGCCATGTTTCGCGGCGGATTTACGGCGGGCGTTGTCAATTAGGATTCGGCGCATCGCCTCGGCCGCCGCATGAAAGAAATAAACGCGGTTTTCCCATGCTGGGTCTTCGTCTTTGACCAACCGCAACCATGCCTCATGCACCAGGGCGGTCGGCTGCAAGGTTTGCCCTGGGGTTTCGCGAGCCATTCGCGCGGCGGCAATCTTCCGCAGTTCGTCATAAATCAGCGGCAGTAGGTCGTTCAGCGCGCTTCTGTCACCGCGCCCGACCGCCTGGAGAATTTGTGTCACATCGGTCATGCTCGTATCAAGTATACTTCCCGCGCATGTTTTTTCAGCAAGGAAAAATAAATTTGTGACCACAATAATCTTCGGTCGTCAAAATCCTGTTCCAGGCAAAAGAACTCCCCCTCGCATACAATTGAGACCAAAGGACTAATCCACATGATGCAACATGGATATTGGCGGAATTGAATCCGTTTTTTCAAGACAACGTTGTTTGCATTGCGATACGCGCGCGCCGGTCTGGGGCCTCGGGCGCGAGGGTGAGAAAATCACCGTGACGTCGCTCATGGTGGCAAATTATGGTTCAAGCAACCGTATTTGCCAAGCGACATCCGGTGCTTGCGGAACGGGTTTTGGCCGCCAGTTTGTTGCGCCCAAACAGCGGGCAAACCAACGCCGCGCTAAACCATCTGGCTGACCTTATCCTGCCCAAAACGCAAGTCAGCATCCGGGTGCAACCGTTGACCGACAGCTCATCAGATTCCGCCGGACTTGATCTTTTCACCAACGACATCCAGGCGAAGTTGCCGGTCGCCGATTTTGAAAACGCGCTCATCATCAATGCCGGCGGCTCAGACATCTTCCATCCTCGCGTTTGCTTTTGCGGCTGGAATCTTCTTCCCTCGCCCCTCTGAGGGGAGAGGGATTGAGGGTGCGGGGTCAGGATTTCGCTTTTCAATTCAGGTCTCAAATTTCAGGTTTGATCTCGCTTTCCGCTTTTCAATTTTCGCTTTGAATTTGTCCCTTCCGTCGGTTCGGCAAAACACGTCAACTATTTTTAAAATATTTGCTTCGCGAGTATACGTTATTAGGCGCGATTTACCGCGATTTACCGCGATTTGCCGACCCGCTCGCCGCGCGTCTCCGCTGCCGCCAAAAACCTGTGCTATAACTCCGCCCGTCCGCCCCGCGTGTCACCGGCTGAGGCCAGCCGGCGCGTGGTCGATACCTGGAACCGGGC
>CAYUGC010000246.1:0-5497 GCA_964444085.1 uncultured Bifidobacteriaceae bacterium | reverse complement strand
GGCCAGCCGGACGCGGATGAAATCAAGATCGTCAGCGAGATCGGTGCGTGGCTGAAGGTTAACGGCGACGCGATTTATGCGACGCGCCCGTGGAAAATCTACGGCGAAGGCCCATCCACCGTCGTGGCGGAAAAAGGCCAGTTTGACGGCCAAAAGGACGTGTCCGACAAGCCGTTCTCGGCGGAAGACATCCGCTTCACGCAATCGAAGGACGGCAAAACCGTTTACGCCATCGTGCTGGAAATTCCCAAGGACTGCCAAGTCACCATCAAATCATTGGCGGCGAACTCGCCAAATTGGCCTGGCAAGATCGGCAGCGTGCGATTGGTTGGCGGCGGCAAGCTGAAGTTTACACGCGATGAAACGGGCCTGCACGTTTCCCTGCCGGAGAAGTTCAACGGCAAGATCGCTCTGGCCCTCAAGATTCGTTCCTGATCTTTATGCCTGTCAGACGCTGCATCTTGATCGGGCTTGCGCTGTTTTTTCTTCACAGCGCGTTCGCCGGTGACGCGCAGGAACTCGACGCGACGCGGGTGCGCCTGCTGCCTGGTAGTCCGTTTTATGAGCGGCAGGAGTTGCATCGAATGGGATATCTGGCCTCGTGGAATTGCGACAAGCTGCTTTTCCACTATCGCGCGCTGGCCAAATTGCCCCAGCCCGATGGCGTGAAGGAGGGATACGCGGGGTGGGACAGCGGTTTCATTCGCGGCCACATGGCCGGGCATTATCTCTCCGCCGCCTCGCGGATGGCAGTGACGACCGGCGACGTTTCGTATCGCGAAAAGGTGAATTACATGGTCGCCGAACTTGCGAAATGCCAGGACGCGCTGAATCAGGATGGTTATGTCGCGGCGTTTCCGTCCGGAGCATTTGATCGTCTCGAAGGCAAACCCGGCGACGACGGCGGCGTGGTCGTGCCGTATTACACGATTCACAAAATCATGGCCGGGCTGCTGGACGCGCATCATTACCTGGGCAACACGCAGGCGCTCCAGGTCGCTGTCAAGATGGCGAACTACTTCGAGAAACGGCTGGCTGCGCTGGATGCGGAGCAGTTGGAAAAAATCTTTCGCACGGACACCAGCCGGAATCCGCAGAATGAATTCGGCGCGATGAGCGATGTGCTGGCTGAACTCTACACGGTGACCGGTGACAAGAAACACTTGGAAGTGGCGCGGATGTTCAACCGTCCGTGGTTCGTCGGTCCGCTGGCGACGGGCGAGGACCGGCTCGCAGGACTGCACGCCAACACACACATTGCGCAGGCAGTTGGCCTTGCGCATTGCGCCAATCTCGACGGCGACGCGGATGAGCTGAAGGCATCCGAGAATTTTTGGAAGCTCGTCACCGGGCAGCATTCGTTCGTCATCGGCGGGAACTCCTTCAAAGAGTGGCTCGACAAACCCGGAGTGGAAACCGGCCCGAGCATTGATGATCGCAAGGAACTTCCCGCGACGACCGCTGAAAGCTGCAACACGCACAACATGCTCAAGCTCACGGCGCGTCTCTTCGAGCGAAAGCCGGCCGCCGAATACGCCGATTACTTCGAGCGTGCCCTTTACAATCACCTGCTGGCCACAGTCGACCCTGATAGCGGCGCAGTGACCTACTTCACGCCGTTGCGCGGGCAATTTCGCACTTACCTTGATGGCACGTTCTGCTGCGTCGGTTCGGGCATTGAGAATACGCCGCGCTACAACGAAGGCATCTACTTTCAGCAGACAAATTCGCTGTGGGTGAACCTCTACATTCCGTCCGAACTCGACTGGCGCGAAGCGGGACTCGTCGTTCGTCAGGAAGGCGACATCACGCGCGGCGAGCCAGTGCGGTTCACGGTCGTGAAAGCCGGAAAACAAACGAGCACGCTGAATTTCCGAATCCCGCACTGGATTTCCAAACCGGCGGTTCTGACCTTGAACGGCAAAGTGAAGGAGCGCGCGGCGAAGCCTTCGACTTATCTCTCGCTGGAACGCAAGTGGAAGGAAGGCGATGTCATCACCGTGACGCTTCCGGCCGCATTGTGGTTGGAGCGTGCGAAGGACAATCCCGCGATGGTGTCAGTGTTTTTCGGGCCGGTGCTGCTGGCGGGGGAACTGGGCCGCGAGAACATGCCGAACGACCGCGCCGACAAGGATGCTTACGTGAAAATGCCCGCCGTCGCAGTGCCGGAGATTGCCAGTGTTTCCGCGAATCCAGCGGATTGGCTTCAACCGGTTCAGGGCGCGGCGCTGGCATTCAAGACGCATGACGCTGGCGCGGCAAACGGGACTGTCTTTCGCCCGCTCTACGAAATTCATCATCAGCGGTATTCCGTTTACTGGCCGTGGCGTGAGACTTCATCCAAGATAAACCAATGAATCGCTCCAAGAATCCGATGCTTACATTTATCCGTGAAAACCTGCTTGTTGAGGTTGTTGTCGCGAGTGCGCTCTGGACCGGTTGCGTTGCCGGAAAAATTCGCCGGCAAAATCGCGTTCGCGCTGAAGATTCGCTCATGAGGCTCGTATCACCATGAGAAGCAAACTCCGTCATCTCGCGCAGGTTGTTTTGTTCACTGGCCTTGCCTTGGTTTTCGCGGGCTGTGCATCTTTATGAACACTGGTGTCGTAAAAACAAATGGTAACCTTTCCGAGCGCAATCGGATTGGAATACAGCCTGTCAGCATTACTGTTTCCATCGTCGAAGATGACGCGTCTGTCCGGGGTGTCTTGACCAAGTGGATCCGCGGCGCGGACAGTTTCAAATGCGTTGGTGTCCATGCAAATGCCGAAGCCGCGCTCTGTGCGCTGCCGCAGGAAAAGCCCGCCGTCGTCCTGATGGATATCAACCTGCCCGGCATGAGCGGCATTGAATGTGTCCGCCGGCTCAAGCCGCAGATGCTGGACACGCAGTTCATAATGCTCACGGTGTATGATGATTCCGACCAAGTTTTCAAGGCGCTGTCTTTCGGTGCGACCGGTTATATGCTCAAGCGCACGCGGCGTTCCGAATTGCTGACTGCAATCAAGGACGTTCACGCCGGCGGTTCGCCGATAAGCTGCAGCATCGCGCGCAAAATCGTCCAGTCATTCCAGCGGTTCAGCGGCAACACGGCAGCCGAGCCGGACAATCTTTCGCCGCGCGAACGCGAAGTGCTCGAACTTGTTGCGCGTGGTTATCGCTCAAGAGAAATCGCCAAGTCGCTGCAAGTCGGTTTGACGACGGTCCACACGCACATCCGTCGTATCTACAAAAAGCTGCATGTCTGCTCGCGTTCGCAGGCCATCGCCATGTTCATGCACATTCCCAACGCCGCCGTTGCGAAATAAGCTGCGGTGGAATTTATCTAGTAAATTTTTGAACCATGAAAAAAACGACTAGGATTATTTGCACATTATTTTGCGCTTTCGCCACGGCCGGAATCTCGGCGGAACTGAACCCGCTGTTTCAAAACAACGCCGTGCTCCAATGCGATCAGCGCGTGCCGGTCTGGGGCAGCGGGCGGGAGAGGGAGGAAATCACCGTGGCGTTCGCCGGCCAAAAGATTTCCACCATTGCGACGAACGGCGTTTGGAAAATCTGGCTCAAGCCGATGAAACCAAATGCCACGCCGCAGACGTTGACGGTTGCCGGCGACATGACCAGCGTCGTGACCAACGTCCTCGTCGGCGAAGTGTGGGTGGCCAGCGGACAATCGAACATGGAACGTCAGCTCGGTTTGCGCCCGGGCCAGCAGCCCATCGCCGATTGGGAAAAAGAAGCCGCATCCGCAAATTATCCACAAATCCGGCAATTTTATGTGCCGCAGGTAAAATCCTTCACGCCGCAAACGACAGTGAAAGGCAGTTGGTCCGTTTGTGCGCCGGATACGGTGATCAATTTCACCGCCGTCGGTTATTTTTTCGCGCGCGACCTGTTCGCCGCGCGGCACGTTCCGATTGGCATCATCCACAGTTCGTGGGGCGGCACGCCGGCGGAGGCGTGGACGAGTGAAGCAGGTTTGCAAAAACTTCCCGATTTCACCGAATCACTCGCCGGATTAAAAAAACTCGCCGCCGAGCCGGTTTTTGCGGAACGCGAAACGCAAGCCCGGCAAAACGTGTGGTATGAAAAAGTGGATCCGGGTTCCAAGCCGGAGACCGCGTGGAGCGCGGCGGATTTGGACACGAACGATTGGAATACGATGACGCTGCCGACGTTTTGGGAAAGCGCCGGCTATCAGGATTTCGACGGCATTTTCTGGTTTCGCTGCGCGTTTGACCTGCCGCAAAGCTGGGACGGCGGGGATGTGCTGCTGCATCTGGGCGCGATCGACGACAACGACACGACCTGGGTCAATGGCACACAAATCGGCGCGACGGTTGGCTGGACCGTGCCGCGCGTCTATCACGTGCCGGGCAGTTTGGTGAAGCGCGGTCAAAATGTCATTGCTGTGCGCGTGCTGGACACTGGCGGAAATGGCGGAATGTATGGCGGCGGCGATGCGATGCGTCTGCTGTTCAACGCGAGTGGGACAACCAATACCATTTCACTTGCGGGTTCGTGGCAGTGCAAGCAAAGCGTTTCGTTGAAAACCACCGGCAGGCCGCCGGGCAATTTCAGTCAAGATTCAAGCGCGCCGACGGTGCTTTACAACGGTATGATTGCGCCGCTGCTGCCGTATGCGATGCGCGGGGTCATCTGGTATCAAGGCGAGAATAACGTCGGGCGCGAGCGGCAATATCAGACATTGTTCCCCGCGCTGATCGCCGACTGGCGGCAGGCGTGGGGCGAGGGCAATTTCCCGTTCCTGTTCGTGCAAATAGCGCCGTTCCGCGCCAACACGCCGGAAATCCGCGAGGCACAACTGCTCACGTTGCAGCGAACGAAAAACACCGCGATGGCCGTGACGATTGATTGCGGTGATGCCAATGACATCCATCCCAAGCACAAACAACCCGTCGGCGCGCGGCTCGCACTGGCGGCGCGCGCGCTGGCCTATGGCGAAAAAATCGAATATTCAGGTCCGGTTTTCGATTCGCTGAAGATTGACGGCACAAACGTGATTTTGAAGTTCACGCACCTGGGCGGCGGACTCGTGGCGAAGGATGGCGAATTGCGGGGCTTCGTGCTTGCTGGGTCGGATGGTGTTTTCCATCCTGCGCAAGCGGTTGTCGTCGGCGATGCCGTCGTGGTGAATTCAACCAAGGTTGCCCGGCCCATGGCCGTCCGCTATGGCTGGGCGAACGTGCCAGAGGGGAATTTGTTCAATCACGCTGGACTTCCAGCCTCGCCGTTCCGAACCGATTCAATTTGAAAACTAGTCTTGTCAATCATGCGCCTTGGCTCAACTAATCCCCGGTTCTGATTGTGTTTTTTAATGGCTACATTCCTATAAAAAATAATCCTGACCTGACCCTAAAGGCTTTACGCAAGATTGCGTTCGCACTGAAGATTAAATCGTAATGAGTCCATCTTAATATATGAAAAATCGCTCCAAACAAATCACCGCCGTCGGGAATAGTTGGTTGGCCCGGCT
>CAYUGC010000245.1:2896-5533 GCA_964444085.1 uncultured Bifidobacteriaceae bacterium | reverse complement strand
CCATGGAGATTTTGAAAGCGTGCTGCTGAAATATGAGGAGCAATGCAGCAAGACCACCATCTATCGCTACATTGATTTTGCCAAGGAAGTGATCGAGGCGGTGCGCGCCACGCTGTCGGCCAGCGCCACGGCGGAAGAACTGCTCGCCGCCGGCAAGGCCATGGTGCTGCAATCGCCCAAGGGTTACATCGCTCTCTGCCGCCAGCTCCAGCTCATGCGCAAGTTCGGCGAATACGATAAGGTAAAATATAAGACGCGGAAAGTTTTGGGCGACGGCAAGCAGATCGAGTTTTCGTTCGATGAACTCGCCGCGCATATCAAGGTTTTCACCACGGATTTCCGCATCACGCTGCCCGAGGGCAAGGATGAGGCCACGGCCCTGACCGAACTGGAAACCGAACTGGAAGCGGCGCTCACCAATGTGCGCCAGCGCAAGAACACAATTTCTATATGACTCTTGAGGGACAAATTAAATTTCATGATTCACAAATTCGTGAGTTAGAACATCTGGCATCAAAAGTCAGCAAGGAAGGATGGACTCCTGAAAATAGATTTTCGCTTCAACACCATAAAACATTCGTTGGAATGTTGGCCTCCAATGAATCTGCGACATTTTTCAAATTGAATTTAAATCAATGAAACTCAACCCCCAGATCGAAGTGCTCGGCGAATTGATTGCGCCGCAGCGGGCGTTCTTCCTGAGCGCGACCGCATCAGTGGTGCGGCCAGTGATTCAGTTGGGCGTGGTGGTGGAGCGGATTTGGGTTGGTTCCATTTGCCTGGATACGGCCACGCCGCTGATGAGCGCCGAGCTGGAAAACCAAACCCACCGGCTGCCGGTGTTTCAATTTTCCGAGAATTAACCAGCGTGACGCCGGACCCAATAATAAAACCAATATGCGCCTAACCGAAAACAGCCAGTGCCACAAAATCCTGACTGCCTTGCAGGCAGCGGCCAGAGATGCCGCCAGTCAAGCGCATGGCGGTTGGGTGGCGATGCCCACGCTGGTGGCCGTGAGCGGCAGCTACAACATCCATTCGCGCGTGGACGAGCTGCGCCATAACCATGGCGTGGAGATTGAGAACCACACGGATCTAACCGTGCGCCCGCACAAAAGCTTTTACCGCCTCGTCTCGGAACAAGCGGCTTTGCAGCCCGCCACCAACTCAAACTAATGAGCGCCAAGAAACCATCACCAACGATTGACTGGCAGGAAGCCCGGCGGCTGGCCACGCAAAGTGAGAAGATGTGCCAACTCATCATCGCGGCGGTGAATGGCGCGGCCAAGAATTCGAACCAGCCGGCGCGCACGCTGCGGCGCGGCGCGGCAGTGGCTGGCGAGGTGATTGATCTGACGGCGGAATGGTTTGGCTACACCACGCAGCATTTACGGAAGCCCGGCAAGCCGGCGGCACTCGCCTGGGCGCGGCAGGTGGCGATGTATTTCTGCGTGGAACTGACCGAGGCCACCACGGTGGAGATCGGCGAGCTGCTGCAGCGGCATCATGGCTGCGTGGGCGCGGCCTGCAAGGTGGTGGCCAACCGGCTGGAAACCGAGCCGCGCACCAAAAGCGATCTGGAAAACCTCCGCGCCCATCTCAACGCCAATTTGAAATGAAATCCAACCTTTCCCTCAACCAGCGCCGGTGCGTGATCGTGGCGACTTCGCTGGCCGCGCTGCTGCTGGGCTTGGCGCATGGCGCGGAGATTTCCACCCAGCAGGCCGTGGCCGCGATCATCGGCGAGGCCGGCAACCAGTCTTACACCACGCAGGTGGCCGTGGCCTGCGCTATTAGAAATAGAGGCAATCTTCAAGGTGTTTACGGCTTGAATAATCCCGTGGTGCAAAAGGCCACCGCCAAGGTCCTCGCCAAAGCCTTGCGCGCCTGGCTGGCCAGCGGCCGCAAGGACATCGTAAAAGGTTGCCGCTATTTCGGTTGTCCGGCGGATGCGCCCAAGCTGATTGCCTATGGCCTGCACGCGGTCTGCATGAGCGGTGCCATCACCTTTTACGCGGAAAATATATGAACAACAGCTTCATCATTCTTTATGCGGGTGCGCCGGTGTTGCTGCCGGCCATAAAAATGGTGCCAGCGGATGAGGCCAGCGTGTTTGCCTCGGAAGTGCAGGGCTGGCAGGCCGTGATGAATCATGGCCTGACCGTGAAACATTGCCGCGTGGTGGATCTAAATTCATTCATCGAACAGGGACGCAAGCAGCGTGACGCTGCACCCAATAAATAATATGGAAAATATCTCTGCCGAGTATTTTTGCGCCAAGGACATCGCCCGCGCCACGGGTGCCAGCAAGAAGACGGTGCATCGCACAGCGCAGCGCGAGCAATGGCCCTGTCGCCGCGACGGCAACCGCGACGAATACCAGGTGCCGGCCAATATCGCCCAGATCATCATCGCCAGCCCGCGCCGAGACCAGGGCCAGCCGGTGGCACCGGCGGTCCGCTTTGCTGATCTCACTGGCAATGATGCCCAGCGCGAAAATGTTTTGCTGCGCGAGAAGGCCGTGAAGCTGCTCATCGCCAATATCGCCTTTGGCAAGGAGCGCGCCCTGGACCTCGTCATCCAGCACATGAACACCGAGCATCCTCTATTTAAGCTCGGCAACAAGATCACGCTGCG
>CAYUGC010000245.1:0-2886 GCA_964444085.1 uncultured Bifidobacteriaceae bacterium | reverse complement strand
GTATGAGGCGCACGGCATTGACGGCCTGTGCGAACAGAAGCGCGGCCGCGTGGGCGTGAAGCCATTTGTGAATGATTTGACTGATGAACAGATTTTGCAGGGCCGCGCCGCCGCCATCGAGCATGGCAACGCCCGGCGCGGCGATGCGAAGGCGCAGCTCAACATCGCCAGCGCGTTCCGCGACCTCGCCGGCTCGCCCACGATTAATGGCAGCGCCCGGCGCTGGCTGCATGGCGCGTATGCCTCCAAATCCTATGTCCCGCCATCGGTGCGCGATGCGCTCCGCACCCCGGAACTGGCCACCAAGCTCATCCAAATCGGCCCCAAGGCAATGAAGCTGGACGGCGCGTTCACGGAATGCACGTATGACAACGTGCCGGCGGGACATACTTTCACCGCCGACGACATGACGGCCAACTGCTACGTCTGGGTGGAATGGCCGAATGACGAGGGATTCATTCTCATCCGCCCGCAGATCCTCGCCGTGGCCGACGTGGGCAGCCAGTGCTGGCTGAACATCCGCGCCGTGATGCGTCCGAAAGGCCAGTATAACAAGGACGATGTCTGGGGTCTCATCGGCGACACGCTGGATGAATATGGCTTGTTCAAGCAGGCCGTGCTGGAAGGCGGCACCTGGCAGTCGTCACAGGTCATCGGCCAGAAAACCAATCTCGATGACGCCACGCGGTTCGGCGGGTTGAGTTCGCTCGGCGTGAAGGTGATCCACACTCGCACTCCGCGTGGAAAAATCATTGAGCAGATGTTCAACGTGCTCCAGCACGCGGCGGATAATGTCCCTGGCTTTTGCGGGCGCATGGAAATGAAGGATTGCCCTGAAACCGTCAAACAACAGAAGGCGCTGGTGGCAAATAACCACGCGCATCCGCGCCAATTCTTCCTGCACCTGTCGCAATACACCGAGCACCTCAAGAAGGTGATGAATGCGCTGAACCATACGCGCAACGACGGGAAGGTGCTGCGCGGAGAAGCCCCGGCGGACAAGTGGGCGGCGGATGCGCCGGCATTCGAAGTGATGCCGGATCACGCCAAGTGGCTCTACCGTTCGAGCTACCGGGTGTTGGAGATTACGCGCAACGGCGCGCGGATTGGCGTCGGCTCGGGCCGCAACATGATCCATCACACCTGGTCAAACCCCGAGGCGCTGGAGCAATGGCGCGGGCGCAAGGTCATCGTGTTCTGGAATGATGCGAATCCCGAGGCGGATGCGCTGATCTATTCCATCCGCAGCGGCAAGCAGGACAAATTCATCTGCCGCGCCGAGTATGTGAATCCCATTCCGAAATTTGGTGCCACCGAGGAACAGACCGCCAAAGAAACGCTTCGTAAAAAACTTTCCTCGCAGGTCGCCCGCACGCACGCCGCAAGCCTCGCACCGTATCTCCAACGGTCCATCAAGACGCTTGCAGCGCGTCCGTTGCCCGGTCAAGAAGTGGGTGAGCAACTCGAAGCCGCCGCCAACCGGCATGTGCAAAAAGAAGTGACCAAGGCAAACACGCGCCGGCTGATGAGCAGCGTGGAAGTGCCAGAAGAGTTTCAACGGGCGGGGTTGTCAGCGACCACGGGCAATGATGCCATCACTAGCCAGCCGGCGGAAATGAGCACCGAGGAAATGAATGAGATTTTGACGGGCGGGCAGTCGCATCCGCTCATTCCCCAGGCTAAACCGGGTCTCACGGTGGAAGGCGGCAAAACCTTTTACTCGCTCAAGCCGGTTGGTAATGAGGAAAAACAGTATGTGGATTATTTGCTCAAGCGCCTGACCGAGTTCCGCAAGGCCGGCAAATCATTTGGCCAGGACTTTCACGGGTCCGTGAACTTCGGCATCACTCGCCGTATCACAGCGAACGCACTCGGCGGCGACATCTATGCACCGGAAAACTTTGACCGCGTCTGCGCTTATCTGACCGCGAAAATTGACGCCACGATCTTGGGCAAGCGCAATCTCGCCAAAGGCACGCCCAATTACCACGAATTTTCCGCAGTAACCACCTAACCAAAAACCTCACCACCGAAAAGGGACTATGACTAAAACCATTGATACGCCGGTCCTGCCGGCCGCACGCAAAACCGGACGCCCCACCATCAGCGAAGCGGGCGACGGCTTCACCCAGGAAAAGTTTTTTGACTTTGACCTGGATCTCACCCGCTGGAAACACCTCTCGCTGAATATCCAGGACAATCTGGTCTGGTTCCACGCCTACGCCACCGAGGAGCGCCTGACCAAGAAGCAATGCGAGGATGGTCTGGCCTATGATTGGAACACGATCTATCGCGTGTTCAAGGCCGGCGACTACGCGGGCAGTTTTGAGAATTTCTCCAAGAAAATCCAGAGCTACCGCAAGCTGGTGGAGAATCAGGGCCGTGTTACCACGGCGTATTTCGTCAAAAATTCCATCTATGAAAAGGTGGAATGGATCTTCCAATACACGCTGGCGCGCAAGGGCTGTTCCATGCTGGTGGGCGAGGCCGGCATGGGCAAGACGGTCTGCCTGCAACAGGTCTGCAAGGACAATAACCATGGCCGCTCAGTGTTCATCGAGTGCATGCCCATCGGCGGGCCGAATGGCCTGCTCAAGCAGCTCTACGCCAAGGCCACGGGCAACCGCAAGGAAGTGACCACGCTCCAGATGTTTGACGCGGTGGTAAAGAGCCTCAACAGCACCCGCATCGTGGTATTTGACGAATTCCACCTGCACCTGCCGGATGGCAAAAGCATCCCGCGCGCCATTGAGATGGTCCGGCGCATCCGGGATGTGAGCGGCTGCGCGATGCTGTTTGTGGCCACCCAGCGGTTCGACCAGGAGATCACAAAGGCTCAATACATGTTTGAGCAGTTCACCGGCCGCACCGGCAAGCCGTTCTATC
>CAYUGC010000244.1:0-5542 GCA_964444085.1 uncultured Bifidobacteriaceae bacterium | reverse complement strand
ATCACCGGCGGCGGTTTTGTGGACAACATCCCGCGCGTGCTGCCGTCGTCGCTCGACGTGGTCATCCAGAAAGGTTCGTGGGACATGCTACCCATCTTCCAGATCATCGCGGCCAAGAGCGGCGTGCCGGACGAGGAGCTTTATCAGGTCTTCAACATGGGCATCGGCATGGTGAGCATCGTCGCCGCGGACAAGGCGGATGCCGTGCTGAAATTCATCAACGCGCAGAAGCACAAAGCTTGGATCATCGGCGAAGTCGTCAAAGGCCAGGGCGAAGCGCGGGTGGAATAGTTTTTAGCCACAGAGGCTCAGAGCGCACAGAGAAAACTCTGTGCGCTTTTTCATTTGGCAATATCCCCAGAATTGGCGGCAGAATTTGGATTCCAAATCCGCATCCGCCGCGTAATCTGCGGGGAATGATTTCCCGTTTTACCAAGCTGCTGATGGCTGTTGTCTTAGCGAGCCTGGCATCTTCCGTTTCGCTCCGCGCCGAAGTGGTTTCCGCCACCATCCAGACACCGCCGCCCGCCGAGACTGGTTATTTCAAGCTCGGCACCACGAAGAATCCCGCCGGTCACGAAATCTCCGTGAACAGCCGCTGCCTGCTCTTCGACGGTCAGCCGGTGTTTCCGGTGATGGGTGAGATGCACTACGCGCGCGTGCCGCAGGCCGAGTGGCGCGAGGAATTGCTCAAGATGAAAGCCGGCGGCGTGGACATCGTTGCAACTTACATTTTTTGGATTCACCACGAAGAAATCGAAGGCCAGTGGGATTGGAGCGGCCAGCGCGATTTGAAAAAGTTTCTGCAAACGTGTCAGGACGTCGGCCTTAAAGCCATCGTCCGCTGCGGCCCGTGGTGCCACGGCGAAGTCCGCAACGGGGGTTTCCCCGACTGGGTTCAAGCGCACAAGGACTGGAAGCTGCGTTCGACGGATACCAACTTTCTCGCAGCCACAAAAATCCTCTACGACGAAATCGCCAAGCAGCTTCAAGGCGAGTTGTGGAAAGACGGCGGCCCGGTCATCGGCATCCAGGTGGACAACGAATTCGGCGGCTCGCCAAATTACCTGATGGCGTTGAAGAAGCTCGCGATTGAAGCCGGCCTCGACGTGCCGCTCTACATCAAGACCGGCTGGCCCGCGATGAAGACGCCCGAGCCATTGGGCGAATTGCTCCCGCTCTTCGGCGCGTATCCCGACGGTTTTTGGACGCGCAGCCTCAAGCCGATGGACGGCAACGACTGGGAGAATTTCACCTTCAAACTCACCCGCACCGACACCGGTGTGGGCAACGACACGTTGAAGGTGAAAAAAAACGGCGACACGTCTGGCACGGAGAAATATCCGCATCTCACCTGCGAAATCGGCGGCGGGATGCCCGCGTCGTATCATCGCCGCATCAACTATGACGAGCGAGATGTCGAGGCGGTCGTACTGACGCAACTCGGCAGCGGCAGCAGTCTGCTCGGCTATTACATGTATCACGGCGGCCAGAATCCCGAAGGCAAACTCTCGACGCTCCAGGAATCGTCGGCCACGGGCTATGCGAACGATCTGCCGGTGAAATCCTACGACTTCAACGCGCCGCTCGGCGAGTTCGGCCAGATCAATTCGCAGTACTACTGGCTGCGCCGCCTGCATCTGTTTCTCCACGACTTCGGCGCGCTACTCGCACAAATGCCACCCACGCTGCCGGATTTGCGCCCGAAAGATAAATATGATTTTGCCACGCTGCGCTGGGCCGTGCGCTCCGACGGCGACAGCGGCTACGTCTTCGTGAACAATTATCAACGTCTCCAGCCACTGCCAGCCAAGAATGATGTGCAGTTCAAACTCAATTTACAGGGCGGCGAACTAGTTTTCCCCGCCAAGCCAGTGACGATTCCCGACGACGAATTTTTCTTCTGGCCGTTCAACCTGGACCTCGGCGGCGCGAAACTGATTTACGCGACCGCCCAGCCGATCTGCAAAATGGATGACGGCGAAGTGCTGGTTATTTACTTTGTCGAAACGCCGGGTGTGAAGTCGGAGTTTGTTTTTGATGAGCAGACGCTGGTGGGGCGAGCGTCCTCGCGAGCCGTCTTTATCGACATGAAAACCAGCCGTGACGCCCCCATCAAACTGGAAACCCAGTCCGGCCGGAAAATCCAAATCGTCTTGTTAAGCGAATCCGATTCGCTCGCATTGCGGAAAACGGACGACGGCAAACAGGTTTATTTTGACAAACCACCGGCGGTTTCCAGCGCGGAAGTCAAAACTAAACTGGCTCACGCCGCCGGCCCGGCGCGCGAGATTCCGTTGAGCGGCGGCAAGTTGCACATCGCTCGCGCGCCGACCGATGTGGATTTCACGAACGCCGCCGTCTGGAAAATCACGCTGCCAGCCAAGCTGGACTTGAGCAAAAACCCGCTGCTGCGGATTCGTTACGTCGGCGACGTGGCGCGGTTGAGGCTGAACGGCAAACTGCTTGACGACAATTTTTACAGCGGCCGCGAATTTGACCTCGGCCTGAAACGTTACGCGCCGGAAATTTTCACCGGCGATCTGCGGCTGGAAATTCTGCCACTGCGCAAGGACGCACCGATTTTCCTCGAACCCAAAGCGCGGCCGGATTTCGGCACGAACGAAACCGTGCTAAAACTTCAGTCCGTGGAAACCATCAATCAGGTTGAATTTTGAAAACAAATCTGCTCCCATTCTCGTTCGCATGAAAAACAAAATTGTTGCCGTGGTTCTCTTTGCGCTGGCTGGCACCGCCATTTCATCCGCCGCCGATTTGACGCTCTGGTATCAGCAGCCCGCCGCCGACAACCAACCGATGAACGAGGCGCTGCCTATCGGCAATGGCCGCATGGGGGCGCTGATTTTCGGCGCGCCGGCACGCGAACGACTCTGCCTGAACGAAGACAGCCTCTGGGTCGGCACGGACAATCCCAGCGGCGACGACGGCTCGATGGGTGCGTATCAAGTGCTCGGCAACCTCTTCGTCAACCTACCGGGGCACACCAATTCCACGAATTATCGCCGCGACCTCGATCTGTCCGACTCCGTTGCGCAGGTCAGTTATTCGGCGGACGGCGTGAATTTTCACCGCGAATATTTTTCCAGCCATTCGGCAGAAGTGACGGCGGCGCACTTCAGCGCAAACAAAAAAGGCGCTTACACCGGCAGCATCGAGTTGCGCGACGGCCACAATGCCAAGGTTGTCCTCAACGGCAACTGCTTCACCGTGTCCGGCACGCTGGACAACGGTCGCCAATACGAATGGCAGGTGCTCGTATTGAACCACGGCGGCACAGTCGCGGCGGACACCAACCCAGCGCAGCTTGAATTCAAAGATTGCGACAGCCTCACGCTGCTCATCACGGCGGGCACGGATTACGTGATGGATTTTGCGAAAAATTATCACGGTGAAAATCCGCACGCGCGGGTGACGGCGCTGCTGGATGCCGCAACGAAGCAGAATTTTGCCAAGCTGGAAGCGGCGCACGTCAAGGATTACCACGCGTTGTTCAATCGCGTCAGTGCCGACTTCGGCCAGTCCACCGCCGCGCAAACCGCGCTGCCCACGGATAAACGCAAGCTGGAGGCGTTCAAGACGGTTGATCCCGAACTCGAAGCGCTGCTGTTCCAATACGGTCGTTACCTGCTGATTTCGAGTTCGCGTCCCGGCGGCCTGCCGGCCAATCTGCAAGGCCTGTGGTGCGATGTCAACTGGCCCGCCTGGCACAGCGATTATCACGCGAACATCAATGTTGAAATGAATTACTGGCCGGCTGAGGTCGCCAATCTCGGCGAATGCCACACGCCGTTCTTTGATTTGATCGCCAGCCAATTGCCCGCGTGGCGCAAGGCGACACAGGCCGCGCCGGAGTTCAAGACTGCCGACGGCAATTTTGCCAAGCGCGGCTTCGCGTTGCGCACGTCGCACAACATCACCGGCGGCATGGGTTGGAAGTGGGACAAGACGGCGAACGCCTGGTATTGCCAGCATTTGTGGGAGCATTACGCGTTCGGCCTCGACAAAGATTATCTCCGCACCGTCGCCTATCCGATCATGCGCGAGACGTGTGAGTTTTGGGAAGATCACCTGAAGGCGCTGCCGAACGGAAACCTCGTCGTGCCCAACGGCTGGTCGCCGGAGCACGGCCCGGAACAGGACGGCGTGAGTTACAATCAGGAAATTGTCTGGGACTTGTTCAATAATTATGTGAAGGCCGCCGACGCGCTCGGCGTGAACAAGGATTACCGCGACAAGATTGCCGCGATGCGCGACAAGCTGGTGACGCCGCAAATCGGCAAGTGGGGACAGCTTCAAGAATGGATGACGGACATTGACGATCCGAACGACCACCACCGCCACACATCGCATCTGTTCGCCGTTTATCCCGGCACACAGATCAGCGCGACCAAGACGCCGGAACTGGCGAAAGCCGCAAAAATCTCGCTCGACGCGCGCGGCGTTGACGCCGGCAGCGACGTGCGGGAATGGTCCTTCGCCTGGCGCACGGCGCTCTATGCCCGGCTGCGCGACGCCGAGAACGCGCACACGATGTTGCAGCAGCTTTTGTCGTCTCGGAACACGTGCATCAATTTGTTCGGCCTACATCCGCCGATGCAAATTGACGGCAACTTCGGCATCACCGCCGGCATCGCGGAGATGCTCCTGCAATCGCAGGCGGGGGAAATCGAACTGCTACCCGCGCTGCCGAAAGAATGGCCGACCGGCAGCATTTCCGGCCTGCGCACGCGCGGCGGCTGCGAGGTCAGTCTGGCATGGCAGGATGGCAAGCTCGTTTCCGCCACGGTGAAAAATGTCAGCGGCAGCGGCACTGCCAAAGTCCGCTATGGCGGCAAGGTGGTGGAGTTCACCCTGAAGCCGGGCAAGGCGAAGACGCTCACCGGCGAACTTCAGTAAATTTTTTTCGTTTAGAAATCACGCCGCTCGCGTAACCTGCGGGCGGTTTTTTTATGAAAATTCTCGTCATCGGTTCGGGCGGTCGCGAGCACGCCCTCGTCTGGAAACTCGCGCAGTCGTCCAATGCCACGCAGATGTGGTGTGCGCCCGGCAACGCCGGCATCGCGCAGGAACGCCTCGCCAAAAACGGCAGCGCCGTGGAGTGCGTCGCCATCGGCGCGGAAGACCTGACCAAGCTGCTCGCCTTCGCGCAGGAAAAGAAAACCGATCTCGTCGTCGTCGGCCCGGACAACCCGCTGGCGCTGGGCATCGTGGATTTGTTCCAGTCGCACGGCCTGCGCATTTGGGGCGTGAATCAGAAGGCCGCGCAGTTCGAGTCCTCCAAAGTTTTCTCGCAGCGGTTCATGGAGAAATACGGCATCCCGACCGCCGCCGCCGGAACTTTCTCGGACGTGGTCGCGGCGAAGAGATTTACCGCCACACTCGGCGGCAAATGCGTGGTGAAGGCCGACGGCCTCGCGCTGGGCAAAGGCGTTTTGATCTGCCACAACCAGGCCGAGGCGGAAAAAGCCGTGGACGAAATCATGGTCAGCAAGGCGTTCGGCGCGGCGGGCGCGAACGTGGT
>CAYUGC010000243.1:0-5589 GCA_964444085.1 uncultured Bifidobacteriaceae bacterium | reverse complement strand
GGTTCAGTTCCGTGAGCGCGGTCTGGACTTCGCCGGCCAGCACGGCGCGGCTCAACTGCAAGATCTGGTTCTGCGCGGCGAGGCCGAACATCGAGAGCACGTCGGCTTCGTCAATCTTGTCGCCGCAAAAACTGATGAGCTGGTCGAGCGTGGATTCGGCGTCACGCATCCCGCCGTCCGCGCCGCGCGCGATGGCGTTGAGCGCTGCCGCATCAATCGTGACCTTTTCCTTGCCGGCGATTTCCGCGAGATGTTTCGTGATGAGCGCGCTCGGGATTCGGCGCAGATCAAACCGCTGGCAGCGCGACAAAATTGTCGGCAGCACTTTCTCCGGATCGGTCGTCGCGAACATGAACTTCACGTGCGCGGGTGGTTCCTCCAAGGTTTTCAGCAGCGCGTTGAACGCCGCTGTGGACAGCATGTGAACCTCGTCGATGATGTAGATTTTGAACGGCGACTTGGCGGGCGAGTATTTGCACGTCTCGCGCAGCTCGCGCACCTGCTCGACGCCGTTGTTGCTGGCACCGTCAATCTCCAAAACGTCCAGCGCGCGGCCATCGGTGATCTCCTGCACGCGTTCGTCGTTGTCGTCGAAATCAATCTTCGGCCCGCCGGTGCAGTTCAGCGCCTTGGCGAAAATGCGCGCGATGGTGGTCTTGCCGGTGCCGCGCGGTCCGCAGAACAGATACGCGTGGGCGATGCGCTTCTGGGCGATGGCGTTGGCGAGCGTCTGCGTGACGTGCTCCTGGCCGACGACGTCTTCAAAACGCTGCGGGCGGTATTTGCGGGCGATGACCTGGTATGACATTTGCGATTTACAATTTACGATTAGCGCGCGGTTTGCAAGTGCGACGGCAATCGTAAATCATCAATCGCAAATCGTAAATGGAAAGGTGCCAGGGTGACTGCGGCAATTGCAAAGCATACTGCCGTTGCTGCCTTCCGGCCCTGGCGGGGTTCGTAAGTCCACACTCCACAGGCCCTGGCACGGAAATTTTGCGCGAGGCCGCCGGCGGTTACAAGCAGAAACGCCGGCGGAAACAAATCCGCCGGCGTTCGCGCTGGGAAAATTCTATTGGAGGTTGGTGCTGATGTTCAACGGCACGCCGGTGCCGGCGGCGGGCGTGACATCAATCGGCTGGCCGGCATTGAGCTGGGCGAGGACGCCGGCGGTGAGGTCATTGGTGTCGCTGGCGAAGACCACGACCTCGTTGGAGGCGGAATTCAAAACCGCCGTGTAGCCGCCGGCTTTGGCCTTGTCGCTGACGGCCTTCTGGATTTCCGTGACGAGGTTGCCGCTCATGCGCTGGCTCTGGTCGGCGAGCTGGGATTCAGCCTGGCGCTGAAACTGTTCGATGGCGGTGCGGTTGCCGGCGATCTCCTTGGCCTTGTCTGCGGCGGACTGCTTGCGCTTGTCGCGTTCGTCGGCGGAGAGAACCTGGTCATTGGACTGGTCGAGCAATTGCTTGTAGTCGGCCTGCGCCTTTTCGAGGCCGTCGGCCATGTCCTTGATTTCCTTGCGCAACTCAATCTTGCGGCTTTCCAGTGAGGACTGGGCGAGCTTGGTCTTGTAGTAGCCGTTGAACAATTTTTTCATGTCCACGGTGGCCACCTTGCTGTCGGCGGCACCGGCGGAAAGCGCAGTGGCCAAAATGGCGGCGGTCAAAAGCGTCAGGCAGAATTTTTTCATGGGCGCACAGAAAAGCAGAAATCCGCCGGGATGCCAGCAAAAAAAGTCCATCAGGGACGGTGCTGGGGACGGCTCAAGCGGAAGAATTGCATGCCGTTGGTCGTCGGCAGGGTGACGTAATAACAGCCGTTGCTGTAGGTGAAGCTGGCGGACACGGTATGCCAACTGCCGGCGGTCAGGTCGGTGGAGCCTTCCACGTCGTAATTGGAATCCGTCAGGGAGGCCTGCCATTTCAAGCCGATGCCGGGTTGCGACGACGACTGCGGTCCGGCGACTTTGCTTTGAACGGATGAAAATGAAATATTTTCTGGCGCGATGACCAATTCCGGAACCGTTCGGGTAACAGCCTGGGTAACAGCATTCGTAATCGGCGAAATTATCGAAATTATGGCAATGAACATATCGTTCGTGCTGTTGCGGAAATTCTGGAGCGCGTTCGTGGTGAGCGGGAAATTCCCGGAGGAAGTCTGGCCGGCGAGATAGGCGCTACTGACGTTGTTGGTCGCAGTGTTGTTGGTGGTCGAGTAAGAATAGGCGGCGATGGCATTGCCGAAGTCGTCGCCTTTGCCGCCGAGGCAGCCGGAGTAGAGCAGGTTGGTGCAGTCGGCGCTGAAGGCGATGACGAAAACGTCAGCGCTGTTCGTGTTCGGCCAGGTCTTTATCTTGCTGCCCAGAAAATTGCCGGTGTTGTTCGTTGGGAAATTTAAGCTCCGGGCGGTGCCGATGACATAGGCGTTGTTGGCCGAATCCACGGCCACGCCATTGGCTATGTCGATGTTTTTGCCGCCGAACACGGCCGAGTAGCCAATGGCGGCGGTGGTTCCATTCCAGTCAACTCGGGTCAGGAAAGCGTTGGTGACCGGTGAATTCGTGAAAAACAGCGAATTGACTTTGTTGGTGTAAAAGCCGTTGCTCAAGCCGACAATGTTGTTGTTGTTCGGAAAATCCCGCGAGCTGGTGTAGCCGCAGACATACGCGGAGCCGTTGCCATCGGCGGCGACGCCGGTGGCCATGTCGTAATTGCTGCCGCCGAGAAACGTCGAGTAAAGCACGCTCAAGTTCGTCACATTGGACTTGTCAAAGGCGGTGACAAAAGCGCTGTTGCCATGGCCGAAGAGCGACTTTGCGCCGCCGTTGAGATTGGTGAAGCCGATGATGGCATTGACGTTGGTGAAATTATAGGAGCTGGTGCGCCCGACCACAAACACGCGGCTATCCTTGCAGGCAATGCCGCGGGCCACGTCGAAATTGGTGCCGCCCAGATAGGTGGAATAGTTCAGGTTGGTGCCGCCGGCGGAAATTTCAGCGACGAAAGCGTTGGCGTTGTTGTAGAGGCTGGGCGGGCAACGGAGA
Source organism: uncultured Bifidobacteriaceae bacterium (assembly GCA_964444085.1). GTDB lineage: Bacteria > Verrucomicrobiota > Verrucomicrobiia > Limisphaerales > UBA11358 > UBA11358. The sequence goes on along the minus strand of CAYUGC010000243.1, from coordinate 2,546 downwards.
TGTTTTTGAATCGCCATGGACGTGGTCGGAAAATTCGTGGAGTAGGTGTAGCCCGTGACGTAGGCATTGCCCGCATCGTCCAGCGCGATGCCGTAGGCTGTGTCCATGCTCGAACCGCCGAGGTAGGTGGAATAAACCAGTCCCGTGCCGTCGGGATTCAGTTCCGTGACAAATGCGTCCACGGCATAGGTCTTCGTGTGGGAATTCATCGGCCCTTTGATTTTGCTGAACAAACCCTTGGTGGTCGGAAAATTCGCCGAGTCCGTGAAGCCGGTCACAAAGGTGTTGCCGTTTGTGTCCACCGCGAGGCCGAGCGCGGCGTCGTTGCCGCTGCCGCCGAGATAGGTCGCGTAATGCAGGCTCAAATTGGTTCCGGTTCCGTCCACGTCAAACCGCGCCACGAAGGCGTCGCCCGAAAGGCTGCCGCCATTATATTTATTCTGAACCACGCCGTTTGTTGTGGAAAACGGGTGACCGGTCTTGAACGCCGAGGAAAAAGTCTGGCCGGCGACGTAAATAGAATTGGAACCGTCCATCTGATTCACCGCGATGGCCCAAGCGGTGTCCTTGTTGTTCCCGCCGAAATAACTGGAGTAGCTCAACACCGGGTCAATTACCAGCGGCGCGGCGTGGTTGTAGCTGCCGAGCGTGAACGCCGCCGTGTGCGCGTCAACAATCTGGTAGCCGGCGTCGACTTCCTGCCGCGCGCCCTCGACGATTTGATAGGCAATTGGCGCGTGCTGGACGACTTCCCCGTCGCGGAGCGTGACGACGAGTTCGCCCTGCGGGTTCGTGGAGATTTTTTTCGCACCGTCGAAACGTAGCGCGATGACGGACGGGCTGACGCCGGCGGCGAGGTTGAAATCGTATTCCAGTTTTTGCTGGCTGCCGTAATAAACGACGTTCACGCCGGGATAGACATTTTCCACCCGCACCTGCGCGAAGGTGGGCACGCCGGTGCGCCACTGGCCGGCCTCGCCGCCGAGGAGATAATTGACCGTGCCGCCGAGCCGGCTTGCACCGGTGATGCGGGCGGTGGTGTTCGCGCCGAGAAACTGCATCCGGCAATCCGCAGTCTGGCCGCCGGCCTTGGTGAGCGCGAACTCCGCGCCGTCGGGTGTGATGGCAAATTCCGCGCCGCTGGCATGCGCGATGAAATTTCCCGGCGCGCCGGTTTCAAACCAGAGCGGCAGATTGCCAAGCGAGGCGACGTTTTGCGCCGGCAGGTTCAATGCGGCGAGGGCGGCGAGCAGGCTGCCGCCGAGGATTTTTTGGCAAAGCATTTTCATCTTAAAATTCGCGGGTGTAACCGACGCCGAACTGGAACTGGCCGGAGCTGCCGTTGTATTTGTCATGCGTGATGGGCATGCCGTAGTCCAGCCGCAGCGGGCCGAGGTGCGGGATGTTGAGCCGGACGCCGAGTCCCCAGTCGTCGTCGTAGCCGGTCGGGAATTGATAGGACTGCGCGCCGACCGCGCCGATGTCGTAGAACGCCGCGATGCGGACGCTTACGCCGTTTTCCTTTTCAAAGATCGGCACGCTGTATTCCGCCGAGCCGAACCAGTAGGTATCTCCGCCGATGGGTTCGTTGGGGACAAGGGGCGTGGTGATATCGTAGGGCTGGCGCGGGGCGACATTGCGGAATTTGAAGCCGCGCAGCGAATAAAGTCCGCCTAAATAATAACGGTCGTAGAACGGCACGTCGCCGCCGGAGATCCCGTCGGCCACGCCGGCGCGGCCGACGACTTCAAGCACATGGCCCTTGAAGAAGCCGGGGAAATACCACGCGGTGTGGAGTTCCATTTTGTAATAATCCTGGTCGCCTACGCTCAATTCGCCGGTGAGTTCGGTGCGTTGGCCGTGGTTGGGCAACTGCGTGCTGTTGCGTGTGTCGTAGGCGATGGACGTGCCGAAGCGTTGGTAAAATTTGTTGCCGACCTGATCCAGAATCGCCTGCGGCACGTTTGCCGGAATAATCATAGGCGGGCTGCCGATGGTTCCCCAATCGTGATAGTCGCTGTTCAGGTTGATGCCGACCTGCTCGGCGGTGTAGCTGACGCTGCCGATGAGGAAGTCGCTGCCGAGCGCGCGGGTGAGGCTCAAGCGCCCGCCGGTGCGGGTCTCGTCGAAAATGCTGTTCGGGCTTTCGTAGCTCAACTGGTGCCGGAAAAGGTCCACGCCCAGCGACAGCTTGCGGTTAAGGAACCACGGCTCGACAAAGGAAACTTCATAATCCTGCCGCTTGGTGCCGAGCTGCACGCGCAGGCGGATTTTCTGGCCGGCGCCGGTGAAGTAGGGCGGGTGGAACAAATCAAAATTTCCCTGCGACACCTCAACGTAGCCGACGAGCGCATCCACGGAACTGAAGCCTGCGCCGAGGCTCATGTTGCCGGTGTTCTGCTCCTCGACGTTGATGACGAGATTTTTGCGCCCGGCAATCGCCGGCTCGGTCGCCTCGGGGCGGGTATCAATCTTGTCGAAAAATTGCAAACCTTCGAGGCGCTGCTTGCTGACCTTGACCTGCACCATGTTGAACACGTCGCCGG
>CAYUGC010000242.1:0-5620 GCA_964444085.1 uncultured Bifidobacteriaceae bacterium | reverse complement strand
GCCCAGCCCCACCGGCCACGAAACCCGCGGCCAGCGCGTCTGGCTGGATTACGCCAAGAAGTTTGCCGATGAAACCTTTTCCGATGCCTACGGCAACTGCGTCGCGGTGCTGAACAAGGGCGGCGGCCCGCGCATCATGCTCGCCGCGCACGCGGACGAAATCGCGATGGTGGTGAACTACATTGATGACAACGGATTCATTTACGTCCGCCGCATGGGCGGCATTGACGCGGCCATCACCAAGGCCCAGCGCATCGTCATCCACACGCGCAATGGCGCGGTCAAGGGCGTCGTCGGCAACGTCGCGCCGCACCTCACCAGGCAGGACGGCGAACCGAAGCTGCCGAAGATTCACGACATCTTCATCGACATCGGCGTGGGCAGTCGCAAGGACGCGGAGAAGATCGTCCGCGTCGGCGACCCGATCACGCTGGCGGATGAATTCGACATTTTGCGCGGCGACCTCGCGGTGGCGCGAGCGTTCGACAACCGCATCGGCACATTCGCCGTGGCCGAGGCGCTGCGGCTGCTGGCGGAATCCAAGGTGAAATTGAACTGCGAAATCTGCGCGGTTTCCAACGTGCAGGAGGAAGTCGGCCTGCTCGGCGCGCGGCAGATTGCGTATTCGCTCAAGCCGGACATCGCGCTGGTGGTGGACGTGACGCACGCGACGGATTATCCGACCGTCAGCAAGACGCAGCACGGCGACATCAAGGTGGGCAGCGGCCCGGCGCTTACGCACGGCGGCTGCAACCATCCCGAAGTCGTGAAGCGGCTGGAGGAAGTCGCGGCGAAGAAAAAGATTCCGCTCCAGCACGAGGCGATGTCCGCCACGAGCGGCACGGACACCGACGTCATCTTTTGGACGCGCGGCGGCATCGCGAGCGCGCTCATCAGCCTGCCGAACCGCTACATGCACTCGCCCGTCGAGGTCGTAAGTTTGAAAGACCTGGAGCTAATCCCGCAGTTGATGGCGGCTTTTGTGCAGTCGCTCAAAAAGGGCGAAAAGTTCAAGGTCAAGATTTGACCGGAAAACATTTCACCATGGCGGGGGCTGTGCAGTTGAATCACGCGGTAAAATAATTCGCGGGCTGGCGACATGGCACCGTCAAACTTCGCATTGGCGTTCGACGAAACGAAATTCATCTGGAGGAAAACCCACATCGTTAGATGGGTGCTCGACGTCATAAGCTGGCAGCTGCAGTTGATCTGGAGGCCGGTGCCTTAAAATGTTCCCTAGCCGCGCGAGTTGCTTGATTGACGGATGGCGCGAGCCTCAATCATGGCGTCATCCTTGAGAGTTTCCCATCGCTGAAATGTCCATTACACTTGGCAGCCCGGCATGAATGATCCGCGCATTGAAGAAATCCGCCAGCTCCTGCCCCAAGCCATGTTGCCCGACTGGGTGCGGCTCGGGGGCCGGATGGTCCGGCTGTTGCGCGACCAACATCATCCGCAGACGCACGAGAAACTCCTCGCCCGTATCCATGAACAGATTCTCGCCTCGGTCCGGCTCCGCGAGGAACGGCAGGCGAACGCGCCCAAGATCTCCTATCCGCCAGAACTGCCCATCACCGCGCGCAAAGACGACATCGTGGCCACCATCCGCGCGAGTCAGGTCGTGATCATCGCCGGCGAAACCGGTTCCGGCAAGACGACGCAGATTCCCAAGATGTGCCTTGAGGCCGGCTTGGGCATTGCGGCGAAAATCGGCTGCACCCAGCCGCGCCGCGTGGCCGCGCTCTCCATCTCGCGCCGCATCGCGGAGGAGTTGAACGTGAATTGGGGCCGCGAGGTCGGCTGCAAAATCCGGTTCGACGACCGCAGCAGCGCGCAGACTTACATCAAGCTGATGACCGACGGCATCCTGCTGGCCGAGACGCAGGGCGATCCCCTGCTCTCCGAATATAACTGCCTGATCATTGACGAGGCGCACGAGCGCAGCTTGAACATTGATTTTCTCCTCGGCTATCTCAAGGGGCTCCTCGCCCAGCGCAGCGACCTCAAGCTCATCATCACCTCGGCCACGATTGATACCGCGACGTTCTCGCGCCACTTCAACGACGCGCCGGTCATCGAAGTGTCGGGCCGGTTGTATCCGGTGGAGATATTCTATTCGCCCTTGGACGAAGCCTCCGAAGAACGCGGCGATCTGACCTATGTGGACGCCGCCGTGCGCGTCATGGGGCAAATCATGGCCGAGTCGCCCGTCGGCGACGCCTTGATTTTCATGCCCGGCGAACGCGACATCCGCGAGACGGGCGATCTGCTGGAAGGCCGCTTTGGCCGCGAGGCGGAAATCATCCCGCTGTTCGGCATGTTGAGCGCGGGCGAGCAGCAGCGCGTCTTCACGCCGTGCGACCGCCGGAAGATTGTCATCGCCACCAACATCGCGGAAACGTCGCTGACGATTCCCGGCATCCGCTACGTCATTGATTCCGGCCTGGCGCGCATCAGCCGCTACAATCCGCGCACGCGCACCAAGCGGTTGCCGGTGGAAAACATCTCGCAGAGCAGCGCAAATCAGCGCAAGGGCCGCGCGGGCCGCGTGCAGGACGGCGTGTGCATCCGGCTGTATTCCGAGGAGGATTACAACGAGCGCACCGCCCACACCCAGCCGGAAATCCAGCGTGCCAACCTGGCTGAAGTCATCCTGCGCATGAAGGCCTTTCGGCTCGGCGACATCGAGACGTTTCCCTTCGTGAATCCGCCGCCGCCCTCGGCGATGGACGGCGGCTACCAATTGTTGCAGGAACTGGGCGCGCTCGATGAAAAACGCCAGCTCACCGAATTGGGCGACAACCTTTCGCGGCTGCCGATTGACCCGACGCTGGGCCGGATGCTGCTCCAGTCGCAGCGCGAGCATGCCACGCACGAACTGCTCATCATCGCCGCCGGCTTGAGCATCCAGGACCCGCGCGAGCGTCCGTTGGACAAAAAGGAGGCCGCCGCCGCTGCGCACAAGCGCTTTGCCGATCCGCAGTCGGATTTTCTGACGCTGCTGAAAATCTGGGACGCGGTGCACGACGAATGGGAGCGGTTTCGCACGCAAAACCAGCGCCGGAAATTCTGCCAGGCAAACTTCCTTTCCTACCAGCGCATGCGCGAATGGCAGGATCTCTACGCGCAGCTTCACGGCGCGCTGGAGGATCTGGGCCGCTTCAAATTGAACGAAAGCAGCGCGGATTACGCGGCAATCCACCGCTCCATCCTCACCGGCTTGCTTGCGCACGTGGCCGCGCGCAAAGAGCGGAATGTATATCAAGGCGTCGGCAACCGGCAGCTCGCGATGTTTCCCGGCTCGGCGCTGTTTGATCGGAATGAAAAGCCGCCGAAAGGTAGGGCGGGCAGTCCTCTGCCCGCCGCGCGTGGCAAGACGGACGGCGCGCGACGGAGCGACACGCCCTCCCCACAACCGCCATGGATTGTCGCCGGCGAAATCGTGGAGACCTCGCAACTATTTGCGCGCACGGTGGCGGGCATTGACCCGCTGTGGATCGTGCAGCTCGCGCCGCATCTCTGTCAGGTCACGCACCAGAATCCGCAGTGGAGCGTCACGGCGGGCAACGTGCTGGTGGATGAACGGACCACGCTTTACGGCTTGGAAGTGCGCAAGGTGAAAGTCTCGCACGGCAACATCAATCCGGCGGAAGCCGCGGAAATCTTCATCCGCTCCGCGCTCGTCGAGGATGATCTGCTGCCGTCGCAGCGGAATAATGCAGACGAGGATGACGATGAGGATGAGACGCGCATCCTGCGTTCGACGCACAAGCCGCCGCCCTTGCCGCCGCAATATGCGTTCCTGGAGCACAACCGCAAGGTGCGGCAGAAAATCGAGATCTGGCAGACGCGCGTTCGCCGCCACGACCTGGGTGACTTGGACGAAAAACTGTTCGCGTTTTACGCGCAGCGGATTCAAAGCGTCTCGTCGGTTCACGAACTGAACCGGCTCATCCGCGACTGCGGCGGCCCGGATTTTCTTTGCGCCACCGAAGCCGATCTGTCCGGCGGCACCGAGTTGGATTTCGACAGCGAGGCGTTTCCCGACGCCGTACCGCTCGGCGGCCAGCCGGTGGCCGTGGCCTACGCGTATTCACCGGGCGAAGAAAACGACGGTGCAACGGTGAAGCTCGGTTTCAGTCTGGCGCAGACCGTTTCGCAATCGTGCGTCGAGTGGTCGGTGCCTGGCCTGCGCGAGGAATTGGTGAATGAGCTCCTGCGCGCGTTGCCGAAAAGCATCCGGCGCGAGCTGATGCCGTTTCCGCCGAAGGTCGCGGAGATTGTCAGCGAACTTCAGGCGAGTGGTGAATCATTGCAGCACGATCTGGCCGCGTTCATCCGCCGGCATTACGGCGTGGAAATCCCTGTGGATGCGTGGCCGGTGGACGTGATTCCAGCTCATCTGCGTCCGCGCATTGAAGTCGTCGGCAACGACCAGAAAACCATCGGCGCGAGCCGCGATCTCGCCGTGTTGCGGCAAAAAATGGAGCAGGTTAAAGCGAAACCTGCGCCGGACAATTCAGCGTGGACGCGGCTGGCGCAGCAATGGGAACGCACGAATATCACCACTTGGAATTTTGGCGAACTGCCGGCGCGCATCACCGTCAGCGAGAGCGGACCGGTGCCGACCTATGCATGGCCCGGTCTGGTGGTGGAAAAGGATGGCGTGGCCCTGCGTTTGTTCCGCGCCGAAGATCTGGCACGACAGGCGAGCTTGGGCGGCATCCAGAAACTGGTCGAGCTGGCGCTCGCGAAAGATTTCGCGTGGCTGCATCGCGATTTGCGCGAGCTGAACCGCTGCGAACCGCTCGTGGCGAACCTGTGTTCGCTGGACGAGCTGCAGGAAAACGCGCTGGAAAATCTGAAGCGTCACGTTTTGCCGGCCGAAGTTTTCTGGCCGCTGAGGGAGGCGGATTTTGTCCAGGCCGTGCAGGCGACGCGACTGGAGATTCCCGGCCTCGCGCCGAAGCTGGTGGATCAGGTCGGCGCGATTCTGCGGGCGCGCAAGGAAATCCAGCAGCGTTGCGGGGCGTCGCCCATGTTGCCGACGAGCAAGCCAAAGACCCTTTCCGACTTGAGCCAGTTGAACCTCGCCACCAAGGATGCCGCCAAGCCGTCCAATCTTTGGGCGGAAGAATTGGAGGCCTTGCTGCCGCGAAATTTTCTGGCGGTGATCCCATTCGCACAGCTCGCGCACATCCCGCGCTACCTGAAGGCGCTCGCCACGCGCATGGAGCGGGCGAAGCTCAATCCGGTGAAGGATAAGGAGCGAACCGCACTCGTCGCACCATATGTCGCCAAGCTTAAGGCGTTCTCGGAGAAACCGCCAAAAAACACCGGGGGGCAGCGACGATTGCAAGAGTTCCGTTGGTTGGTTGAAGAATACAAAGTATCGGTTTTTGCGCAGGAGCTGGGCACCGCACTCCCCGTTTCACCAAAACGGTTGGAAGAAAAACTGAAGGAGATTTGATCAATCCTCCGAACGTTCGCCGCCCGGTGCCATTTTCACGAACTTCGGCATGAAGTCGCCCGGCACCGTGACTAGAGCATTGACAGAAATGATGAAGCGCGGCGGAGCGAGGATTTTTGGTTATTGGCGAGGCTTTGGCGAAGGCGCAGG
>CAYUGC010000241.1:0-5623 GCA_964444085.1 uncultured Bifidobacteriaceae bacterium | reverse complement strand
CGATACTTTCACGCGCTGCGACAATTCCACCACGCCTGCCGTGCGCAATTTTTCGATCGTCTTCACGCCGATGAGAATCGGCCAGGCGCACGCGAGGCGCACGCGGAACTGTCCGAACGGCAGCGTGTTCGTGTAACGCCAGCCGGCGGCGAGATGCGCCTCCGCCTTGTCGAGGTGTTCGCGGAACAGCGGCAGGAAATTCTTTTCGTTCGCCGGCGACAGCAATGTTTCCGGCCGCAGCTTCGCCGGCTCCAGTTTTTCCAGCGGCAGATAACAGCGGCCGTTTTTCAAGTCCGCCGGCAGGTCGCGCAGGATGTTCACGAGTTGCAAACCCTTGCCAAACCGGATGCCGTCCGCGATGAATTGTTTTTCATCCAGCCGGGCATTGGGAAACAGATGCGCACGGCAGATCTTCGTCCAGAACTCGCCCACGCAGCCGGCCACGCGATAGGTGTAATCATCCAGCTCCGCCGCCGTTTCGAGTGAAATTATTTTTTGATTGGAATTATTGCCCGTGGCGCTGCCACCAAACCGCCGCAAGTCCAGCTCCTGCCCGCTCGTGATGGTGACCAGCACCTCGCGCACCAGCTTCAAGTCCGCCGGCGACAACGTCGGCAACAGCGCCAGCGCCTCCTCGACTTTTTCGAGTAACAACTTTTCCGCCGGGGCGCCCTGCTGCTTGGCGAGTTCGCCGAAACGCAGCGGTGTGGAGTTTTGTCCCAAAATCCGTTCGCGGAGTTTTTGCAATGCATCCAGCCGTTGCGCCACCGGCAAAATTTCCGTATCCGCGATGGTGTCCGTCGTGCGCGCGAGCAGGTAGGCGAGGCCGATCTGCGGGCGCACGGCGGCGGGCAGCACGCGCAGCGTCAGGTAAAACGAACGCGACGTCGCCTTGAGCAGATTGCCCAGCAGTTCGCGTTGGTTTGGTTGCGGTTCGGCCACGGGCAAACTATCGCCAATGGTTCTCGGGAAATCCAGCCCCGTTGAATCGTTGTTCAAGGAAGGACAGTCCTGAAAAAAACCGGGTTCGGCAGATTCGTGGGGGCAAAGTTGACGGTTGTCAGAGTGCCGGAGGCGACCACCATCTGGTTTTGTCGGACCACCAGTCGCGAGTCCAGCGCTTGCACATAATAATATTGCCCCGGACCCGAACTGAAGCTGACCGCCAGATTGCCACCCGTTAGTTGGCAACTCTTGATAACAGGTGGTGTGAAGCCGGGGATTTTCGGCTTAACCGCCAGACTGGAACTCGCCGTCGAAAAATTGGTGCTGTGGCCATCGGTCACGAGCTGGAGCCGGAAGTAGGAGCCGCGATCATTCAAGGGGGTGTTGGTGGTCCAACTGGTCTCCGGCGGAGAACTCCAGACCGTGGCGACGTTCGTCCAGTTATTGAAATCCTTCGTTCCTTGGAGCATGAAGGTGGCCTCTGAATCCCACATGAAATCCACGCCGTGGATCTCGCCGTTGGTATGGATCAAATGTTCCACCACGACATCCGGTGCCAGTTTCAACTTGTAGTTGAAGTGTGCGGGCGAACCATCCGCCTCCGCCGGCGGACACGGCACCAGACAGGGCAGGCCGGCACAGCCCATGATGTTCTGCGAAAACACCCCGCCGGCAACCCCCGGATAAATGCCGGCAAAGGCCAGGGACAACTGCATGATGACGTCGCCGTTGAAGACATTGGTCTGCAATTTATAAGTCGTCTCCGAACTCCGGATCATACAGGTGATCTCGTAGGGCAGCGGCGGCGCGGTGCCGTTGGTGAACGCCCACGAAGTGTAGGTGTTGTCATAGCCGGTTTGATCCCAATTGGTCGAAACCGCGGTGTGGTCAATTTCGCTGGTAAATCCGATCTGCGCTCCCGCCACAATGCCCTGGGTGAAGAACGGATCGTTGAAGGCCTTCAACCGGTATTGAAACCAGCCGCCGCCCATATAAGAACTCTGCAATTCCAGAAACGTCGTGGCCCCGGCCGTTCCCAGCCCCACGCAGAACCAAGCCAACGCCAGACAGGCCCACGCTTTGAATTTCTGTCCCATGCGGAAAAAAACTAGGGCAACTGGCGCGGAAAGCAATCAGGAAGACGAACGCAGGCATCCAAAACAGCCAAAGTGCCGGGCAGGCTGGGACGTTCGGGTTTTGGCTGCAGCTTTCATTTTAATTACAACGCACGGATCATTTTTAGACCGCAGGAACCGGATTTTCAGAATTCAATTTGCGCCGCCACTTCAAGTTTCAAATCTGGTGAATTCTGTCAGCCATGCCTTCGGCACGAACATGAAATGGGCCGCGCATTTTCATGAAAGCTGTTCCCGCGAGCGGGCCAGTTGCTTCGCGACTTTCACCGCATGTTCTTGAAGGCGTTTTCGATGACCACGGACGTGCGGGCGAACACTTCGTCGAACGTGCCCATGCCGTCCACCTTGGTGACGCCGTGCAGCTGCTTGTATTTCTCGATCACCGGCACGGTTTTGTTTTCGTGCTCCTGCAGGCGCTTCACGATTTTGGCCGTGCTGTTGTCGTAGGGCATGCAAGCGCCGGTGTGGCTGCGCGCGTCGAGCCGGCGGATGAGTTCCAGCGTGGGCACCTCGATCTCGACGACCTGCGAGATGGCCGAGCCGTGTTTCTCCAGCAAGCCGTCCAGGATGTAGGACTGCACCAGCGTGCGCGGAAAACCCTTGAAGATGTAACCTTTCACGCCCTTGGTATCCGCCAGTTTTTTCTCGATGAGCGGCACGACGATCTCGTCGGGCACCAACTGGCCGTTGTCGTAAAGTTCCTTGATGCGCCGGCCGGTTTCGGTGTCCAGCTTGACTTCGGCGTCCAGCATCGGGCCGGTGGCGACGAATTCCAGGCCGAATTTTTTCGCGAGCGCCTTGCCCTGCGAACCGCGCCCGGAACCGGGATAGCCGAACAGCGCCACGTTGAACAGTTTCTTGCTCAATTCATCCTGGATGATGCCGGTGATCTGCTGGTGCACGGTGGCAATGTCCGCCGTGCCGTCCACCTCCACGTAAATTCCCTTGTCGCGGTAGAACTGGAGCACCGGCAGCGTCTTCTGGTTGTATTCGCGCAGCCGGTTGCGGATGACGGCCTCGTTGTCGTCGCTGCGGCCCGAGGTTTTGCCGCGGGCCAGCAGGCGCCGCACCGATTCCTCTTCCGGCACCGCGAGGCTGATGAGGCAGTTGAGCGACGTGTGCAGTTTAAGCATCAACCCTTCGAGGATGTAAGCCTGGATGTAGGTGCGCGGAAAGCCGTCGAAAAGAAAACCATCGGCGCCGGCATTGTCGGTGATGGTTTTCTCGATGATCTGCACGATGATTTCGTCCGAGACCAGGCCGCCGGCGGCGATGATGTCGCGCGCTTCCAAGCCCAGCTTGGTTTTGTCGGCCATCTCCTTGCGCAACTGGTCGCCGGTGGAAATGTAGAACAGGTTGTGCTGTTGGATGAGGGATTCCGACTGGGTGCCCTTGCCGGCGCCGGGCGGACCGAATAAGGCGATGTTGAGCATGGCGAAGCATTAGCAAGTCCGGGAAATGATGCCAACCCTGAAAAATGCCGTCCTCAGTGGAAACCAGCTCGTCCATCAAAATGGCCGGAACAGGTCACCACAAATGTTTTTCATCATATTCAACGCCGTGCTTTTGGAGAAACGCCACATATTCCTCCTGAAAAGACCTGGCCCGGTGGTGTTCGGCTTGATTTGCGATGTAGTCCTTGACCGCATCACAATTGGAAATGCTCACGGTGAACGCGCCGTAGCCCGGTTGCCACGCAAAATTTTTCACGCCGATGGTTTCGTGAACCCAGCGCGACGACGTTTGCTTGATGTCTTGCACGAACGTTGCCAGCGCGTGCGTCGCACGCAAACCAACCAGCAGATGAACATGGTCAGCCGTGCCGCCGACGGCCTCCGGAATTCCATCCGCCGCGCGAACCAGACCGCCGAGATATTCATGCAGGCGCGGACGCCACGCATCCGCGATGAATGGATGCCGGTCTTTGGTGGAAAAGACGATGTGGAAATGCAGGCTTAAATGGGTGGAGGGCATGCGCGATTATTTGCCGGATTGCCCCCGACCACACCAGGAAAAATATGGCCGCGGCGCGACCGGTCGCCGGATTGTATTTGGTTTGTGTCGCGAAGCGACAAAGGAAATTAGCCAGACACGCCAGTGTCTGGATTTGACGCACGAAATTGATTCGTCCTGGAGGGACGATGGAATTGCGGGTGGATGTTTCCGCCGTCCCTCCGGGACGGATTAAATCGGGGGACGTTACCAGACACTTTGTGTCTGGCTAATTTCCGGTTGTGCCTTCGGCACGAATTGTTACGAAAGCTGTTCCCGCCATCTCGCCAGTTGCTTCGCGACTTCTTTCGTGCCCGGCGCGCCGGTCAGGTTCCGTTTCGCCATCGCCGTTTGCAGATTGAACACGCCCAGCGCGTCGCGCCCGAATGTCGGGTTCACACCTTGCAGTTCGACTAGCGTGAGTTGATTCAGCGGTTTGCCGGTTTTTTCCGCCAGCGCCACCACCGCACCCACCACATGATGCGCGGGCCGGAACGCCATGCCTTTGCGCACGAGATAATCCGCCAGATCGGTCGCCAGCAGCGCCGGATCGCTCGCGGCGGCGGCGCAGGCAGGCTTGTTCACCTTCGTATTGTTCAACATCGCGGCCATGAGGCGCGTGGTGGCGCGCACGGTGTCGGCGGTGTCGAACAGCCGTTCCTTGTCCTCCTGCAAATCGCGGTTGTAGGTCATGGGCAGGCCCTTCAAGAGCGTAAGCAGTGCCATGAGGTTGCCGACGACACGGCCGGTCTTGCCGCGCGCCAGCTCGGCGATGTCGGGATTTTTCTTCTGCGGCATCAGCGACGAACCGGTGGTGTAGGCGTCGGCGATCTTGATGTAGTTGAATTCGGCGCTGACCCAGAGGATCACGTCTTCCGCGAGCCGCGAGATGTGCACGGCGAGCAACGCGCCAGCGGCGGCGAATTCGATCATGAAATCGCGGTCGCTCACGGCGTCCATGGAATTCTGCGTGAGTTGGACTTCGCCGCTGGCATTCACAAAGCCGAGCAGCTTGGCGACGAGTTCGCGCTTGAGCGGCAGCGTGGAGCCGGCAATGGCACCGCTGCCGAGCGGGCAGACGTTCACGCGCGAGTGGCAGTCCCAGAGCCGCTCGCAATCGCGTTCCAACATCTCGACGTAGGCGAGCAGATGGTGCGCGAAATAGACGGGCTGGGCGCGCTGCATATGCGTGTAGCCGGGGATGATGACATCGGCATTTTTCTCGCCGAGCGAAACGAGCGCGCGCTGGAGATTGGCGATTTCGCCGAGCAGGGCGGTGATCTCATCGCGCAGCCAGAGCCGCACGTCGAGGGCGACCTGGTCGTTGCGCGAGCGGGCGGTGTGGAGTTTCGCGCCGGCGGGGACACGCTTCGTGAGTTCGGCCTCGATGTTCATGTGGACGTCTTCGAGTTCGGCTTTCCACTGGAACTTGCCGGCCTGGATCTCCTTACCGATGGCGTCGAGGCCGCGGACGATGGTGTGCATCTCGGCTTTGGTCAGCACGCCGATCTTGTAAAGCATCTCGGCGTGCGCCATGGAGCCGAGGAGGT
>CAYUGC010000240.1:0-5666 GCA_964444085.1 uncultured Bifidobacteriaceae bacterium | reverse complement strand
CACCACCAAGAGCCTCGTGGGATTGCTTGGCGTGCTCACCATCGCGCTGATGGTGCTGATGTTCTGGTATTACGCGCGGAAACTTTTTGGCAAGCACCCGCCACTGCACGAGGAGTTGCAGGCCGTGCGCAAAGAGTTTCACGATGGCGATGAAAAGCTGGACCAGAAGATCGAAGATCTGCGGCTGGAAGCGCGCCGGAGCGAAAGCTCCATGCACAAGAAGCTGAACGGCATCGCGCGCAACACCTATCTCATCGCCGGCAAGCTCGGCGTCAAAACCATCCCCACCGCCGACGAGGAATAATTTATGGAACGCAAAAACGACATTCGCAAAGAAATCCTGTTCCAGCTTTACGGGGTGCGCCCGCTCTCGCTGTCGGCGGCGCGCATTGCCCGCGATTGCCGGAAGGGCGGTTACGATTATACCCCGGATGAAATCAAATCCGAACTGCAATTTTTGGAGGATGAAAAATTGATCATCGGCGAGCGCGAACCCGGCACCACCGGCAAGGTGTTTCGTATCCATGCGCTCGGCGTGAGTGTTTACGAGGAAAAATACGCGGCCTGACCAGCGTGATGCTGGACCCAATCAACACAATGCCACAAGCCAGAACAGGAAAGATTGCCCGCGCCTCTTACGAGGTGCGCAAGCACGTCAATGAGATGCTTCGCGACGGCAAAACCGCCAAGGCGGTGATCAATTTTCTGAACGGCGCGGGCATCAGCGGCGTGACGGACATGAATGTCAGCAACTGGCGCGACGGCGGCTTTCAGGATTTTCTCAAGGAACAGACCCGGCTGGAGGAGATGCAGTTCAAGCGCGAGTTTGCCATGGAGATCGTGCGCCAGAATCAAGGCTCGCAGTTGCAGGAGGCCACGCTGCACCTCGCGGCCAGCCAGCTTTATGAGGCGTTGACGGATTTCGACATCGGCCGGCTGAAGGAATTGCTGGATGAGAAGCCGGAGAATTACGCGGCCATCGTCAACAGCCTGGCCAAGTTGAGCAAGGGCGCGCTGGAAGTGCAGAAATACAAGGACGCCGTCAGCCAGGCGCAGAAAGAAATACAGAAGTTGAAGGATCCCAAACAGGAACTCAACGAAGACGACCGGAAGGCGATTGTCGCCAAGGTGGATGAAATTCTCGGACTCAAATGATTTTCGCAATTATCATGGCCGCCATTTTACCAGCACTGAACGTCGAGGCCAAAGACGCGAAGGTCTCGCGTTATTTTCTCCCGTATCAAATGACGTGGATCAATGATGAGTCGCGGATGCGCTTCGCCGAGAAGTCGGTGCGCATCGGCTGGACCTATGCAGACGCCTTTAAGAACGTCCGCAAGCGGCTGTTGAACAAGAACCGCGATTATCTCTTCGCCACCAAAGACCAGGCCTCGGCGGTGGAATATATGAAGACGTGCAGCGAGTTTGCGGACATCTTCAACTTTGCCAAATCCATCGTTTCACGCGGGGAAGATTCGCAGACGATTTCCGGCACGCTGCCCAGCGGCGAGAAGTTTACCCAGGAGATCAAGTTCAACTACATGAAGTTCGACAACGGGTCGCGCATCATGGCGTTCAGCTCCAATCCCTACGCGATGGCGGTGTTCGGCGGCGATGTGGGTCTGGACGAATTTGCGAAGCATCAGAATGCCGAGAAGCTTTGGGAGACGGCGCAAGGCCGCATTACGTGGGGCTATGACATCGGCATCTGGTCCGCTCACGACGGCACCGACACTTTGTTCTACCAGTTCGCGCAGGAAGCCCGCGCCGGCAAGGGCGGCTGGAGCTACTACCGGGTGACGATGGAAGATGCCGTGGCCCTTGGCCTGGTGGAGAAAATCAACGCGGTGCGCGGCACCAAGCTGACGCGCGAAGAATTTATCGCCGACTGCAAGGTGCGCGCCCGGCTGCCGGAAATCTACGAGCAGGCTTACAACTGCAACCCGACCGGCTCGACTTCCGCGATTGTGCCGTGGGCGCAGATGGAACTTTGCCAGCAGGATTACAAAATCCCCCGTGTGCATCTGGAGGCGGCGCAGATCACCGAGGCCTTTGGCGACTTCAGGCCCGAACAGCAGGCCGCGCGTGAGAACCGCATCGCCAATTTTATTGCAGCAAGTTTTGCGGAGCTGATCAAAACGCCGGCGCAATACCGGCTCGGCTTTGACGTGGCGGCGAGCGGTGAGGGCGACTTGGCGAGTATCTACATTGACCACAAGGAACCGCCGCGCCTGAAACTCGCTGGCCTATTCACCTGCCGCACCAATGACTGGAACTTTTTGCAGACGGTTCTCTGGACGTTCCATCGCAAGCTGGCCGCTCTCAAGTCGGCCGGCGACGAGACGGGCCTCGGCCGGCAGATCTGCTGGGAGACGGCCAATTATTTTCCAGGTCAGTTCTCGCCGGTGAACTTCGCCAGCGAGAAGCACGACATGGGTTTTGCGCTGATGAACCAGTTGAGCGTGGCGGAAAAGGTTTTTCCGCGCAGCGAGCCGGACATCGCGGCGGATTATTTTGCGATGCGCAAAATCTTTTCCGGAAAGACGTGGAAGTTCACCGAGGGCCGCAACCTGCTTAACCCGTCGAGCCATTGTGACATTGCCTGGGCGGGCGGTCTTTCCTCCAAGGCTGACGCCGGAGGCGGGGAAGTTTTTGCAATTGTTGTATGACCTCATCCTACCCCTTCATTTTTGCCCGCTGGCAGCCCGCAGGGGCGGTTTCCGCCTCTCTCCGTGGCTGGGCGGCCGCCCAATCGCTCCCGCCGGCGATTAGGGCCGTTAACGCCCCGTTAAAAGTTTCCATCACACCTGAGGTTTTGACCCTATGAAGCCCGCCAACTTTATTTTAGCCAACTCGACGGTCGGAACGCCGCAGGCCGGCGAGGATGTCATCGCGGCCCTGCCGATCTTCAATGACGGCGAACGAAGCCTGTCCTGCTGGAAGCTGTCCTGGCGCGAGCGGCTATCCGCCCTGGTGTTTGGCAGGGCTTGGGTCTGGGTGAAAAGCGGCAAGTCCATGCCGCCGATGTCGGCGGAAATCTGCCGCAACCCGCTGAAGGAGTTGAAACCAAAATGAATTTATTCGGCGATACAAAATCCATCTCCCCCGACATGGCGGCGTGGCTGCGGGCGGATGACGTGGACGCCAATGATGGCGGCGGCGCGAAGCTCACGTCGCCGTATTCGCAGTCGTCCTGGGTTTACATCGCCATCAGTTGCCTGGCGGAGAATGTCGCGCAGATCCCGCTGCGCATCTCGCGCATTCCCGAGAGCGCGGCCAAGAAGCTGGCGCGCGGTGTAGATCCGAGCTTCAAAAAGCGCGTCATGAGCGAGAACATCGTCGAGAGCGGCGACGTGGTGGATCTGTTCAACAATCCGCACCCGACGATGGACCGCGCGCTGTTCATGTCCAACATCGTTTCGTGGAAGGCGCTGCGCGGGGAATTTTTTGTGGTGCCGCTGGATGCCGCCGATTCACCGGTGGACCTGGCCTCGCGCGGCAGCCGGGTGAAACGGCTGCTCACGCTGGAACCGGGCTTGTTCTGGCACATGGTGCAGGGCTATGAACTCATGGCATGGCGCTACACCGGTTCGCCGCTGCTCACGCCGCTGCCCAGCGAAATGCTTCTGCCCACGGAAGTCGTCCATCACCGCACATTCAACCCGTTCCTCTATTGGCGCGGGATGTCGCCGTTGATCCTGGCCACGCTAGCGGCGATGAGCGATTACGCCGCCAGCCAGTTCATGAAGGGGCTGATGCTGAACAATGCCGACACCGGCCTCATCGCCACCACGGATGCAAATCTGACGCAGGAACAGCGCGAACAGTTCACCGCCGCCCTGCGCGACCGCAAGCGCAAGGCCGGCACCGCCGACCGGCCGCTGTTTCTTTCCAGCGGCGTCAAGATCGAGAAACCGCAGGTCAGTCAGGCGGACATGGAATTTCTGGCCAACCGGAAATATAACCGCGAGGAAATCTTTGCCGTGTTCAAGGTGCCACCGAGCATGGCAGGCATTGAGACGGCCAGCGGTGGCAAGGCCGGCGGCGCGAGCGGCAGCAGCAGCGGCGGCAGCCAGCAGCAGGATCGCCGGGTGTTCATCGAGAACACTATCACGAATTTCTGCCGGCAGATTGAGGCGTCGTTCACGCCCATCGTCAAGCGGTTCGATCCTTCGCTGGAAATCTGGTTCGACGTGGACAGCCTGCCGATCATGCAGGAAGCGCGGCGCGACCGGTTGGATGCCGGCACCAAGGCGTTTGGCATGGGCGTGCCGCTGAATGACATCAACACGGCCTACGATCTGGGCTTCCCGGAATACAAGTGGGGCGACACCGGCTATCTGCCGTTCAATTTAACGGGCATTGCGGGCGACGGCCTCACGGAAAAACCGGAGCCGGGCAACGATCCGAACAATCCGCAGAATCCCGAGGATTCCCCGGCGGATGGTGAGGATGCCAATCAAAACACCATTTCACGCGCGCAATCATTTTTGCGCAAGCTGCTCGTCGCGCCGAAGACCGTGCCGGTCCACCAGTGTGCGCCGAACCCGGCGTTTGAACAGAGCATCGCGCCGAGCGTCAAGGCCAAGCAGACGCGAATGAGCCGTTTCTTTTTTGAACAGCGCGGCCGGGTGCTGGCAAAACTATCCAATGAAGCCGCCAAGGCGCTGGTTCAAAAGACCATTGACGATTTATGGGATAAGAAGACAGAAGACGCTGCGCTGTTGGAACGGCTGAAACCGCAGATCATCGCCGACCTTGAATTTGGCGGCGCGCAAATCTTTGAAGAGATCGGTGCCAGCGACTTCAGTTTGCCGCCGGCGGAGGCACTGGCGTATCTGACGGCGCGCAAGAATGCCATCAATGGCATCAACGCCACCACGTGGGACGAGCTGAAGGCTTCGCTCGGCGAAGGTTTGAAGAACGGCGAAAGCTACGAGGCCATGGCGGACCGCGTAAAGGCGATTTACAAGGACGCCAGCATGGGCCGCGCAGAAACGATTGCTTTGACGGAAACCAATGCCGCCGTGAATGCCGGGCGCAACAACGCCATGAAGACGGCGGGCGTGGCGCGCAAGGGCTGGAAAACTTCCCATCTCGAAAACACCCGCGCCACCCACATCGCCAACGAGGCATTTTCCGATGAGAACAACGGCATCCCGATTGACGATACCTGGCCGAACGGTTGCGATTATCCCGGCGATCCTGACGGCGAACCGGGCGAGACCATCAACTGCCGTTGCTTCGGCTATGCGCTGCAAGACTCTAAATCAAAAATGCCGGCGAAGTTCCTGACGTTCGATGCCTGGCTCAAGGCCAAGACCGGAGGTGCCAGATGAAAAAACGCGCCACGTTCGATTTAAGCCGCACGGGAACGCCAGCGTCTGGACGCAGGGTTCCGTTTGCAGGGCGCTTGCAAAGGCTGTCTGGCGCGTTGCAGAGGGCAAATTTGACCGTTCACCACCTTTTTTTAACCCGTTGAAATTATGAGCCAATCAAACTTAGAGAAAATCCAAAAAGAATTCGGCAAGCGGGCCGTGACTTTGAACACCGGTGCGCTGGGTCTCATCTGCGGGCTACACATGACCGCCCGGGCCGTGGCCGGCGACCAGCCGATTGTCTCCTACATTGCCAGCGACGCCACGGTGGACCGCTACAATGAGTCC
>CAYUGC010000239.1:0-5692 GCA_964444085.1 uncultured Bifidobacteriaceae bacterium | reverse complement strand
TGCTTGGCGACGGTCACGCCGGCGGCGGCGCAGAGAATCGCGGCGGTGGTGGAGATGTTGAACGTGCTCAGCCGGTCGCCGCCGGTGCCGACGATGTCGAGGATTTCGCGGGTGCGGGTCCCCGCGTCGAGCGGCGGCGGCACGGATTTCTCGCGCAGCGCGGACGCGAACGCGGCGATCTCCGCCGGCGTCTCGCCCTTCTGCGCCAGCGCGATGAGGAAATCCGCCTTCGCGGCGGCGGCGGTATTTTCATCCGTCAACTGCGTGACGGCGGAATGGATCTGTTCGGCGGACAGGTTTTGCGCGGCGGTGAGCTGCTTTGTAAGCGATTCGAGCACGTGCAATTTTACGGGGCGGCGCGTTGGGAATAAACTGAAATTGTCGGGATGAAAATGGAGCCACGAGTCGGGATTGAACCGACGACCGATAGTTTACAAAACTATTGCTCTACCACTGAGCTATCGTGGCCGAAAACGATGGGTAACATATTGCGCCGCCCTCAAAATTCAAGCCTTTCTTGTGCCATTGGCCGCCCGCGTGACGTTCAAATCCGCATCCCCGACTCTGGTTTTGGGCGGGTGTTTTTCGGCAAGATGTTCTTTCAGCCGATATCTGGTGTGTTGATTGATGCCGAGCATATGGGCAGCTTCCTGCACGGAATAATGAAGCTGGAACTTGGAGCCGACCAGCTTGTCCGCTTCCGGTGGTTTGGGCAAATGGGAAACGCAGTCATGCCGGGTGAGCGGCGCGAAAGGCGTCCACGACTTGCATCTGAAATTCACCGGCGGCACCGGGCCACTGCTGAACTTCGATTGGTGGAAGTTTGAAAAACATTAATCTCTGCTGACATCCGTGGTATGTCGCAGTTAATATTTATGGGAAATCCCCCGGCTTTTCCGGAGGTTGCCGACTATGATTCCCAAGAACACCAAGGAAATTTTTCGCCGATTTCATTTCGTAAGCCGGATCATGTTTCCGGCGGTGGTTGCCCTCCTTGCCGGCGTTTCCGTCTCGGCCGACCCCATGGAAGACGGTTATCGGTTGTGGCTGCGCTACGATCCGTTGCCGGCGGAGAAAGCGGATGCATATCGTTCCTGCGTCACCGCTGTGGTCGCGACCGGAAGCTCCGTCACGCAGGCGGCGATTCGCCGGGAACTCGTCGGGGCCTGCTCGGGATTGCTGGGTCGCCCGGTGCCCGCGATGAACGAAGTGAATGGCGCGGGCGCAGTGATTGTCGGCACCCCGAAGAGTTCAACGGTCATTGCCGGCCTGAAGCTGGATCAGCAACTCGCTGCGCTTGGGCCGGAGGGATTCCTGATCCGATCCGTCAAAATCGGCTCCCACCCGGCGACGGTGATTGCGTCCGCGAGCGACCTCGGCGCGCTTTACGGCGCCTTTCATTTCCTGCGCCTGATGCAGACGCTGCAGCCGATTGATGCGTTGAACGTGAGCGAAAAGCCGCGGTTCGGCCTGCGGGTGCTCGATCATTGGGACAACCTCGACGGCTCCATCGAGCGCGGCTTTGCCGGACGCTCGCTGTGGAACTGGAGCGAACTCCCGGAGCGGGTGGATCCGCGGCTGATGGATTACGCCCGGGCGAATGCTTCCATCGGCATCAATGGCGCGGTGCTTAACAACGTGAATTCATCGGCCCAAAGTCTTACGCCGGACTACCTGAAGAAAACCGCCGCGATCGCCGACGCCCTCCGCCCCTACGGCCTGCGCGTTTATCTCGTGCCCCGGTTTTCATCCCCGATGGAGCTTGGCGGACTCAAGACCGCCGACCCGCTTGATCCCGGGGTCGTCGCCTGGTGGCAGGCCAAGGCCGATGAAATTTACGCGCTCATTCCCGACTTCGGCGGCTTTCTGGTGAAGGCGAACAGCGAGGGCCAGCCCGGCCCGCTCACTTACCAGCGCACCCACGCCGACGGGGCGAATATGTTTGCTGCGGCGCTCGCCCCGCACGGCGGTGTCGTGATGTGGCGCGCCTTTGTCTATGACGCCAAACCGGGTTCGGATCGCGTCGGTCAAGCCTATGATGCGCTCCAGCCCTTCGACGGAAAATTTGCCACGAACGTGCTCCTGCAGGTGAAGAACGGTCCGCTCGATTTTCAGCCGCGCGAGCCGTTTCATCCGCTCTTTGGTGGCCTGCCGCAGACGCCGGTGATGCCGGAGTTGCAGATCACGCAGGAATACCTCGGCCAATCGAACCACGTCGCCTTCCTCGCGACGATGTGGCGGGAATTTTTCGACTCGGATACCTTTGCCAGAGGTCCCGGCTCGACGGTGGCGAAGGTCGTGGACGGCTCCCTTTTCGGACAGAAACTGACGGGCATTGCCGGCGTGGCTAACACCGGCAGCGACCGCAACTGGACGGGCCATCCGCTGGCTCAGGCGAACTGGTTCGCGTTCGGCCGCCTCGCCTGGAATCCGGATCTCTCCGCGAAAGCGATCGCCGACGAATGGGTTGCCATGACCTTCACGCACGATCGCGCGGCCGCCGCCGAAATCACCCGCATTCTGCTCGAGTCGCGCGAAGCCGTCGTGGACTACATGACGCCGCTCGGTCTGGCTCATATCATGAATGATCCGCATTACGGGCCGGAACCGTGGGGGCATCCCGTGCCCCGGGAAGATTGGAACCCGGTTTACCACCACCGCGCCGCGACGGACGGCCTCGGTTTCGAGCGCACCGCGAAAGGCTTCAATACCGTGAGCCAATATTTCCCGCCGGTGCGCGACCGCTTCGCCGATCTCGCGACGTGTCCCGACGAATGTCTGCTCTGGTTCCACCATGTGCCGTGGGATTACCCGATGCGCTCGGGCCGCACGCTTTGGGATGAACTCTGCCTGCACTATCAGCGTGGCGTGGATTGGACGGTGAAAACGCGGAAGGATTGGGCGGCGCTCGCTGGGAAGATTGATCCCGCGCGTCATGCCGTCGTGGCCGATAAACTCGCCATCCAGGAGCGCGACGCCAAGTGGTGGCGCGATGCCTGCCTGCTCTACTTCCAGACCTTTTCCAAGCGCCCGTTTCCCGACGGAATGGAGAAGCCGCGCCGCACCCTCGACGAACTCAAGGCGCTCGACGGCTACGGCAACGAGCCAAAACAAAAGATGTGATCATGGGCCGTGGAAATGCAAATATGGCAATTTTAAACAACCTTGGCACCAAGCGGATCGGATCGGGTGGTGGAGGACGCTGCGTTGCGCCGTCCGTTGTCCGGCGCTTCCCCGTCTTCCGCCGGACAGTGTTTGTTTTTTTGCGGCCAGAAAATCCGTGTTTATCCGTGTCCATCCGTGGTTGAAAGTTGCCCCCCGCAATCGTGAGGCTGCTGGCCGGCGGTGGTGGCGGTGGCAAAACTGCCGGCGACAATTTCTTTTCTCCGCCCGCCGGTTGTTTGTAGTATGGTCGGAACGATTTTAGGAATTGAACATGGCCATTTCACCACTCGCCGGCAAGCCCGCGCCGAAAAATCTGCTCGTGGATCTCGCCCGCTTGGAGCGCGATTACTACGGGCGCACGCCCGACGTCGCCAATCCGAACCAGCTCGTCAGCTTCGGCACGAGCGGGCATCGCGGCACGTCGCTGGACGGCACGTTCACCGAGTCGCACATCCTCGCCATCACGCAGGCGATCTGCGAATTCCGCGCCCGGCAGGGCACCAGCGGCCCGCTGTTCATGGGCAAGGACACGCACGCGCTCTCCGCGCCGGCGCAGCGCACCGCGCTCGAAGTGCTCGCCGCCAACGGCGTGCTGGCCGTCATTCAGGAAAATGACGGTGCCGCGCCGACGCCGGTGATCTCTCGCGCCATTCTTGTTCACAATCGCGGACGTAAGTCCGGCCTCGCCGACGGCATTGTCATCACGCCGTCGCACAATCCGCCGTCGGACGGCGGCTTCAAATACAATCCCACCAACGGCGGCCCGGCGGACACGGACGTGACGAAATGGGTGCAGGACCGCGCGAATGAATTGTTGCGTGGCAGTAATGCCGGCGTGAAAAGAATTTCGTTTGAGTCCGCGCTCAAGGCCGGCACAACGAAGCAGCAGGATTACATTCTGCCTTACGTCGAGGATTTGAAAAACGTCGTGGACATGGATGCGATCCGTTCCGCCGGTTTGAAACTCGGCGTGGATCCGCTCGGCGGCGCGGCGCTGAAATATTGGGAGCCGATCAACTCAATTTACAAATTAAACATCGAGGTCGTGAACCCGAAGCTCGACCCGACGTTTTCGTTCATGACGGTGGATCACGACGGCAAAATCCGTATGGACTGTTCCAGTCCTTACGCGATGGCCGGACTCGTCGGGCTGAAGGATAAATACCGCGTCGCGTTTGCCAATGACCCGGATGCCGACCGGCACGGCATCGTCACGCCGTCCGCCGGCTTGATGAACCCGAATCATTATCTGGCCGTGGCCATTGGCTATTTGCTGACACACCGGCCGCAGTGGTCGCAGAACGTCATCGTCGGCAAAACGCTCGTCAGCAGCAGCATGATTGACCGCGTGGTCGCGAAGCTCGGAAGAAAACTGTGCGAAACGCCGGTCGGCTTCAAGTGGTTCGCGCCGGGATTGTTTGACGGCTCGTTCTGCTTCGGCGGCGAGGAAAGCGCCGGTGCAAGTTTCCTGCGGCGCGACGGCACCGTGTGGACGACGGACAAGGACGGCCCGATCATGAATCTGCTCGCGGCGGAAATCACCGCCGTCACCGGCAAGGACCCGGGCGAACATTTTCGCGAATTGACGGCGGAATTCGGCACACCGTTTTACACGCGCATTGACGCGGCCGCCTCGCCGGAGCAGAAGGCGAAGTTGTCCAAGCTTTCCCCCGAAGCGGTGAAGGAGTCGAACCTGGCCGGTGAAGCCATCACGGCCAAGCTCACCAAGGCACCGGGCAATAATGCCGCCATCGGCGGCTTGAAAGTCACGACGGCGAACGGCTGGTTTGCGGCGCGGCCGTCCGGCACGGAAAACATCTACAAGATTTACGCGGAAAGTTTCCGCGACGAAACGCACCTCAAAACCATTGTCAGCGAGGCGCAGCAGATCGTCACCAACTCGCTCGGCTGAAGATTGTGATGAATTTCCTAGAATTGAATCCCCGTTTTGCGGAACGCCGAGCACCGTCTCGGCGAGAATCCCCTGTGTTCCAACCTGCCGGGACGGTGTCCGGCGTTCCAATTTCAAAACCAAATCCATGAGCACCAAATCTGTCATCAAACCCTTGACGCAACGTCCGGCGTGGCAAGCGCTGGCCGTCCACCAAAAGAAAATCGCGAAGCTCCACCTGCGCGAATTGTTCGCCAAGGACGCGAAGCGCGGCGAAAAACTGACCGCCGAAGCCATCGGGCTTTTTCTCGATTATTCGAAGAACCGCATCACCGCCGAGACGCTGAAGCTGCTGTTGCAACTGGCGAAGGAATCCAATTTGCGCGGACGCATGGACGCGATGTTTGCCGGCGAGAAGATCAACATCACGGAAAACCGTGCCGTGCTGCACACCGCGTTGCGCGCGCCGAAGAACGCGAAGATTTTCGTGGACGGCAAAAATGTCGTGCCCGATGTCCACGCGGTTTTGGACAAGATGACGGCGTTTGCCAAGCGCGTCCGCAGCGGCGCGTGGAAGGGTCACACCGGCAAGCGCATCAAGAACATCGTCAACATCGGCATCGGCGGCTCGGACCT
>CAYUGC010000238.1:0-5707 GCA_964444085.1 uncultured Bifidobacteriaceae bacterium | reverse complement strand
AGTGGTCAAGACGCGAATGAAATTCGCAGGCGTGTCTTGACCTGGTTGGCAGGCCGGTGGCGCAACCACCAGCCGAAGCGAGCTGAAAAGCCTCACTCAAAATCCGCATCGCCGCAAGGCGTCGGACGGCCCTGCTACGAGGCCGATAACTCCGCTTGCCGTGGAGAATGGCGTCGGGAAACCAGCAGCCGCTGAAAAGCGTGCGCCAAATGCTGGCACGGGAAAGAGAGCCTGGCGAACTCCCATCCCCCATTTGTCCCGGTTCGACCGCAAGGTTGGACCGGGACTTATTGTTTTCCGGGATAGAGCATTGAGAGAAATGATGTAGCGAGGCGGAGCGAGGATTTTTGGTTATGGGCGAGGCTTTGGCGAAGGCGCAGGTTTGAAAACCCTGCAACTGAGCCGAAACGAAGCCCAAAACCAAAAAGACCGCTGCTTTCAAATCTGATTCCGCCGCGCTACAGGATTTATGGAAATGCTCTAAGGGGAATCCTCCTCGTCCTCGTCCTCGAATCTGTTTTTTTAAAACTTTCAGCATTTCAGCATTTAGCTTCAGGTTTCTCCCTCTCCGCGTCGGCGGAGTCTGCGGAGCCGATGGGGAGAGGGCCGGGGTGAGGTGCTCTTCCCACCATCTGAAGTCATGGAGAGAGGGTTGGGGGTGAGGGGGCCGAAACCATTGGCCTCCTCTCCCCGGCCCACAAGGACAGTGTCAAGCTGCGCCCCCGGCAACTGGATCAGTTGAATTTGACTTGAACCGCCTTGCCCTGATAACTGACCGTTTTATCTGGCTTGGGCGTGAATGAAAAACCGGCGGGTTTGTCCTGCGTGACCAGCACCACGTTGAACGTGCGCTGGCGCAACATGCCGGGGAATTCCCCTTCGCGTTCGCCGATGGTGAGCGTCTTCGTCGCCTCGTCCCATTGCAGCGGAATGCGCGCCGACGCGCCCCGCTCGTAACCGTAGGTCACACCGTCGTCTTCGTAGAGCGTGAATGTGCCGTTCGTACCCCCATAAATGCACAGCGTGACCGGGTCGGCGGGTTTCTCACCGGTGTATTGCATTTCCGGGCCGAACGGGATGATCGCGCCGGCGCGGATATACAGCGGCAGGGAGTCGTAAGGTGCTGGCGCCGCCAGCGTCTGGCCGCCCGCGAGGTGGGTGCCGGTCCAGAAATCATACCAGCCGGCGTCGTTTTGCGGCAGATACACGCTGCGGCTGCGCGCCTGGTAGGTGGTGACCGGTGCGACTAGGAACGCCGGGCCGAACAGGTATTCGTTGGCGATTTCGCGGGCGATGGTGTCGTGCGGAAAGTCCATGACGAACGGCCGCATGAAGGTGCCCGCGTTCCGCGTCACTTCGCCGGCGATGGAATAGATGTACGGCAGCAGGCGGTAGCGCAGTTGATCGAACTTGACGATGGTTTGGAAGGCCGGATGCGTGTCGCCGCCAAACGTCCACGGCTCGCGGGGCTGCAGTTCACCGTGGAGCCGGGTGATCGGACAGAAGGTTCCGAACTGAAACCAGCGGGTGTTCAACTCGCGCCATTCCTCGGCGTTTTCCGGCGTTGGATTCTTCGACGAAAACCGGCTTTCCATCGTGTAGCCGCCAATGTCCATTGTCCAATACGGCACGCCGGAAACGCTGAAGCCGAGGCCGGCGGGAATCTGCTTGGCCAGGCCGCTCCAGGTCGCCGTGGTGTCGCCCGACCAGGTGGCGGTGGCGTAGCGCTGGATCCCGGCAAAGCCGGAACGCGTGAGGATGAACACGCGTTGATCGGGCGCGACGCTCCGCTGGCCTTCATACATGCCCTTGCTGTTCATCAGCGCGTAGCCGTTCATCACGCGCGACGCCGTGCCCATCGCGGTCGGGTTCATGTGCGTGCGCTGGCCTTCCAACGTGGGGGGCGAGGCGGTGAGATCAGGCTCGGTGGCGTCCTCCCACCACGCGTCTATGCCTTTGCTGAAGAGCGCCGTGTTGATCTGCGACCAGTAAAGCTTGCGCGCGGCGGGATTGAACGCGTCGTAAAAAGTGTAGGGATAGTTGATCCAGTCCTGCAGCCCTTCCTGGAGATTGGCCTGGTAGAGAAAACCGGCTTTCTGCATCGCGTCAAAGTTGGTGGTGCCGGGGTAGAATTTTCCCCAGACCGAAATCATCAGGTGCGTGTGCTGCGCGTGGATGGCCTTGATCCAGCCGTCGGGATCGGGAAAACGCGCCGGGTCGAACTGATGCGATCCCCAGGCGTTCGGCCGCCAGTATTGCCAGTCCTCGACAATGTTGTCGAACGGAATGGCGCGGTGGCGATACTCATCCACGACGTCGAGCGCTTGCTTGGCCGTCTCGTAGCGCTGGCGCGATTGCCATAGGCCGAACGCCCATTGCGGCATCAGCGACGCCTGGCCGGTGAGCTGGCGGTAACCGGCGATCACCTGGTCAATTGCCGGGCCGTAAATGAAATAATAATCCACGCCGTCGCCCACTTCGGACCACAGCGTGGTGCTGCCCTCCGGCGTCGGCGTCTTCCAGGTCAGCCGCATCGTGTTGGCCTCGTCGCCGCCGTGCTCGATCCTGATCGCGTAATGCTGGCCGGCTTCAAGTCGGACTTTGACCTGGTCATTCTCCGTCAGCCAGCCTTGCCGCCAGTGGTCAATGACCAGCTTGCCGTCCAGCCACATTTTGATGCCGCCATTCGAGTAGGTGCGGAATTGATATTCGCCGGTGGCGGGTGCCACCACTTCACCAGTCCAGCGCGTCCGGCTGGCCCCGCCGGGTCCGCCGCCGCGCCCGCCCCGCCCCGCCACGATGACATTGGCGACATGCGGATTTTGCAACTGCTCAGGCTCGGCGGCCGTAAACGTGCCGGTCGTCAGGCCGCCGGGCTGGCCGGTGGCGTCCCTGAGGTTGTCGGCGGGGATCGGCTCAAACGGACGCAGGTCGCCGAAGCGTGTGAACGAAAGATTGTCCCAGAACACGCCGTAACCCCGGCTGGACACCAGCAGCGGCACGACCACGCAGGTGTTGTGTTGCCAAAGATCCAAATCGTAGCCCTTGATGTCCACCGTGCCAAATTGCAACTGGCCGAGACCATAGAGCGATTCATCGTTGTTGGCCTCCCACTGCTGGCTCACATGAAAGGTGTTTTCGCCCTGCACGGCGGCGGGCGTGCTGGCCCGGCCACCGGTTTTTTCAGCGAGCACCGGCTGGCCGTTGGTATCAAAAAACGAAACCGCGCCGGTCACCAGATTCACGCGTACCTGCAACTTGGCGGTGGTGAGCGTCGCCACATTATTCTCCGTGGCCAGTTTCCAGTCGGTCTTCTCCTTCTGCCGCACCGCCGTCGCGGGCGAACTGTGGGCGAAGCCGGCGCGATCTTTCGCCGTCACGACGCGGACGACGTTGTCCGCCCAGACTTCCACCTTGAGGTAAGTGTCGTCCCAGGGGATCACGATGCCATCGGCGGTTTTTTCCAGCCGGGCCGGAGACGGCGCTTGACTGGCCGGCTGCGCGGACAACGAACCATTGGCAACGATCAGGCCGGCGAGAATGATATGTTTCAAAAGCAGCTTCATGGTGTCGCGGAGGATGAACAAACCCGGTGGTTTCGCCAACCAAAATAAAAACTTGCCCTTGCGCGGTTTTCGGCCAAATTTCACAAGCCAAGTCAATCAACCGTATTTCAAAAAATTATGGGACGTATTTACAACAACATTGTCGAAACCGTCGGCCGCACGCCGCTGGTCAAACTGAACAAAGTCACCGCCGGCGTGGACGCCACGATTCTCCTCAAGTGTGAGTTTTTTAATCCATTGAGCAGCGTCAAGGATCGCATCGGCGCGGCGATGATTGAGGACGCTGAAAAAAGCGGCGTGTTGAAGAAAGACACCGTCATCATCGAGCCGACCTCCGGCAACACCGGCATCGCGCTCGCGTTCGTCGCGGCGGCCAAAGGCTACAAGCTGATATTGACGATGCCCGAAACCATGTCGCTCGAACGCCGCACGTTGCTCGCGATGCTTGGCGCAAAACTGGTTTTGACGCCGGGTGCCGAAGGCATGAAAGGCGCGATTGCCCGCGCCGAGGCGCTGGCGAAGGAGACGCCGAACTCCTGGATTCCGCAGCAGTTTGAAAACCCGGCCAACCCGGCCATCCATTCCAAGACCACCGGTGTGGAAATCTGGGAGGACACGGACGGCAAGGTGGATATTTTGATTTCCGCCGTCGGCACCGGTGGCACCATCACCGGCGTCACCGAATTCATCAAGCCGAAGAAGGCTTCGTTCCAGGCCATCGCGGTCGAGCCGAAAGATTCCCCGGTCATTTCGCAATGCCTCGCCGGCCAGCCGATTAAGCCTGGTCCGCACAAGATTCAAGGCACCGGCGCGGGTTTCGTCCCGAAAAATCTTCACCTCAAGGACAGCGCCGGCCACGCGCAGATCGTCGAGGCTGTGCAGGTTTCCAACGACGACGCCTTTGCCATGGCTCGCCGGCTGGCGAAGGAAGAGGGCATTTTGGTCGGCATCTCCACCGGCGCGAACGTCATCGCCGCCATCGAGGTGGCCAAACGCCCGGAAAACAAGGGCAAAGTCATCGTCACCATCGCCTGCTCCACCGGCGAGCGTTATTTGAGCACCGCGCTCGCGGCGGAAGCCCGCGCCGAAGTCGGCGGCTGATTCGTGGGCAAGTTTCCCGGCGCGCAAGTCCTTTGGATTTGCGCGCCTTTTGCTTGGGATGGGCAAAAATAATTGTTGCGTTTGACGGTTTTTCCGCTTAACTAATGGCTCGTCGAAGGTTTCCATTGGCCGCTTTGGTGCGGCTGAATTTCCAAAGTTCACTTTTCCAGACAATTTTTCGGAAGGGTTTCAGCCTTCGGACCAGCATTTAAGCATTATGAGCGAAACACAGGCAAACGGCGACCAGGCCGTCAATCCCAACTACGGTTCCGGCTTTCTCGAAATTTCCGAGAAGGGCTTCGGTTTCCTGCGCACGGCGCAAAACCATTTCCACCCCAAGCCGACCGACATCTTTGTCACGCCGGACACCATCCGCCGCAGTTTCCTGCGCGAGGGCAGCTTCATCGAGGGCCCCACGCAGCCGCCGCACCGCGGCACCAGCCCGCAGCTCAAGGGCGTGGACAAGGTCAACGAAATGCCGTTTCAGGAATACACCAAGGCTGTGCGCTTTGAGAACCTGACCTCGATTGACCCGATCGAAAAATTCAAGCTGGAGACGACGCCGGATCAGATGGAGACCCGCGTGATTGATCTCGTCACGCCCATCGGCAAGGGCACGCGCGGCCTCATCGTCGCGCCGCCGCGCACGGGCAAGACCACGATTCTCAAGCAGATTTGCAACGCCATCACCACCAACCATCCCGAAGTTCACACGATGGTGCTGCTGATTGACGAACGCCCTGAGGAAGTCACCGACTTCCAGCGCTCGGTGAAGGCCGAGGTCGTCGCTTCGTCCAACGACATGGAAATTGACACGCACGTCCGCCTCTCGCGGTTCATGATCGAGCGCTGCCGCCGTATCGTGGAATCCGGTAAGGACGTTTTCGTGCTGATGGATTCGCTCACGCGCATCGCCCGCGCCTACAACAGCGTCCACGGCGGCAGCGGGCGCACGATGACCGGCGGCGTGGACGCCCGCGCGCTCGAAATCCCGCGCAAGATGTTCGCCTCCGCGCGCAAGATCGAGAACGGCGGCTCGC
>CAYUGC010000237.1:0-5777 GCA_964444085.1 uncultured Bifidobacteriaceae bacterium | reverse complement strand
CAAACCCGCGTGAACGGCCGGTCATCCGGTCCATCATAAGGTTGGCTTCAACGACATTGCCGTGGGCGGAGAACGCCTCGTGCAACGAGTTTTCTGTGGTGTTGAAGGAAAGATTTCCCACAAACAGTTTCGTGCTCATTTGATGATTGCTGTTCAATACTAACCGTTTTCGTCTGTTCCCGACTGCCGGGTTTCAAATCATCACTGAACCAAGTTCACTTGAAGATTCACCATGGTCGAAAGGTCAAATTATCTTACAGACGAGTGGCATTCTAACGGAAACCGGCGTTCTGGCAAGCGTAATGTCGCTGGCGGACGGCGGCGGCAAAACCGGCATCATTTTTTCTCACCGAGCAGGTATTCCTCCAGCCGCGTGTGGGCAAGCACGTTGCGGACGGAGGCGGAAGGATTCTGGAATTGCAGCATGAGGCCGCGCCGCGCGAGATTTTTCTTGAGCCGCAACATCAGGCCGATGCCCGTGCTGTCCACAAACGTCAGCCGCGAAAGGTTCACCACCACGGTCATGCCGGACGTCGCTTGAGTCAGCTCCGAATCCGTGTGCGCGCCCAGTTCGACGGCGTTCAGCGCAGTCACTTCACCGCTCCAGTTAATGTGCAGCTCGTTTTGCTGCACGCCGCTGGTGACCATCGGCGTGCGCCGGGCGTCCTCCAGCAGGATGCGGGCGCCGGCGGTGCTGGTCTGGATGTTGAAAAATTCGTCCAGCTTCATCAGCTTCAGGGCCGCCTCCACCGGC
This sequence comes from uncultured Bifidobacteriaceae bacterium, assembly GCA_964444085.1. GTDB lineage: Bacteria > Verrucomicrobiota > Verrucomicrobiia > Limisphaerales > UBA11358 > UBA11358. The sequence continues at coordinate 5,023 of CAYUGC010000237.1, read as the reverse complement.
GGCCGGGGCGCGACGAGAAAAAATTGGTGGCCCAATTCCCGCGCCCGCTTGCGCAGCCGGATGAGCGCGCCGATGCCGGTGCTGTCGGCAAACCAGGTCTCGCCCAGGTCAAACATGACGTGCCCGTTCTCGACGGCGCGCAGCCACTCCGCCTTGGCGACCTGCACTTCCGTCGCCCCCAGCCGGGCGGGCGCGCGGACGACAAAATTACCAAATGGATCCGGCAGCACCTCGGCGGCGGGGCCGGGCTGCGAGGTTTTCTTCAGGCGCAAACGCCACCATTGGCGCAAAACCGCCAGCCAGAATTTTCCCCGCGCCGCCCAGCCGCCGCCCGGGCGGCGAACCGTCTGGCCCGTGGCAAAATCAAAGGCGGTTCCGGCTCCGAGCATGAACGGCACCCCGGCCTCGCGGAAATTCATATTGATCCACTTCTCCTGCTTCGGGCAGCCGAAGGCCACCAGCAGCACGTCGGGATGCGCCTCGCGCACCCGCTGCAAAATCTCCGCGTGGTTCATCTCCAACAGCGGCTGTTCCGGCGGGGCGAACGCGCCGGCCACAACCAAGCGCGGATGCCGGCTGCGGATTTTTTCCACCACGGCATCCTCCGCCCCGAGCAGGAACACCCGCCAGCCCCGGTCTTCCGCCAGCGCGAGGACGGCCGGAATGAGCTGCGGCACCGTCACGGATTTTTGCAGCGGGTTGCCCAGCAGCCGGGAAGCCCGGACAATCGGCTGCTCCTCCGCGAGCACCAGGTGCGCATCAAACAAAATGCGCCGCAACTCCACGTCCGTCTGGGCCTGCACCAAAAAATCCACGCCCACGGTCGTGCCATAATGCGGCTGCCCTGACGCAACCATCCCCGCGACCAAGTCCAGCGCCGCCGCCAGCGACACGCTGTCGAACGGCACGCCCAGAATGGCGACGGGCAGGTTTTCGGATGCGGGTTTGGCGGTCGGCTCTGGCATGGCAAAAATTTTTAACAGTCTGGCAACCAGACTCCAAGCGAATTAATTCCGGCCCGGCGAGTCGGGGAGGCCGCCGCGCGTGGATTTCCCGCCCGGCCTAAATAGGTGTATCCCCTATTTAGATAGATGGCACCACTAGTTTTAATCAGGTTAATCACCAATTGTAGGCAACGAGCTCTTATCCTAAATTGTCTTCGTGCAAACAATATTTGCTAAATCGGAGAACGGCAACGAACCCGTGGCCGAACCATCTTTCACCCCCCCTTACAACGGCACCGCGCCGGAAAACAGCACCAGCAACCGCGCGCTGGTGGACGCCCTGACCAACTCGCGCACCTACCGCGAATACGAACGGGCGTTCGGCGACATGACCGGCCTGCCCATCGCCCTGCAGCCGGTGGAGACGTGGCAGTTGCCGCACCACGGCAAGCGCAACGAAAACCCCTTTTGCGCCCTGCTCTCCAAAAAAAGCCGCGCGTGCGCCGCGTGCCTGCAAGTGCAGGAACGCTTGTGCCAGAAGGCTGCCGCCACAGCCGAATCCGTGGTCTGCCCGGTCGGCCTGTGCGACACCGCCGTGCCGGTGCGCATGAGCGACCGCCTGATCGGCTTCCTCCAGATCGGGCAGGTCTTCCGCAAGAAACCCACCGAGGCGCAGTTCAAGAAGGCCACGCAGTTCTGCACCAAATGGGGACTGGACGTGAGCCGCGAGGTGTTGCGCAAGGCCTATTTTTCCGGCAAGGTTGTCTCGCAAAAGGAACATGAGTCCGCCGTGAAGCTCCTTTCAATTTTTGCGCAGCATCTGGCAATGTTGAGCAACCAGGTCTTCATCCAGCAGGAGAACGCCGAGCCGCCGGTCATCACCAAGGCGCGCGCCTACATCCATGAGCACCAGACCGAGGAGATCAAGCTCGGCCAGGTCGCGAAGGCCGTGAACATGAGCAGCTATTATTTCTGCAAGATGTTCAAAAAGGTCACCGGCATCAATTTCACCGACTACGTCGCCCGCATCCGCATCGAAAAATCAAAAAATCTTTTACTGAACCCGAACCTGCGCATCAGCGAAATTGCCTTTGAGGTCGGGTTCCAGTCGCTCACGCACTTCAACCGCGTGTTCAAGAAGATCCTCGGCCAGTCGCCGACCGAATACCGCGCGCAACTGCTGGCGCACTGACCGCGCCGGATGCCCAAGCCCCGCGCCACCCCCGCCGCCCGGGTCATCGCCGATTCCACGATTGGCATTGGCTTTGGCCCGGGAATTTCCGATATTCCCGCCAACAACGGGATGAAGGAAAACAAAAAACTGTCAGGCTCAAAGCCGCGCGCATCCGCCGTCCGTGACGGCGAGGAGCGGCTGCGCGCCATCCTCGAAACCGCCGTCGAGGGCATCATCACCATTGACGAGCGCGGCCTCATCGAGTCCTTTAACCGCGCGTCCGAGACAATTTTTGGTTACACCGCCGCCGAGGTCATCGGCAAAAACGTCAGTGTGCTGATGGCCACGCCGCACCGCGAGCGGCACGACGGCTACATCGAAAACTACCAGCGCACCGGCCATGCCAGGATCATCGGCATCGGGCGCGAGACGTTCGCGCGCAAAAAGGACGGCACGCTGTTTCCCATGGATTTGTCGGTCAGCGAGGTGAAGCTGAGCGACCGGCGGATTTTCACCGGCTTCATCCGCGACATCACCGAGCGCAAGCGGCTCGAGAAAGAAATCCTTGAAATCAGCGAACGCGAGCAGCGGCGCATCGGGCAGGATTTGCATGACGGGCTTTGCCAGCATCTCGCCGGCATCGAGATGTTGAGCCAGGTGCTCGCGCAAAAGCTCACGCCCAAATCGAAGGATGCCGCCGCCCGCGCGACGGACATCGCCAGGGCCGTCCGCGAAAGCATCAGCCAGACACGGCTGCTGGCGCGCGGGCTTTCACCGGTCACGCTGGAGGCAGAAGGGCTGATGGCGGCGCTCGCGGAACTGGCTGTGAACACGGAAAAAATGTTCCGCGTGAACTGCCGGTTCGACTGCCCCAACCTGGTAAAGATGGATAATCACGCCGCCGCCACGCATCTATTTCGCATTGCGCAGGAGGCGGTATCCAACGCCATCAAGCACGGCAAGGCGAAAAATATTTCCCTGCAACTCCGCGAGGACGCGGCGCAACTGCGGCTGCGCGTGGACGACGACGGCGCCGGTTTCCCGGAAAATTTCACCGGCGGCACCGGCATGGGTCTGCGCATCATGCAGTCGCGCATCGGCATGGTCGGCGGCGCACTGACCGTCGAGCAGCGGCCCGCCGGCGGCGTGAGCGTCGTTTTTTCCGCCCCCAAAAATTAAGCCATGAGCGTCAAGAACAAGATTTCCGCCAAGCGCATCCTCATCGTGGACGACCATCCGATGATGCGCACCGGACTAGCACAGTTGATCGGCAACGAGCCGGACCTGAAGGTCATCGCCGAGGCGAGCACCGCCGGACAAGCGATTAATCTGGCGACGAAGCACCGGTTTGAACTCGCGCTGCTGGACATTTCGCTGCCGGACAAAAACGGCCTCGAACTCATCAAGGATCTCCGCTCCCTGTGCCCGGAGCTGCCAATTTTGGTGGTGTCCATGCACGACGAAATGGTTTACGCCGAGCGGGCGCTGCGGGCCGGCGCGCGCGGCTACATCATGAAGCAGGAAGGCGGACAAAAATTTCTCACCGCCATCCGGCAGGTGCTCGGCGGGCAGATTTACGTGAGCGACGCGATGTCGGCGCGCATCCTGGAAGTTTTTTCCGGCAAGCAGGGCGACCAAGGCGGCTCGCCGGTCCGCAAGCTTTCCGACCGCGAGTTTGAAGTCTTCCAATTCATCGGCCAGGGCGTCAGCAACCGCGCGATCGCAGAGCAACTGCACTTGAGCGTCAAGACGGTGGAGGTGCATCGCGCCCACATCAAGGAAAAGCTCGGCCTGAAAACCGCGACCGAACTGGTCCGCTACGCACTGCGCTGGACGGATTCCCAAGGCCAGATTTAAGAGGTTTTCTTAAAATGAAGTTTTGGCACTCCTCCTCGTCGTCGTTCTCGTTCTCCTCCTCGGATTTTCCCGGGATTTCGAGGACGACGACGAGGAGGACGAGGACGATTTGGTGATCACGCCATTTTCAAACTGTCTCTAAGCTCGGCACCAATATTGGCCAAACCGATCCGCGGATTGCCCGGATGGCAATTACGGGTGATAATTTGCCAATCAGCGTGAAGTCGCCGCTCGCTTCCACTGCCATTTTCACTCCAGCAACGAAACTGATTGCCCAATTAACCATATGACGAACATCCCTTCCGCCCCGGCCAAGCTCGAATCCGCCCACGACATCCTGCACCACACCACCCGCCGCCCGCTCGACCCGATTTTCTCGCCCAAATCCGTGGCGGTCATCGGCGCGACGGAAAACGTGGGCAGCGTGGGCCGCACGATTCTCGAAAACCTCATCAAAGGAAATTTTCCCGGAAAGGTTTTCCCGGTGAATCCCAAGCGCGACACCGTGCTCGGCGTGAAGGCCTATCCCAGCATCACCGCCGTTCCCGAAACGCCCGACCTCGCCGTCATCATCACTCCGCCGCCGACCGTGCCGGGCATCGTGCGCGATTGCGGCGCCAAGGGCGTGAAGGGCGTCATCATCATTTCCGCCGGCTTCAAGGAAATTGGCCCGGTCGGCGTGGAACTTGAACGCCAGGTTTTGGAAGAGGCCACCAAGGCCGGCATCCGCATCGTCGGGCCGAACTGCCTCGGGGTGATGGTTCCCGGCAACAAATTCAACGCCACCTTTGCCGCCGACATGGCCAAGCCGGGCAGCGTCGGGTTCATCAGCCAGAGCGGCGCGCTCTGCACGGCGATTCTCGACTGGAGCTTGAAGGAAAACGTCGGCTTCAGCGCCTTCGTCTCGCTCGGCTCGATGCTCGACATCGGCTGGGGCGATTTGATCCAGCACCTCGGCGATGATCCGCAGACCAAGAGCATCGTCATCTACATGGAATCCATCGGCGACGCGCGGTCATTCCTGTCCGCCGCGCGCGAAGTGGCTTTG
>CAYUGC010000236.1:0-5788 GCA_964444085.1 uncultured Bifidobacteriaceae bacterium | reverse complement strand
GTAGGAACGGCTGCTGACGGAAATGTTGTAGCCGGCCTTGGCCAGCTTCTCGATGGTGGCGTCCTGCAGGCTGCCTTTGGGCAGGCCGAATCGTAGTTTCTTGCTCATGTCAAAGTAATCCATAATGCCCAAGAAAGGCGTGTCAAGGCGAACACTTTTTTGGCTTTCATCCGACCGATATGGTCAGCGAACCTCTACGATGACCCAGGCGTCGCCGACCTTTTTCAGCGTGAAAGTGTAGAATCCCTGCACCGCGCCGCCGGCATACCAGCGGCCAATGGCGTCCACCGTGTCGTCGGCGTTCGGGTCATTCGCGTCCACGCCGAGGATCATCACGGGCTTACCGGTGTCCTTGTCGCGCGGCGAAAGATTGTCGCGCAGATCAATGTGGTAGCTCGCCTTGATCGGTGGTTGGTGCGCGGAATATTTCTTCTGCATCGCGTCCACCACCGCATCGGAAGCCTGCAAGAACAGCGCGGTGTAATCGCCGTCCTCCCAGAAATGCCGGTCAAGCAAATAGCCGAAGACGGCCAGATCAATCTTGTCCTCGTCGGCCTTCGCCAAACTTTTCACCGCCGCCGCCGTGGCCGGTGTGAAGTCCGGCACCTTGGCCTCGCTCGTGAACGTGATGGTTTCATTCGACGCGCAGCCGGCGGCGAGCAGCGCGACAAGGATGGCGGACAAAAGAATTTTGGCGTTCATGCTTTTTTCCAGATCACGCGCCGGCCCGCCACGGAAATCTCCTTCCGCGCCAGCGCGGCGACACAGCGCGGAAACAGTTCATGCTCCGCCGCGTGGATTCTTTGATGCAAAGTTTCCGGCGTGTCATGGTCCAAAACCGGCACGGCGGATTGCCCGATGATCGCGCCAGAATCCACGCCCGCGTCCACGAAATGCACCGTGCAGCCGGCGATCTTTACGCCGTGGTCGAGCGCCTGCTTCCACGATTGCAGGCCGGGAAAACACGGCAACAGGGAAGGGTGGATGTTGACGATGCGCCCCTCAAAGGCGCGGAGAAAATCACCTTTCAGCACGCGCATGAAACCGGCGAGCACGATCAAATCTACCCGCGAATTTTGCAGCGCGGAGACAAAAGCGCGCTCGGCCGCCTCGTCCAGCTTGGTGCGGAACTGACCGGGCGGGATGAATTGTGCGGGGATTTTTCGGTCGCGCGCGTGCTGGAGGATTCCCGCTGACTCGACATCGCTCAACACCACGGCGACTTCCGCCGGGATCTGGCCGGCGGTGATGGCATCCGCGATGGCCACGAAGTTGGAGCCTTTGCCGGAACCGAGGACACCGATGCGAAATGGATTGTTCACCGCGATTTGAATAGCAGAGCGCCTGGCCAAAACAAAGTGGAAAGGTGGTTGGAGGCTGTCTGAAAACCCCGGAGCGCGGCCGGGTCGTCCTCGACCAGCCCCGCCGGCCACGAATTTTCGGCGGGTTGAGCATCTTGCCCTGTGCTGCGGCTGGAAAAAAAGATGAAACCGGCGGCGCGTGACTACACGGAAGGTTCGCCGTCGTCGCCGCCGTCCAGGATGTCGCGGAGGGTGCGTAGTATTTTTTCGGCGGTGTAAGGCTTCGGCACAAAATGACGGACGCCGGAGCTGGCGGCCTTGGCCACGCCGCCGTTGGCCGCGAGGCCGCTGGAGCCGATGATCTTGACGCCCGGATTCATCGACTGGAGCGCGATGATGGTGGCCGGACCGTCCATGATGGGCATATGCATGTCGGTGATGACGGCGGCGATGTCCCGGCCTTGGGCGGCGTAGAGCGAAACGGCTTCCGCGCCGTTGGCGGCAGTCAGGACGCGGTAGCCGTGGCGTTCAAGGGTTTTTTTGACCACGGCGGCGATGAGTTCCTCGTCGTCCACGAAGAGGATGAGTTCGTTGCGCCCGCGTGGCAGGCCATCTTGGATGACGGCCCGGTGTTCGGACTGTTCGGCGCTGGCGTTGGCCGGAAGATAAATCTTGAAGGTGGTGCCGTGGTCGGGCTCGCTATAGACGTTGATGAAGCCGCCGTGGCTTTTGACGATGCCTAGCGTGGTGGACAGGCCGAGGCCGGTGCCCTGGCCGTGCGCCTTGGTGGTGAAGAAGGGGTCGAAAATCCGGTCAATGATTTCCTTGCCGATGCCGGTGCCGGTGTCGGTGACCTGGATGAGCACATTCGGACCGGGGCGCGCCTCGGGATTCAGCCCGGCATAGACCGGGTCAATGGCGTGGTTCTGCAAAGTGAAGGTGAGCCGGCCGCCGTCGGGCATGGCGTCGCGGGCATTGATGGCGAGGTTCAGAAAAACCTGGTGGAGCTGGGTGTGGTCGCCGATGACGAGCCACAGGTCGTCGGGCGCGGCAATTTCCAACTGGATGGACTTGGGGAATGTCTCCTGGATCAGCCGCTGGATTTCGCGGGCGATTTCCCGCAGGCTCAACGGGCTGCGCTCGCCCTTCACGCCGCGCCCGAAGGTGAGAATTTGTTTCACCAGTTGCGCGCCGCGCTGGGTGCTGGCATCCAAGCTGTCGAGCAGGTGCAGCAGCATGGTGTCCGTGACCTGATCCTTGAGCAGGCCGATGGAAATCATGATCGGCGTGAGGATGTTGTTCAGATCGTGGGCGACGCCGCTGGCCAGCGTGCCGAGGCTTTCCATGCGCTGGCTGCGCGCCACCTGCTGCTCCAGTTTGCGGGCGTCAGTGATGTCCGTGCTGGTGGCAAAAACGGATTTGGGGTGGCCGGCGGCGTCGCGCACCAGCGTCCAGGTGGATTCGACCAGCAGCTCGTGCCCGTCCTTGGCGTGGGCGGTGAGTTCGCCGGTCCAATATCCTTGTTCCAGCAACCGCCGCCGGTCCTCGGCCAATTTGAAGGGGTCGAATTTGAGCAGTTCCCCGGCAATTTGCCCAACCGCCTCGGCGCTGCTCCAGCCATAGATGCGTTCGGCGCCACGGTTCCAGTAAGTGATGCGACCGTCCAAATCGCGAATGGTGATGGCGTCGTGGGCGAGATTGAGCATCTGGGCCTGCTCGCGGATTTTTTCCTCGGCCAGCTTGTCGCGGGTGATGTCATCCTTGACCGCCACATAGCCGGTGATTTTGCCATGGGCATCGGTGATCGGCGAAATGGAGGACATTTCCCAGTAAGTTTCGCCGTTCTTCCGCCGGTTGAGAAATTCGCCGCGCCATTCGTGGCCGGAGGAAATGGCCTGCCACATCTGCCGGAAGAATTCCGCCGGCACCGTGTCCGACTTGAGAATGCGCGGGTTTTGGCCAACCGCCTCGGCGAAAGTGTAGCCGGTGACTTCGGTGAACTTGGGGTTCACATATTCAATCTCGCCCTTGAGGTCGGTGATGAGGATGGCGGCGGAGCTGTGTTTGACGGCGAGCGACAGCTTATGCAACTGCGTCTCTGTCTGCCGGCGGGCGGCTTCCTCCTCGAAGTTTTTCAGGCAGCGGGCCAGGTCCGCCGCCAGCCCCATCAGCAGCACCAGTTCCTCCGAGTCAAAGGCGTTTGGACGATCCGCCTTGATGGTCAGCACGCCGAACAGCCGTTCGTCGTGGAGGATGGGAATGGCGGCGATGGCGGCGGCACCGCTCGCCCTGACGCTGTCCCGCCACGGCGCGAAACGCGGGTCGCTGGCAATGTCGTCGAAAACCACCACGCGCCGCTCGCGGATGGCCGTGCCGGTCGGCCCTTGGCCAAACGGGCTGTCATCCCAAGTAATTTGCGCGTGCTGGAAAAAATCCGGGTCGCCGCCCGAGTGCGCAAGCAGATGCACTCGCTTGGCTGCCGATTCCTCCGGCTGTCCCACCCACACGGTCACATAGCCGCGCGTTTTGACGAGGCTTTCGCAGACGGCGGTCAGGAGGTTTTGCGGATCCTTTTCGTGGTTCAGCAAATGGCTGACATCGCGGAGGGCGTGCAGGACGCTGTTGAGATGGCGGATGCGCTCGTTCGTCCGGTGCAGGGTTTCCTCGGCCTGTTTGCGCGCGGTGATGACATCGAAAACGGCGACGAAGCAACCCGGTCCCGGACGGAAAACCGAGATGTGAAACCACATGTTCAGCGCCACGACGAACCGCTCGAACTTTTCCGGCTGCCCCGTCGTCGCGACTCGTCCGTAAATCTCCAGCAGTTCCGGGTCGCTTTCGCGGATGCCGGGGATGACCTCGCTGGCGCGTTTGCCGATCACATCTTTCAACCCGGTCAAGGAGGTGAACATCGGGTTCACCTCCAGATAGACGAAATCTTTCGGCTGGCCGTCCTCAAAAATCATCTGGCCGCAGGCCACGCCTTCATTCATGTGGGCAAACAGGTGGCGGTATCGCTGCTCGCTCTCGTTCAGCGCCGCCTCCGCCTGCCCGCGCTCAGCCCGGACGCGCAGGCTGTGAATGCCGAATGCCAGATCGTCCGCCAGTTCCGTGAGTAATTCGATTTCGGTGGCATTGAAGGCGTTGGCCTCGGCGGCATAAAGCGTCAGCACGCCGAAAGTTTTTCCCGCGTTGTGCAGCGGCAGCACGATGGCGGCGGCATAACCGCGCTTGGCGGCTTCTGCGCGCCAGGGCGCGGCTATCGGGTCGGTCTGAAAATCATTGCAGACGGAAATCTGGCCGGTGCGGATGGCGTGGCCGGTCGGGCCGCGCCCGTGTTCGGTGGCGTCTGACCAGGAAATTTTCGATTTCTCCAAATAGCCTTCGTCGCAACCCGCGCGGGCGGCCAAGCGGACGGATTTTTTTTCGTCGTTTTCTGCAAAGCCCACCCAAGCCATCCGGTAGCCGCCTTGCTCGACAATCACGCGGCAGATTTCGCGCAGCAATGCCGGCTCGTCCGTCGCGCGCACGAGAACCTGGTTGCCGGCGCTGATGGTTTTCAGCGCCCGCTCGGTGCGGTGGAGCGTCTCCTCCGTCTGCTTGTGCCGCGCGATGAGGATGGCGACCACCCAGAAGGCGACGATGCCGATCAGTCGACCGGCCAGCGTCAGGCGGGCGTCCACGCCGGGCGGAGAAAAATAATAGCCCGCCGGGCTCAAAATCGAAAACACCGCCGCCAGCAGATAAGGCAGGTTACGTCCGCCCACGTAAGATGACAGCAGCAGCGGGATGAAATACAGCACCCAGTCCGTCACGCCGTGCGGGGTGGCCAAATCCAGAAGAAATTCTCCCGCCGTTATCGCGAAGATTGCCAGGAACAAAATTTTTTTGTTTCCGCCGGGATGCATATCCGAACGGAGTATTTGTCCATCTGGGCAAATAGTCAAACATCAGTTGGTTAGCCGTCAGTCGCGTTTTATTTTTGACCCGCCCGTCGGTTTCCCTTGCGCCGCGCGCCGCGAAATTCATGGACTTGATTCTGGTCGGCATCGGCATGGCGGTGGTCATCGGATTATATTTTTACAACCATCCGATGCGGCACAGATCTCGCGGAAACCCGGCAAAAGCGGCTTGACGCGGCGGGGACGGCAAATTAAGCTGCTTACACTAATGTTGAAAAACAGTTTACAAGTTGCCACGCTGGTCGTCGTTGTAGTTAGCGACGCCGTTGGTGCTTGTTGAACCAAAGCTTTAACAAGAACCCACGGCTGGTAATGGCCGTGGGTTTTTTGTTACCCTTGGCCAAAGCCGCCACAACCAAGCAAAGAAAATGAGCAAGACCATTGAATCCGCGAAAGCGAAAACGAAATCCCCGGCCAAAGCGCGCGCCGAAGTCGGTGCCGTCATGTTCGGCCGCGACATCCTCGTGCAGGCCCTCGAACGCGAAGGCGTCGAGGTCATCTTCGCCTATCCCGGCGGCGCGAGCA
>CAYUGC010000235.1:0-5794 GCA_964444085.1 uncultured Bifidobacteriaceae bacterium | reverse complement strand
CGCACATGAACCATTGGAAGAACACCATCGGCGACATTGATTCGCGCACGCCGCTGTGGAATATCTGGGGTTACAACGCCACGCACGGCCTGGGCTTTTACGAATATTTGCAAATGACCGAAGACCTCGGTGCGCAGCCGCTGTTCTGCATCAACATCGGCATGTCGCACAAGGAAACCATTCCGATGGACCGCATGGGCCAATGGGTGCAGGACGCGCTCGACGCGATTGAGTATGCCAACGGCCCGACGAATTCGCTCTGGGGCGCGCTGCGCGCCAAGGCCGGCCATCCCGCGCCGTTCAATTTGACATACATGGAAATCGGCAATGAAAACGGGGGTTTTAACGGCTATGTGGAGCGTTGGAACCTGTTTTACGACGCCATCCGTGCTAAATATCCCTATGTTAAATTCGTGGCCGACGGCTGGGATAAGTTTGGCGACAAGCAGCCGGACATCGTGGACGACCATTATTACGACTCGCCGGAATGGTTCATGCGCCACGCCGGTCAATACGACAAGACTGACCGTAATGGCCCGAAAGTTTTCGTCGGCGAATATGCGGTCACCAAAAATTGCGGCCTCGGTAATTTGCGCGGCGCCATCGGTGAAGCGGCGTTCATGACCGGTCTCGAACGGAATTCCGACGTGGTCGTCATGGCCAGCTATGCGCCGCTGCTCGTGAACCTGAACCACCGCGCGTGGAATCCCGACCTCATCAACTTTGACAGTTCCAAGTGGTATGGCCTGCCGAGCTATTACGTTCAAAAAATGTTTGCTGAAAATCGTGGCGACGTTTCCCTGCCCACAACGGTCGAGTCGCCGGTGGCCGAAGCGGATGTGGCTGGCGGCATGATTGGCGTGGGCACCTGGAACACGGCGGCGGAGTTCAAGGACATCAAGGTCACCGCGCCGGACGGGAAAGTTTTGTATGAATCGGATTTTAGCAAGGGCACCAAAGGCTGGAAGCTGTTCGGCAACGGCGCGGATTGGAATGTCCAGGATGGCGTGTTGCGGCAGGCGGCGGAGAAGGAATTCATCCGGGCGCTGGCCGGCAAACGGGACTGGTCGGATTACACGCTCACGCTGAAGGCTCGGAAAATTTCCGGCGCGGAGGGATTTCTGGTTTTGTTCCACATCAACAGCAGCGAAGACCGCACTTGGTGGAACATTGGTGGCTGGAACAACACGGCCGACGGCATCGAGGCCGGCGAGACGCTCGACAGCAAGCCCAGCCACATTGACATCGGTCGGTGGTATGACCTCAAGGTCACGGTCAGCGGCAACCATGTGAAGTGCTGGCTCGACGGTGAAATCATCCACGATTTGAATTACGACGCGGGCGGCAAAATCACCAGTCTTTACGCGACTTCGGCAACTGATGGAAAGACTGGAAACCTCATCGTGAAAGTCGTAAATGCCGACACCAAGCCGCTCGAAGCAAAACTGGATTTGTCCGGGATCAGCCTTTCCGGCCAAGGCACGGCCACCGTGCTGACCTCGGAAAATGGCGCGGACGAAAATTCGCTGACCGATCCGACCAAGGTTTCGCCGAAGACAGAACCGGTCAGCTTCAGCGGCACGAGCTTGCAACGGTCGTTTCCCAGAAATTCTTTCACCGTGCTGCGGTTGCAAACCAAGTAAGGCGGCATGGCGATTTGGTGCAACAAATTTTTCGTCGCTTTCATCGGCGTGTTCACCTGTGCCGTTTCGGCGTTGGCGGACGCGCCGGCGATGAAAGTTACCCGCGCCGTCGAGCCGTTTCCGTTGGCGGATGTGCGGCTGCTTGACGGGCCGTTCTGCGACGCGATGCTGCGCGACCAGAAATATCTGTTGAGTCTCGATCCTGATCGTTTGCTGCACACGTTCCGGCTGAACGTCGGCCTGCCGTCCACCGCGCAACCGCTTGGCGGCTGGGAAGCACCCGATTGCCAGTTGCGCGGTCACAGTCTGGGGCATTATCTCTCCGCGTTGTCGCTGATGTATGCCAGCACTGGCGATATGCGGTTCAAACAGCGCGTGGATTATCTGGTCGGCGAACTGGCGAAATGTCAGAGCTATTCTCCGGCGGCGGGTTTCCATACGGGCTATTTATCAGCGTTTCCGGAATCCATGATAGACGGCGTCGAGCAGCGCAAGCCCGTCTGGGCACCGTGGTATACGCTCCACAAAATCATGGCCGGCCTGCTGGACGCGAACCGGCACTGTGCCAATGAACCGGCGCTCACCGTGCTGACGAATATGGCCGACTGGGTGAAATTCCGCGTGGACGGGATTTCGCGCCAGCAGATGCAGAACTCGCTCGACACCGAGCACGGCGGCATGAACGAGGTTCTTTCCAATCTTTACGCGGTCACGGGCAATACAAATTATTTGCAGCTTTCGGCGGCGTTCAATCAGGCCAAAATTCTCGACCCACTCGCGCGTGGCGAAGACCGGCTGAACGGCCTGCACGCCAACACGCAGATTCCCAAAATCATCGGCGCGGCCCGCGAATATGAATTCACCGGCGACACCAACTTTTTAGCGATGGCCGGCACGTTTTGGGATTCCGTTGCGCTGCGGCGTTCCTATGTAATCGGTGGCCACAGCGACCATGAGCATTTCTTTCCGACCAACGAGTTTGCAACCCATTTGAGTCCAGACACCTGCGAGACTTGCAACACCTACAACATGCTCAAGCTCACGCGCGAGATGTTCGCGCTCCAGCCGGACGCGGCGAAGATGGATTTTTACGAACGCGGCCTTTACAACCACATCCTCGCGTCGCAGGACCCGGAGACTGGCATGTTCGTCTATCTGATGTCGCTCAAGCCGGGGCATTTCAAAACGTATTCCACCCCGGAAAATTCCTTCTGGTGCTGCGTTGGCACCGGCATGGAAAACCATGCCAAATACGCCGATACAATTTATTTTCACGACGCAGATTCGCTGTTCGTAAATTTGTTCATCGCGTCGGAACTGAACTGGCCGGAGAAAAAGCTATCTGTCCGGCAGGAAACCAGATTTCCGGAGAGTGACACGACGGTGTTGAAAATCAAAACCACAAAACCGGTGACGTTGGCGTTGAAAATCCGGCATCCGGCGTGGGCGACCGGTGCCCTGAAAATTTCCGTGAATGGCAAGCGGCAGAATATTAAATCCGCGCCCGGCAGCTATGTGACGTTACAACGCAAATGGCGCGACGGCGACACGGTGGAGATCCAGTTGCCGATGAAATTGCGCACGGAATTCCTGCCGGGCACGACCAACGAAATCGCCTTGCTCTACGGGCCGATTGTCCTTGCCGGCGAACTGGGCACCAATTCCATGCCGAACCCGCTGGCGACGACGCAGACGGAATTCAGCCGCCTGCCCGCGCCGCCCGCGCCAATGCTGGTGACGACGGCGGACGATTTACTCAAGCACGTTCAGCCCGTTTCTGGCCAGCCGTTGACGTTCCGCACGAGCGGCATCGGACGGCCGGTGGACGTGACGCTGATTCCGTTTTACGAACTGCACCGTCAGCGTTACTCCGTTTACTGGCAATTGATTTCTGAAGCCGAGTGGAAATTAAAATCCGACGACATTGCCGCTGCCGAGGCTCGGCGCATGGCCGAGGAGGCGCGCGTGGTGGACGTGGTGCGGCCTGGCGAACAGCAGTCCGAGACCGACCACAAATGGCAGGGCGAGGCCACGCAGACCGGCGATGCTTACGGTTTCAAATGGCGCGAAGCCAAGGGTTGGTTCAGTTACGAGGTGAAGGTGATTCCTGGCTTGCCACAACAGCTGGTGGTTTCATTTCGCGGCGGCAGCACCGAGGATTTTGAATTGCTCGTGGACGGAAAGAACCTCACGGCGCAGCAGCCGGCCGGCGGCAATGCCTTCGAGGCGGAGTTCCTGCTTTCGCGTGAACTCACGCTGGGCAAACAGAGCGTGGTGGTGAAATTTTCCTCGCGTCCGCCCAAGGGGGTTCCCGGACTTTCCTTGCTGCGCATATTGAAAATGCCGTTGGAAACGACCGCCGCGCCAAACCTCGCGTCCGTGGCGCTGGCGGCGAGTTCCAATGTTTCCGGTGACACTTCGTTGGCAGCGTTGAGCGACGACTTTGTGCCGCGCAACTCGCGGGACAGCCGGCGCGGCTCTTACGGCAACTGGCCGAACACCGGCACGCAGTGGGTGTTGTATGAATGGCCGCAGCCGGTCAGCACGCGGCAGATCGAAGTTTATTGGTGGGACGACAACCGGGGAGTGCGTTTGCCGAAAGGCTGCCGCGTGACGTATTGGGATGGAAATATTTTTGTTCCGGTGAAAAATGCCGTCGGCCTTGGCGTTGTCGGCGACCAGTTCAACGTAACGACCTTCGACGAAATCACGACGACGAAACTCAGGCTGGAGATGGATGGCAGCGGGGATTATTCAACCGGCATCCTCGAATGGCGCGTGCTGGATTCCGGCAAGTCGCCGGAATTTCCGCCGCGCGTCCATGCCGGTCGGGATCGCGACGTGATGCTCGGCGGCAAAACGTATTTGTCCGGCGCGGTGAAATTTTCCAAGCCGAATTCGGCGGCGGAAATTTCGTGGAGCAAGGATTCCGGCCCGGGCGAAGTGGCCTTTGCCGATGCCCATACGAACGTCACGACCGCGACTTTTTCCCAGCCGGGTCATTACGTTTTGAAGCTGACGGCGGGCGGGGAAAAGTTGAGTTCATCATCTGCGCTGAAGGTGAAAGTAGTTTTGCCGCCGCCGAGTAACCGGCTCGACGTGGTCTATACCAAGCCCTACAAAATCAACAGTCCTTTTTGGAATGCCCGCGCCAAGGCGCTGATCGTGAATTGGATTCCGCATTGCATTGACGAGATCAATCGCACGAACATTCCCGCGAATCAGGGTGACGGTGGCATTGATAATTTTGTCGAGGCGGCGAAGGCGTTGCGCGGCGAACCGCATGCGCCGCAGCGCGGCTATGTGTTTGCGAATGCCTGGGTGCATCAGACGGTCGAGTCCATGTGCATCGCGCTGATGGTGGACGCGCAAGGCGATCAGGAAATTCTCGCGGCGCAGGAAAAAATGAAGGCGACGCTCGAAGATTGGATTCCGAAAATCCTCGCGGCGCAGGAGCCGGACGGCTATTTGCAGACGGCCTACACGCTGGCCGACCGCCGGCAATGGCCGTCGCGCTGGAATCCCTCGCAGCGCGGCAACCACGAAGGTTATGTCGCGGGCTATTTTATCGAGTCGGCCATCAATCATTACACGCTCACCGGCGGCAAGGACAAACGCCTTTATGACGCGGCCAAAAAACTGGCCGACTGCTGGGTGGCGAACATCGGCCCCGGCAAAAAGGAATGGTATGACGGCCACGAGCAGATGGAGCAGGGCTTGGTGCGCTTCGGCCGTTTCGTCAACGACATGGAAGGTGGTGGGCGCGGCGACAGCTACATCGCGCTGGCGAAATTCCTCCTCGATTGCCGTGGTCGTCATGGCGGTTCGGATTACGACCAGACGCAGTCTCCCGTGCAGCAGCAATACGAGGCTGTCGGTCACGCCGTCCGCGCGTCGTATTTGTTTTCCGCGATGTCGGATGTCGCGGCGGAGACGCATGACACCGATTATCAAAGCGCGGTGATGTCGCTCTGGGACAACCTCATCAACAAGAAGTATTACGTCACTGGCGGGATCGGCAGCGGCGAGACGTCTGAAGGCTTTGGTGGAAATTATTCGCTGCCGAATGCGGCTTACTGCGAATCGTGTTCGAGCTGCGGCGAAATTTTCTTCCAGTGGAAAATGAACCTCGCCTACCACGACGCGAAATA
>CAYUGC010000234.1:0-5797 GCA_964444085.1 uncultured Bifidobacteriaceae bacterium | reverse complement strand
TCTCCACCACCGCCGCGATTCTCTGCGCCGCCGCCGGCGTGACCGTCGCCAAGCACGGCAACCGCGCCGTCACGTCATCCGTCGGCAGTGCGGACGTGATTGAGGCGCTCGGCATCAAGGTGAATCTGTCGCCGGCGGATGCGGCGCGGGAGCTGAAGGAAAAAAACTTCGCGTTCTTCTTTGCGCCGAATTTTCATCCGGCATTCAAGCACGTCGCCGCCGCGCGGAAACTCTGCGCCGAACGCGGACAACGGACCATTTTCAACATCCTCGGCCCGCTGGTGAATCCCGCGCGGCCATCCGCCTCGCTTGTCGGCGTGCCGCGCCCGGAACTCTGCGAGCCGATGGCGCACGCGCTGCAATTGCTCGGCGGCCGGCGCGGCATGGTGGTGTGCGGTGTGGCGGAGGGTAAACATCTCGACGAACTTTCGTCGCTCGGCCCGACGCACCTCGCGGAATTTTATCACGAGCGCGGCTTCACCAAGTCGGTTTTGTCGCCGGAAAATTTCCCACTGCAACCGGCGACGCTGGCCGACTTGCACGGCGGCGACAAATTAGCAAACGCCGAAATCATCCGCCGCATCCTGCGCGGCGACGAGCGCGGCCCGAAGCGGGACGCGGTTTTGATCAATGCCGGCGCGGGTTTGTTCGTTGCAGGAAAAGTGAAGTCGCTGGCGGAAGGCTGGGAGCTGGCGGGGGAAACGATTGATTCCGGCAAGGCCAGCGCAAAGCTCGCGGAACTGGCGGGCTGATTATTCCACGTTCTGCCCAGCCTCGACGGCGGCGTAGTGCAGGCCGAGGTTGTGCTGCGCGGTCTTGTTACCCTGGCGCGCGGCCTTGATGAACCACTTCACCGCCTCCGCCGCGCTTTTCGGCACGCCGCGTCCGGTCTGGTAGCAAAGGCCGAGATTGCATTGGGCGTCGGCGAGTTCCTGATCGGCGGCGAGCAGATACCATTTCGCGGCCTCGGCAAAATCCTGTTCCACCACCTGGCCCTGTTCGAAGAAAACTCCCAGATTGAATTGCGCCGCCGGATAACCGCGTTCTGCCGACTCGCGATACCACTTCACCGCCTCGGCGTAATTCTGCGGGACGCCCTGGCCGGTTTCGTAAAGCATGCCGAGATTGAACTGCGCCGCCGGGTCGCCCTGCTCCGCCGCCTCACGCAGCCATTTGGCGGCCTCGCCGAGTTCCTGCGGGACGCCCTGGCCCATCCAATAGCAGACGCCGAGGTAGCATTGCGCCACGGGATCGTTTTGCTCGGCCGAACGCTTGAACCACTTCACGGCCTCGTGATTGTCCTGCGCCACGCCCTGACCGTTCTGGAAACAGACGCCGAGATAACATTGCGCCTGCGCATCGCCTTCCTGCGCGGCGGCGCGCATGGCTTCAAAGGTATCCCAAGATTTCCGGTTCGTGGACATGGTTGCCAGCCGGTGAAGCATAGCCGCCGTTTTCGTGATGACAAGCGGGGAATTATTCACCAACCGGCGCGGACAGGTTTGCTTTTGCACATGCTCAAGCCGGCTGAAGCGCGCTCACTTCGCAGGCTCCAAGGTGCGTGACGGGAGTTGCACAACAAACGAGTAGTCCCGATGGTCTTGCAATTTTTGGAAGGCTGCGGCCACCTGGCTTGCTTCGGTGACCGGCACGTGCGCGTCGCGGTAACCGGTCGTTTCGGTAACGCTGAGCCGGTTGTTCGCGAACTGCACTTTGCGGGACGCTTTGAGAAAGGCAGTGTCAATCTGAACATCCTCAGGCTGGCCTTTGAGAACAGCGCCAACCGGCAATTCCACCGTGAATTTTCGCGCGCCAATGTCACTCGCATAAAACCGGAATGGTTGTTGGCGCGGAAGATTGAGCTGCGAAATCCAATTGCCATTGTCTTTGCTGCCGCCCATTTTGAACACAAGACCACCGGCACCCAGGGAGCCAAAGCGTGGCACCGTGTAGCTGACCCTTATTTCAAAGGTGCCATCATCGCCCTCCGGGTCGGTCATGTAAAAGTCGAGCAGTTTGCGCCCGCTCCGCTTGTAAGATTCCGTAAGATAGTTGCGAATCTTGCTGGGTGTGGCCTGCTTCATCTTCTCGCGTTCTAAGCGGGCAGCGTCCCCGCTGGATCGGGAGGTTTCGGTCACGGTGGCGCTGCCGTTGGGATTCAGCTTCACGACGGTGTCGTCAGTGCTTTGATCCGCCAGCGGACGGAAAGGGGGCAGCGTGACGGCAGTCCCCTTCACACCATCTATTTTAAGCCCACGGCTGCCGGCGTAGTAGGACGACAGTCGCCCGAGCGTCGTTTCGCCCGCCGCAGGATCAAGGTAATAACATTCGCCATCGGCCTTCGCCTCCACCAGACAGTGGTTGAACATCGCCACGGCGGGATTGGTCTCGTCAAACCCGGCCCCGTAGGCATTGACGAGAACCAACGCCGCCGGAATCCCCACCTCGTGGCAAAGCGACTGCACCAAGATGGACTGGTCTTTGCAGTCGCCATAAGAATTCAAAAGCGTTTCCGACACAGCGTGCGGTTGGTGCGATGACAAACCGAAGGCCACGCTGATGTAGCGGATGTCCTTTGTCACCCAGTTCATGATGGCCTGTAACTGGGCGGTCTGGGTTTTATTTGCCTGCTTGATTTCGGCAATTTTGCGCCGGGCTGATTCCGGCAACTGGTCACGGCCCTGGCAGAGCCCGGAATACCACCGGCTGATGTCATCCTTGGTGCAGGGAGTGAAAAACTCGCAGCCTTCCCAAATCTCGTGGACGGGCGGCGAAAATGGCACCGATTCATATGCTTCGGGATTCGACGTGTCGAGCGTCCAGGTCAGTGTGCCGTCAGCATTCTTGGTCTCCTTGACCTCGCTGGCGCAACGCACCAAGCGTTTTTGCAATTTTAACGACGCCGGGAAAGTCAGGTTGACCTCCGACATCAGCAGGATATATATGCCGGTGTTCCAATGATAATAGAATTGGCCGGGCATCACAGACTGTTGCTCGTGCTCCTCGATGACGTCAAGAATCTGGCCTTCCTTCAGACTCGGCAGTTCCAGCGACAAACGACGGGCATCCCAATACACATTCTGGTTGTCATAGGCATGCTCATCCTTGGCCAGTTTCACATCGATTTCGCGCCCATGCCCGTTCACGTCGAGCACGCGCACCGCCTTGAACTTAACTTTCTCGCGTGAGGAATTATAGAATTGCAGCGCCTTCGGCAAATCGTCCTTTTCCGGATCGGTGATATAGGTTGCCAGACGGGTCACGAACTTGGCCGTACCATTGGTTTCCAGCCGCATGTCGCATTGGTCCAAGATGATGAACGACCCGACCGAGGTCGGTCGCGACTCGGGAGGCGGGAGGCGTTTGATGGCTTTGAACAACGCATCCGACGGCTCCAGTTTGACGCTTCGATACCCCAAGGGCGCATCCTTGAAGGCCTCCCCGAATTTCTGGACAAATTCCACAAACTCCTTTTTTTCCGAGTAGCCATCCAGATGCCCGATATCCTCCCCCTGGTAATTAACGACGACGAAATGCGGATAACCGGTCACGCCGAAACCATCAGAGACCTTTTCGTTCTCCTTGGAAAGCTCGGGGTTCAGGCGCACCAGCACAAAACCCCGCAACAACTGCTGCACCTCCGGGGTGCCGATGATTTCCCGGTCCATCTTCTTCGACCAGCCGCACCAATCCGTCGTGACATCAACCAAAACCGGTTTCTTTTCCGCCTCCGCCCTTCTCAATGCCGCCTGATAATCCTGCAACCAAGGCAGGCGCGGAGGCAGGTCAGCCACGCTCGGAATGGCGGACATTTGCGCCTGGAGTTGCAAGGGGGAAAGCACGAGGTTGAAAGTGCCCAATAAACCAAGGATGAAGCCACGCATGATATGAATGCCTTTTGTTTGACCGTCAGGCCATCGTGGCCAAAAACTTTTTTGGGTCAAGTCCATTTCCATGGGGCGCAGCATGTTTTGGCATCATGTTGCCGGCCTGAAGGTCCGCACGCGTATGCCTTTTCACTTCCGCCATGCGGAAATGCCTGCTACAAACTGCGCATGGCAACACCATTGAAAATCGGTTTCCTCGGCGCGGGCAAGATGGCCACCGCGCTCGCCAAAGGCTTCGTCAACGCCAAGCTGGTGACGGCGAAACAACTCATCGCCGCCGACCCGTTTGACGCCGCACGGAAACATTTCACCGCCGAGAGCGGCGCGAAAACCGTCGCCGCCAATCTCGACGCGGCCAAGGCGGCGACGGTTTTGATTCTCGCCACCAAGCCGGATCAGGTCGCCGCCGCGCTGGCGGAAATCTCCGGCGCGTTCACGAAAAACCATCTGGTCATTTCCATTGCCGCCGGCGTGACGCTGGCGAAACTCGAAGCCGCGTTGCCGGCCGGCGCGCGCGTCATCCGCGTGATGCCCAACACGCCGGCACTCGTCGGTGCCGGTGCGAGCGGGTTTGCACTCGGCAAGAATGCGACCGCCGCTGACGCCGAACTGGCGACGAAACTGTTGTCCGCCGTCGGCGTGGCGATGCAGGTGAAGGAAGCTTTGCTCGACGCCGTGACCGGCTTGAGCGGCAGCGGTCCGGCGTATGTGTATCAATTCATCGAGGCGTTGAGCGACGGTGGCGTGGCGGCCGGCCTGCCGCGCGACATCGCGACGAAGCTCGCCGCGCAAACAGTTTTGGGCGGCGCGAAGATGGTTTTGGAAACCGGCGTGCATCCCGGCGCGCTGAAGGACCAGGTCACGAGTCCCGGCGGCACGACGATTGAAGGCATTCACGAACTGGAAAAAGGCAAGCTGCGCGCCACCGTGATAAGTGCCGTCCGCGCCGCGACGGAGAAGTCGAAAAAGTTAGGACAAGGCTGAACTCGATTGAATTTCTTCGTGTTCGCCGCCCGCAAGTCTGCTAGATTCCCGCGCCCATGAACGAGTGGAACATCCAGTCCCGCGCCCACGTCTGCGAGGCATGCGGCCAGCCGTTTGCCGACAAACAGCCCTATAGCACCGTGCTGTCCGAGGACGGCAAGGAACTCCGCCGTTCGGACATCTGCGAACCCTGTGCGCAAAAGCACGGCGATGTCCACTCCCGCGCCGGTTTCATCTCGCACTGGCATGGCATCTTTGAAGTGCCACCGCCCGTCACCGAGGCCATTCAAAAAGACACCGCGGAAAGCCTGCTCCGCAAGCTCGTCGAGCAGAACGACCCCCAGCACGCGCCCGTCGCCTACATCCTCGCGGTGATGCTGGAACGCAAGCGCATCCTCAAGGTCAAGGAACAGCTCAAACGCGACGGCAAACGCATCTTCATTTACGAACAGCCGAAGACCGGCGACATCTTCACGATTGCCGACCCGGATCTGCACCTGCACCAATTGGAGCAAGTCCAGCACGATGTGGCGCACCTGCTCGAACACGGCTTGAATCCGCCCGCGCCGGCGGCGGAAACAGCGGCAAACGAAAATCCAACCACCCCGGCGGCGGAGCAACCGGCGGTTCAAAATTGAAAACATCCAACAACCAACCACCAACATCGAACATCCAATGGGTGCGCGGCGTGTCGTTCACTGGATGTTGGGGGTTGGATGTTGGTTGTTGGTTGTTCCCCTCCTGACCCATGTCCGACCTCGCCGAACTCCAGCACCGCCTCGGCCACACCTTCCGTGACGAGAGCCTGCTGCGCCTCGCGTTCACACATCCATCCGTCGCGCATGACGCGAACGCGCCGTTGCCGCACAATCAGCGGCTGGAATTCCTCGGCGACTCCGTACTCGGCCTCATTTTGTCCCGCGCGC
>CAYUGC010000233.1:0-5815 GCA_964444085.1 uncultured Bifidobacteriaceae bacterium | reverse complement strand
GAAAAAAGCTGAGCCACCGCCGACTCGCGGCGTGAACCGCGATAGCGGAACGGACCGCGCCAACGGCGGTTGGCTCCGGCGACTTGTTAGGCGACATATCTCTTTGGAATAAAAAATATAACAACTGAAATCACCGAGTAAATGGCTATCACAGCGCAACCAAATCTTTGCAGGTCTGAACGCCAATCTGATACTGCATTCAAACTACTAACCACGCCGCTCAAAATAGCAATAAGACAAACAAGTATGCGTGGCCAGTCACCACCTCGGTAAAGCCTAGCACTGGCTATCGCACCTGCAACAAGAAACAAAAATAGGCCAACGGCGAGGCACAACTGCGACGAAAAACCAAAGGTCGTCAGAAAAAGAATCGGCTCAATCAATAAGAGGCTGGCAAAGATACATAAAGCTGCCCAACCAACTCCGAGTGCTCGATATATTTTCATAAGCGCGAATGTCGCCTAACGTAGAAAGCTGAGCCACCGCCGACTCGCGACGTGAACCGCGACAGCGGAACTGCAAGCGCCAACGGCGGTTGGCTCCGGCGACTGGTTAGGCAGCGTCATCATCTCGTCTAAAATATCGTCCCCATCTCAATGTTGCAAAGATGTTAGGGATGCTGACCAAAAACACTACAAGAAACAATGCGAGCGCATTCTGAAGTCGGCTGAAATCAGAGAACAAGATGAAAATAGCTGGCACAGCAACAAGGATGGGAATAATGAAAAAGCCCTGTGCCTTGATGAACGCATTACCTCGAAGCTTGCTCTTGCAATGCGGACACCGAAGCCAAACAGGAAACGTAGCAAATGCAATCGTCCGAAATCCAATCTTCTTGGTGCATGATGGGCAAGTAAGCATAACGTGTCTAGCTGCCTAACGAAAAAAGCTGAGCCACCGCCGACTCGCGGCGTGAACCGCGATAGCGGAACTGACAACGCCAACGGCGGTTGGCTCCGGCGACTTGTTAGGCAGCAAATTCGTCATAACTCAAATTCTCGTCTGAAATCAATGGCTCCGGCTTCTTTTCGCAGCTACCAGCGCGACCGAACGGCGTGAGCCGAGCTAAACCAATCGCGTGAAACTTCAAATCCGCGTCGCTAACTTGAACCATCCAAACCGGCAACCAAATCGAATCACCAAAACCATCGCCGCGCAAGCTACCGCTGAAAAATCTCCGGCTCGCTTGCTGCCTAACGAAAAAAGCTGAGCCACCGCCGACTCGCGACGTGAACCGCGACAGCGGAACTGCAAGCGCCAACGGCGGTTGGCTCCGGCGACTTGTTAGGCATCCCGCACCTTTTTCTCTAACTCAGCACGGTCTTTTTCGGTGAGACTATCTCCCACGTAACCACAATCGAGACATGCCACCGCATATCTGGTAAAACCTAGCATCATGAACTTACCCTTCGGCACGAAGTTGGAGCTGGCGTTTCCTTGCTCGCCCTGCACGAGTCGAGACCCTCGGCAGCTTGGGCAACGAAAATTCGGGGATATTTTTGTTTTCATAATAGTTGTGATGCCTAACGTAGAAAGCTGAGACACCGCCGACTCGCGACGTGAACCGCGACAGCGGAACTGACAGCGCCAACGGCGGTTGGCTCCGGCGACTTGTTAGGCCAAAGACTATGCAAGGCTTCAAGTATCACAAATACCAGTATGATCGCTGTCCCAAAATAAACAATCCAAGTATACCAATACCACAATGGATCGGTGTCTCTTTTGTAAACCTCGGTCTTGCCTCGCATGATGAGCCGAATCGAACGCCGTCTCAATGCCAGAATCAGATAAAACGCCAAGCCCGATATGGCAACAGCGCAAATAATAGTAACTCCCAAGGCTTCGCCATGTGAAAGTCTCCGAAGCGCTGCTGCAATCATTATGTCCATAATGGCGACTTTGGCCTAACGAAAAAAGCTGAGCCACGCCGGGCCAAAAACCGTCGCCCGCGAAGCGGAACTGACAGCGCCAACCGGCGTTGGCTCCGGCGACTTGTTAGACTGCGTCATTTGGAATCCTTCCGTCTCATACTCGGATCCCAACCTTTCCCCAAATCTCGTATCTCAACCTTGTAGCGCAACTCAAAACAATCTGGCGGGAGGTTCGTCGAGATAATATGAACCTTCTGGTGATACATGATGGCCCAGCCAACACCTTTATCGGCGATAAAATCCGGGTGCTGCCATTTTGTAAAGTCCTGCGACTTGGGATGGGATGGAATAGAAAGGATGAACACCTGCGCAGAATTCGGCGACGAGGCCGAAGAAATAATCAACGCGCGCTTTGACGAAGCATCGTCGCCTAGCACAAAATCATTCTGAAAGACCTGTGATGAATCCTCTGCTCTCTTCTTGCAAGCCCACAAAAAAGTGCCGTTACTACCTTGGTCCGCGACAGCCAAATCTATCCTGCTATTAGTGTCGGCTATTTGGGTCTGCGGTATCCGCAGCTCGAAAACAAGCATGGGCGTGATTATTTCCTCGCCGCTGCACGCGATGCCTAAAATGCAAAGTAATGCGGCGACAAAACTATGAGAATAAAATCGTGGCATAATTATAGCGTCAAGCAGCCTAACAGTTAAGTATATATCATATCGGACGCTTTATAAGGCGTCACCGGATTAGCCTCTGCCTGCATTTCTGGCTTGTCAATAATAATTTATGATGGAAGATGACCTTAATATGAATGCGGAAAAGGCGTCAGTTCCGCGCGATGGCTTCCGGCCCAATCCGAAGCTGAAATTGCTGGATCAGGTCAGCGAGGTGATGCGGTTCAAGCATAATTCATTGCGCACCGAACAGGCTTATCGCCAGTGGATCAAACGGTTTATTCTTTTCCACGGCAAACGGCATCCCCGGGAATTGGGCGCGGCGGAAGTGCGAAGTTTTTTGAATGATCTGGCGACCCGCTTGCAGGTGGCGGTGGCGACGCAGAATCAAGCCCTCAATGCGCTGGTGTTTTTGTATCGGGAGGTGCTGCATTTGGATTTGGACCATTTCGGCGAGATTGAGCGTCCCACTCGTCCGGCGCGCTTGCCGGTGGTGTTGACAGCCGGGGAGACGCAGCGCTTGCTGGCGGCCATGACGGGCACCCACCAGTTGATGGCGCGCCTGCTTTATGGGTCGGGGATGCGGTTGATGGAAGGGGTGCGCCTGCGCGTCAAGGATTTGGATTTCGCGGCCAATCATATCGTGGTGCGGGAGGGCAAGGGTTTTAAGGACCGGGTGACGATTCTTCCTGACAAGCTGAAGCTTGACCTCCAGCGGCATTTGGAGCGGGTGCGGTTGCTGCATGAGGAGGATTTGCGGGGTGGTTACGGTTCGGTTTATCTGCCGCTGGCCTTGAGCCGGAAGTATCCGAATGCAGAAAGGGAATGGTGCTGGCAATACGTTTTTCCCACCGCTTCACTGGTGCGTGATCCACGGAGCGGCCAGATTCGCCGGCACCATGTCAATGAACAAGGCTTGCAGCGAGCCGTCAAGACGGCGGTGCGCCTGGCAAACATCTCGAAGCCGGCGACGTGCCATACGCTGCGGCATTCGTTTGCGACCCGGTTGTTGGAAGCGGGTTATGACATCCGCACCGTTCAGGCGTTGTTGGGGCACAAGGATGTGACGACGACGATGATTTACACGCATGTGATGCAGAAGCCGGGGCTGGGTGTCAAAAGTCCGCTGGATATGTGAATTTGCAATTGCCGATTGAGTGGATACCTGACCGCAAAAGGCACAGAAGGCACAAAATTAAAACCACCAGCGGCCGGTTGTAGGGAAGGCTACGCCCCGTCACTTCGCACCCAAGGAAGCGCTGCCTCACCACCTTCAATTGTTCCAACCCCGGTCATACCCGCGTCAACCTGTTGTGGTTATACGCCTTTCATTGTTTAAGTCCAGATTTATTTGCCGCTCGCCAAGCACCTCGCCACCGGGTTCTTGCTTCGGTGCCCCTTCACCAGCCAGTCCGGCTTTAGAAACGTTAAAACTACTGTTGCCGCTGCCCAAAACGGGCGTGACCGGAATGCGCGCCAGCGTCTTGGACTGCGGCAGCCCTTGCCGCTTTCCCACCACCGGCTTCGGCTCAGGTCTCAGGTTTCAAATTGGCCGGTTTTCTTCCCTCGCCCCTCCGAGGGGAGAGGGATCGAGGGTGAGGGGTCCGATTCCGTTTGTTCTTTTGCGCCTTTTGCGCTTTTTTTGCGGCCAAAAAATCCGTGTTCATCCGTGTCCATCCGTGGTTGAAAATTGATTCGTCATTGGTGGGGCGAGACTCCCGGCGAGCCGGTTACCTGTGAAAAGTTTTTCAATTCGCGCTGATTCGCGAAATTCGCGGAAAACCGTTTTTCAGATTTCCGGTTTCATCTTTGTGCTTTTGGTCCCCCCATTTCCGCTTCGGCTCGGTTCAGGTTTCAAATTTCAGGTTTTGGGTTTTTTTCTCCATCTTCCATCCTCGTTTTATTTTTGTTGCGCCTTCGCCCCGTGGCGTCTTTGCGTTGAATCCCGATTGCTTGGTTCCCGACAATCCCGGTTCAGTGACTGACCGTTGACTTGATGCCGGGCTGGAAGTAATCTCGCAACGTCCTGATGGCAGCCGGATGTTTCCGGTTGATTGACAATCATCACCTTCTCATGAGCGAACCGGCTCACGGCAAATTTCAGCACCGGGTTCGGCAGGCAGCCGAGGCCGTGCTGGCGCGTAACGGCAGCGTGGGGCCGTTGGAATTGTTTCAGGAGATGCGGCTGCTGGCAGCCTCCCATCTGGAGGCGTGGCGACACGGAAAGGATTCTTTCCGGGTGCTCCAGCCTAGGATTCAGGTCGGGCCGGCCAAGTTTCAACAGGCGGTTTTCCACTTTCAGGAGTGGGTGAAGGAGCTGCAGCTGCAGCCTCTGGAAACAGCTCTTACCCGTCGTTGTCCCGGCGGTTTTGAACCGTTGCAAGTCACGGAAAATGGGGATCCGGAATGGGAACGATTTTACCGCACCCACTATGTCCCGGCCGGATTGCCGGAGCAAAAAACGGCGCGGTTGACGGCGAAACTGAACCACCCGCCGGAGCTGGTGGTGTTTGCGAAGGTAAGTGAGGAAGGCAATTGCAGCGAGTGCGGAACCGCGCTTCTTCAAGGGGATTTTTTGTTGATGGAGCGGGGACAGCCCCTGTGCCTTGCCTGTGCTGATCTGGACCATCTGGTGTTTCTGCCGGCCGGCGACACGGCGATGACGCGGCGGGCGCGCAAGCACAGTCCGCTCAACGCCGTGGTGGTGCGGTTCAGCCGGGCGCGCAACCGTTACGAGCGACAGGGCTTGCTGGTGTCGGAAGCGGCTGTTTCCCAGGCTGGGGAGGAATGCGCGGCGGATGCCCCGGAACGTGAGGCGGCGCGCGCCCGGGCGGCGGTGACCAGGCTGGAGGCTGACCGCCAATTTGTGGGTGAGCTGAGTGAAGCGATTGCTTTGCGGTATCCCGGTTGTCCGCCGGCAGAAGCCCGCGGCATTGCCGAGCACACCGGGCGCCGCAACAGCGGCCGCGTGGGCCGGTCCGCCGCTGGCAGGGCCTTGGATGCGGCGGCGGTGACTCTGGCCGTGATCGCCCACATCCGTCACACGCACACGAAGTACGATGAACTCTTGATGGCTGGCATGCCGCGCCTTGAAGCCCGCGCCATGGTGCGCCAGCAGATCGACGAGCATTTGGACCGCTGGGCAAGCAAAGGGGTCAGTTCTTGACTATGTATACTTCTGTGTTTTAGCGTTGGGCATGGCTCGCAAATTACGCTTGGAATATGAAGGCGCCATTTATCATGTGATGAATCGCGGGGACCGGAGGG
>CAYUGC010000232.1:4472-5839 GCA_964444085.1 uncultured Bifidobacteriaceae bacterium | reverse complement strand
TAATTCATGAACAAAGTTTAAGGGCCAAGCTGGAAAATTGCTGCAATAAAAAAGGCGTCCGTTGCCGGACGCCTTGAGAATTTTCAGTTGAACCTTAAGCCGCCGTTTCGCCGACCTGGAAACGGACAAACCGGCGGATCGTGATTTCATCGCCGAGCTGCTTGGCGATCTGCGCCACGTGTTCCTTGACGCTGACCTCGGAATTGCGCTTCACGAAGCCCTGGTCCACGAGGCAGTAGGTCTGGAAAAACTTGTCGAGCACACCGGCGAGGATTTTTTCCATCGCGGCGGCGGGCTTGCCTTTCAAGCGGTCGGAATTCGCGGCGATCTCGCGTTCCTTGGCGACGACCTCGGGCGCGACGGCTTCGCGGGAAACCACCTGCGGGAAACCGGCGGCGATCTGGAGCGTGATGTCCTTCACGAGCTGCTTGAATTCTTCCTTGCCGGTCGTGTCGGTCTTGCCGCAGCCGACTTCGACCAGCACGCCGACTTTGGCGCCGGTGTGGATGTAGGCGGCGATGAGGCCGTTGCCGGAAACTTCCAGCTTGGCGTGGCGGGCAACCTTGATGTTCTCGCCCATCTTGCTGACGGCGGCCTGACGGTCGGCTTCGAGGTCGGCGGCCGGATTGTTGGCGACCTTCTTCGCGAGGTCGTCGGCAAAGACGCGGAACGCGTCGTTGCGCGCGACGAAGTCGGTTTCGCAATTGACTTCGAGCAGCAGGCCGGACTGGCCGCCGGGCGCGACGTATTGCGCGATGACGCCTTCATTGGCGGCGCGGGTGGCCTTCTTGGCGGCGCTCGCGGCACCGGACTTGCGGAGCAGATCCACGGCGGTCTCGATGCTGCCCTGCGCCTCGACGAGGGCCTTTTTGCATTCCATCATGCCAACGCCCGTCATTTCGCGGAGCTTGGCGACATTTGCAGCGGTGATTTCAGCCATAATATTTGTAATCGGTTAAAGTTAAAAAGCGGAACGCGAAGGGGTGCTTCGCGCTCCGCTACGGAATTAATTTTAGGCGGCGACCGGAGCGGCGGGAGCGGCGGCGGGCGCAGCTTCTTCAACGCGGCGGGATTTCTTGGCTTCGAATTCCGCGCGCGCCTGCGTGATGGCCTGCGAAACGGCGCTGAGAATCAGGCGGACGGAGCGGATGGCGTCATCGTTCGCGGCAATCGGATACTGCGCGTCATCGGGATCGCTGTTCGTGTCCGCAAAGGCCACGACCGGGATGCCGAGCGTCTTGGCTTCGGCGATGGCGTTGTGCTCGCGCTTGATGTCCACCACGAACAGCGCGGCGGGCATCTTGTCGAGGTCGCGGAGACCGTCGAAATACTTGTTCAGGCGCGCGCCTTCGCGGCGGATTACGGCC
>CAYUGC010000232.1:0-4462 GCA_964444085.1 uncultured Bifidobacteriaceae bacterium | reverse complement strand
GGCCTGTTCCTGTTTGACGTAATCGTTGATGCCGCCATCGGTTTCCATCTTCTCAATTTCCTTGAGGCGCTTGATGGAGGTTTTGACGGTGGTGTAATTGGTCAGCGTGCCGCCGAGCCAGCGTTCGGTCACGAACATCTGGCCGGTTTCCTTGGCCGTTTCCTTGACGACCGCCTGCGCCTGCTTCTTGGTGCCGACGAAAAGGATTTTGCCGCCCTTGCGGACGGTGTTGCTCAAGAAGTTGAGGGCGGCCTGCAACTGCTCCTCGGTCTTGCTGAGATTGATGATGTGGATGCCGTTGCGCGCGTCGAAGATGAAAGGCTTCATCTTGGGATTCCAGCGCTTGGTCTGATGGCCGAAATGGACGCCGGCGTCCAACAGTTCTTTGATTCCAATGGTGGTGGTCATGCTAACTTATATTCCTTTGGTTAAAACCGCGAATTTATTTCGCAGCATCCTGCGGAACACAGGATTTTTGTTTGGTGTTATTATGGCCGCCCAACTGCACACGCAGCCGGATATGAGGCCGTTAAAACTCCCCGTCCGAAAACGAGGAGCGTTCAGAATATCAGGGAAACGCCGCGTGACAACTGTATTTTTTGCAGCTTGGAGCCGGTCTGAAAAGGAGCGCGGCTGGTCGAGGACGACACAACCGCGCTCCGGGATTTTTAGACAAGTGCTTAAACCACAAACTCCAGCTCCTGCCGGTGCGGAATCAGCCCGCGCTCAAACGCCTGGCCGAGGAAGCGGCGGATGGATTCCCTGCCCTTCTCGCCATAATCAATCGTCCAGTGGTTGACATACATCCCCACGAACTTGTCCGCGAGGTCGCGGCCCATGTCCCGGGCGTATTGCAAGGCGTGCTGCACGGCTTCGGGGCGGTGATCGAGGCTGAACTGGATGCTCGCGGTCAGCGTGTCGGAAATCTGCTTCCGGGTGGCGAGATCGAATTTCTTGTTGATGACATTGCCGCCCAGCGGCAGCGGCAGTCCGTCGTTTTCACGGCCCCACCAAACGCCGAGATCCTCGCAGACGACCAGACCTTCGTTTTGATAAGTGAGCTGGCCTTCGTGGATGATGAGACCGACTTCGGCGACGCCACTATTCACCGCCGCAAAAACCTGGTCGAACGGCACGACGACGTAATCGAATTCCTTCGCCGGTTTGCCGAGCCAGAGTTGCAGCGCCAGAAACGCGCTGGTCATGGTGCCGGGCACGGCGATTTTTTTCTTCGCGATTTCCTCGCGGGAAAATTTCTGTTTCGCCACCAGCATCGGGCCGTAGCCGTCGCCCATGCTCGCGCCGCTGGGCAGCAGCGCGTATTTGTCGCTGACGTAGGCGTAGGCGTGGATGCTGACGGCGGTGATGTCGAGTTCGCCGCGCGTGGCGCGCTCGTTCAGCGTCTGGATGTCCTGCAGGATGTGCTGGAAATGAAATCCGTGCGTCGGAATCAAATCCTTCGCGAGCGCGTAAAACATGAAGGCGTCGTCCGGGTCGGGCGAGTGGCCGAGGGTCAGGGTCGTCTTTTGCACCGGCGGAAACTATACCAAGCCGCGCGGGCTGTCACGACGAGAAGATTGAGATACGTCAGGGCTGGCATATTTTTCAGGTTGCACGCACGCGCCTCGTCAATCCGGCTGGAGCCGGCCGCCACCTCCTTGTTGATGCGCGGCGCAAACTTCAGGCAAACCAAACGGGCGCGTGCGTTGCGTCCTCCATGGCGTTACTGCAATGCGAACGGCTTGGCCGGATCCCCACCGACTGCGTCCACGCTGCATTCACACACAAACCACAACCGAGGATGATCTAGCAGAAGCGATGCCAAGCAGGAAAAGGCTGAATTCAAAGGGAAACAAAGGCCGTCCGGCGGCGCGTGGATTTTGCCGCTGTCAGTTTCTTTTCACGTCGCGCAAAAATTATCAACACGGCGGTGGAAACCTTTACGACCGATTTGTGGCGAACGAACTCGCCAAAGAAAACAAGGCGTCGCTGTCGTTCAACGGTGCTGGACGCCTGGTGAGCATGGCAAAGTGGCCAGCGGTGAGATTTCTTTCCAGCCGTTTGACAACGATCCAGTCGCCAAGCGTTTTAGCCTTGTATGCCAAT
Source organism: uncultured Bifidobacteriaceae bacterium (assembly GCA_964444085.1). Lineage (GTDB taxonomy): Bacteria > Verrucomicrobiota > Verrucomicrobiia > Limisphaerales > UBA11358 > UBA11358. The sequence continues at coordinate 2,356 of CAYUGC010000232.1, read as the reverse complement.
ACGTTTAGACGCTTCTGCTTCTTTGTATCAAGTGGTTTTTTGACATGAATCGTGCGTTGCGCAATACCCAACAGAGCTACCCCCGGGAGAGGATTTTAAGGGATCTTGGTTCCGGTGGCTTGAATGACGGGTCAAGCAATCCAACACCGGGTTTTTCAAAAACGGGGGGAACGTCAAAGCCCTCTCCTTGGAGGAGAGGGTTGGGTGAGGACGGTCGTTAAACTAACTTCCTCCCCCGCCCGCTTCGGCTTTGTATATTCCGGCAAGGGATGCGGCGCGCGGGTTTGCAGTTCATTGAAAATGGCATCGCGGACAACCTTCGCCTCACGGCGCAGGCGTGAATTCCAGAACCGCAGCGTCTTGATGCCGAGCGCTTGCAGAAACTTTTCCCGTTCCTAGTCATGTTTCCGTTGATCAGGAAAACCGTGCTGGCTGCCATCCAGTTCAATATTCAGCTCCGCTTCCTCACAAAAGAAATCCAGATGGTAAATGCCGCACGGATGCTGGCGGCGAAACTTGTAGCCGGCAAACCGCCGGTCACGCAGCCAGCGCCACATCAGCTTTTCCGCCCAGGTATCATCCTTGCGAAGTTGGCGGGCGCGGGCGATGTCGGCCATGACGGGAATTTATCGGACAAGCGAAAGCGGGAAAAGTTTGTTTTAACGCCCGCCCTCACCTGTGGGATTCAATGTGCGAATCGGGATTCGGGGAATTTCCATGAACCGGAGCGCCGGAGGGTCTCGCGGGTCGGACGTAAAAACGGAAAACAAATACTTTTCCGGCGTAATTCCTTATTCCCTGTTGATCTATCGGGCTTGATAGGTGTTAGGCTGCAAATGTGTCACTCTGTCCAAAACCATATTCCGTTTGTCCAGTGTTCTTGCGTGTGCCCAAAGCCACAGATGTATGTCGGTGCACCAACAGCAAACCCCCAATGTCCGAATCCACCTCCGCGAGTATAAACAACCACCGCATTATTGGTGGAGCCGTCTTCCTCAATCTGGAGCGTAGCAAAATCAGTCATAAGCTCTCGAATGCCTTTGGGAGCACCATTTGTCGAAATATCGGCATAAACATGCTCTCGTGGTGTCTTCAAAATAGTCTGAAGCGCCCAAGCCTCCAACTCATCTGGCGCGATTGTTTGACGAACTGAACTTGCAAACTGCTCCATCCGAACGTCTGCACGGCGCTTACAGCTAATGCAAGCAACAACAATAACAACGATGAGAATCGAGAGCTTCATGCCGCCTTAGTCTCAATCGTTCTTTCTCGGCCAAAAATAAAACACTCCCAACACAACCATCGTAACGACAACAACCCACCACGGAAGCCCAAGTGTTGACATTCTGATGTAGGCAAGCGTGGTCATCTGTGTCATGGAGTAGCATCGTGGCAACGAAAAAAACTGAGCCACCGCCAACTCGCGATGTGAACCGCGCTTGTCGCGCCGAAGTGACTTGCCGCGCCATAACGCAGTGAAGGCGGGAACGCAGGCGGAACCGCGATCACAGTTCGCACAGCGATCGTTATATTTGGGGCATCCATATCGTGGCAGCGTTGGGAACGCCAACTGCCAGCGCCAACGGCATTGGCTCCGGCGACTGGTTGGGCATCGTTTTCATCTCCTCATAGCTTCATCCAACTTATTCCAAAACGCGTCCGCAACTCCGGTGCCGTCGCCATACTCGATACCGTCTAGCTGAAAAAAACCGTGTCTTTCGAGGTGCATAACCGCCAAGGAATTCGTCCCTGCGTAGAACTCCAAATCCCAATCGTTGGGACTCTTAAAATCTAACTCCTTCATCCCGGGGTATGGCTTCTTGGCAGTTGCGACTGCTTTGGTGAGATTGCTGACTTCTGCTCCTGATATGGTGCAACCAAAAGCCTGGTAGCGATTCGTTGCTACCACATGGTCGGCTGCGGACAGCAACTGCGAAAGATGCTTCTGCTTGGAGCACCCACACAGCACTAGCATCAGCAAACTCAAAAATGTAGCGAAACACTTCATACAGCTACGACGCCTAACAAGGAGTCGACCGCAGTGTTGCGGTCTAACTCCTTAATTTTTAATGAACTATGAAACGATTTACGATTTTGTCAATGCCTATGTTAGGTGACCTGATGAACGATTCAGGGGCGGCGGCAAACACCGTACGTCGGTCAAACCACGGGACCGGAAAGGGGTCAAAAGCGGGTCTTTACTTTAGATACACCTCGTCAACATGTCCTTAAAATGTTGCGTCAATCACGCCGATTTCCCCTTTTATATCAGTCCTGATTTCAGTTTTCAGCTTTCAGTTTTTCAGCATTTATTACCCCACCACCACCACTCCGCCTGTCCCTCGCCCGCGGGAAC
>CAYUGC010000231.1:0-5867 GCA_964444085.1 uncultured Bifidobacteriaceae bacterium | reverse complement strand
TGGCCTTGCTCCAGCAGCAAGACCGCCGCTTGTGGGAGTTGGCCGAGGTGGTTGGCAAGTGGATTTGGGTTTCGTTTAGCGAGCAGCCCGCACCCACCGTCCGCCAGACTTTGGCGCAGCTTGGCTTCCATTGGAACCGCACGCGGCAGGCGTGGCAGCATCCGTGCGGCCAGTTCCGCTTGAGCAGCGCAGGCGACCCCCACGAGAAGTATCAGTCCTACCAGCCCGCCGCCGTCACCACCAACTAACCCACCACGGGGCACGGTGACAGCGTGCCCCACCTTTTTTATGACTTCTCTTTCCAATACTTCCGCCCAGCCCGCCGCCCGCAAGCATGATGGCGAGATCATCACCGCCAGACAGCAGCCCGCTTGGCTTTCATTCGAGGCAGGCATTCACCAGAACGACACCTTGCGCGCCCGCGTTTCCCGCTGTTTAGACCGCTTTGGTTTAGGCAGCAGCACCGCCACCGTTGACGAGGCGCTCGATTATCTCACCAACAAGGAGCTTGGCCAGTCCGCCAGATATTTCAACCAGAGCGGCAAGGCGCAGTTCAACCAGCAGCAGATTTCACACGCCGTCCTGTCCTTCATGGCCGGCAAGGAGCAGCAGCGACACATGACCGACTTGACGATTAACGAGGCGGACACCGACCACGACGACGACAGCACCGGCAGCATCCGCGCCAGCAGCCTGCCGGATTCCGGCCGCATCACCCCCGACGAATACGCCGCCCGCCGTGACGCGCTCCGCGCCATCGCCGCCATGATTCCCGAACCCGAGCGCGAGCTTTACGACCTCATGCTCGCCGTCCGCGAGCCTGGCACACTAGCGCGGATTCACAACTACGCCGACCGGCACGGCATCGGCCAGAGCACCGTTTATTTCCGCATTAAGAAATTGGCCGAAGCCATCCAGCGCCATCCGTGGTTTGAAGAAATCTCCGCCCCATTCCGCACCATCCCCCGGCCAGTCTAGCCAGCCACACATACGCCGGGCGGGTATCGTGGCCCGTCCGGCACGGACAAAAAATTTCGCGGCTGACGCCTTTAAGGTCGTCAGCCGCGCAGCCATCCGGCGCTGGGCCTCGCGTCGGCCCAGACCCGGGCGCCAAAGGTCGTGCACCTTTGGAATCCACACCATCGAATCCGCTCGGTGCCGTTTTGGTGGGTTTGGCGCTCTGGAAACACTCGCCATCATCGGGTGCAATCAAGTGCCCTCCGCCCCGGCAAAGAGCGTCCTGAGCCAATCCAGCCGTCCAAACAGCCCACCGGCTGGCTTAAAATTACCCTTTGAACCTTGCAGTGTGCCACCATTGGCGACATCGTCGCCGCCAACCAAATACCGCCGCTGTGGGTGTCGGCAGTATCCAATATTTTCGGTAAGCTGAACTTTCACCTGACCTTCACCCACCATCCCTCGACCGCCATTTTCTGAAATACCGAAGTTTCACCCCAGTTCCGCCGACTCTTGCCACACCCTTGCCCAACCATTCTGGTCGCCAGGATCAGCGATGGTAGCCGGCTAAAACCGGACACCATCGGCTGCCAGTCTTTTTTAACCTTCAAGCCCAAGGCAGTGAGGGGAAGACCCCCGACCCCAAGGAGGGGGTCTTTCCCCACTGCCAGTGAGGTTACTCTCATACTTTCATACCCCTTATAGAGGTGAGAGTGTGAGAGCACTGGCGCCCTAATTATTCGCAACCTGTTGATTGGTTGACCAATACAAGCCACCGGAGTGGTAAATGTGGCCGGAAGCCTTCAACCGGGATAAATACCTGTTGGTGGAGGATTCACACATGGTGAGCCGGGTCTTGGCCCGCTCGATAACGGACTTGTAATTGAGCGAATCGGTCCCCAGCACCGACTCGATAAACTCCTTGTCAGAACACACCTTGTTTTTCGATTGGGGCCGGCGGAGGGCCGCCGGGTTCAGATCTTTGGCGACTTTCATCAGCGGGAAATCCCATTCCAGCACAAACTCCGGCATCATGGGCAGATTGCGCAGGGTCGGGCTGACGGTGAAACAACGATCCTCCTCGTGGGGCGACAGGATGAACAGGGAATCCGGGTCGCGCGACCAGACCCCGGCTCCGCTCATCCTGTCAATCGAAGTCTTGGCCGAGCTGTCGCCTTTGGCGAAGTGATGCGCGATGACGATGGCGGCCCCGGTCTTTTGCGCCAGCGCTTCAAACTCGTTCATCAGGCTGGCAATCTCGCCGTTGGAATTCTCGTCGCGGTTGCCGAGCAGTTTGTAGGCGGGGTCGAGAATGATCAGCCCGAACTGGTGGCGGGACAGTTCGGTTTCGAGCTGGGGTCGCAGCACGGTCAAGTCGGCGTTGTGCCCGCGCAGATGCCAGAAATGGAGCATCCCGGGGCTGGTGGCGCATTCGGGGCGGGCGGCGCGCAAGGCCCGCATCCGTTCCGCCATCGCCCACGGGGCGAGTTCAAAGTTCAGATACGCCACCCGCGACTTTTCGCACCGGTGTCCCCACCATTCCTGACCGCTGGCCACCGCGATGGCCAGATCCAGCAGGCTCCACGATTTGTTCGACTTGCTGGTGCCGGCCAGAATCATCTTGCCGCCCTGGTGCAGGACGCCGCGAATGACTTGCGGCGGCGCGGGCGGCACGGTGCGCATGAATTCCTCCTCCGTCTGCATCGGCGGCAGCGCCGCCGGCACCGCGCCAAGGTCCACGGCGATGTCAATCGGTCCGCTCATAGGTTGGCTCCATAGCGCGCCACGATGGTTTTGAGGTCGGCTGCTGACGCCGGATACAATTCGACGCAATGGCTGGCCCGGACGAAATACCGCCAGGTGTCAGCGTGCAGATCGCGGATTTGCAAGATCGGAAATCCGCCCAGAATCACTCGCTCCGGATCCAGCATGGCGAGGGGAAAGTGAACCCCCCCTTCCTTGATGAATAGGTAGCGGTCGCCTTTGACCCGATACAACCCGTCGGGCACCTTGCCGTCGCGGACATCAATGGTTTTCAGTTCAGGTTTCACAGTTTCAGGTCCATTTGTGTTGTTCATATTCAGTCCTTGAGCCAGATCAGTCGTTGCAGTTTTCCATCCCGCCAGGCCCCGGGCACACGCACGGGCTGGGAATAGGTAAAGAGTTTGGGATCACAGCCGAAGGCGGTCAGGCCCGCCTTGAGCCGGTTCTCCATGAGTTTGGTCGGCGGCGCGTCGAACCAGCCGTGCAGCGATTTGCCCGCGGTATCAATGATGCAGTGCAGCGGGTAATGCAGCCGGCGGCGCAGATACGCGAACACCGCGCCGATCTGATCCTTCGCCAGCGTGTCGCTCTCCACGACGAGGAATCGCTGACCCTCGATGTTCGCGTTGGAGCGTTGGAAAGACCCCGCCTTGAACGCCGAGCCGCAGGTGTAATTGCCCATCACCGGCCCGATCTGATACCAGTCCGCCACCGGCCGGAAATGGGTGCGATGCTCCGGCTTGCCGGAGGAAAACACATCACCGATCCAGACATGGGAATGCGCCGGCCAGAGCTTGAGCCAGGTGCGAAACTGTTCGTCGGGATCACGCTCGGCCACCAGCAGCGGCGAATCCGCCAAAATCTGCGCGAGCGGCCAGCGGAACGTCTCGAACAGTTCCGGCGCAAACCGTGTGGCCAGCATCGTGATACTGGCAAGGATGACGGCCTCGCCGGCATCGTGACCTTCGGCCCGGGCCTTCGCCTGAATGGCGGCGCGCGGCAGCACCACGCCGCTGGTTTGCAAAATGTCTCCGCTGCGTAAAACTTTTCCGTCCGGCAACACGATCTCCCATTGGCCGCCCGCAAGGGCCGCGCGCAGCCGCTTGTTGGCGCCTGCGACCGCCGCCTCACACGAGGTGTGGAAACAATATATCGTCGGCGCACCGTCCACGCTCACGCGGCAATCTTTCTTGCCGGTCGGATGCGTGTGCAGAGATTCGCCGGGACAGCGGCAGAAGCCGCTGACTTCGTTTTGCCAGTCGATTTTGTCCAGCAGCGCGGCAGCAATCTGTCTTGGATCAATCATGCGGTGTTCAAATCAGGATTCGCCCTGTGGCAAATTTGGCTTCCAAAACTGCTACCGGTCGCCGATTCGCCGGTGATGTCGATTCGGGTTCTGGGCATGTCAATTCAAACTGGGGTTGGCTTTCTGGTGTGAGGTTGTGAGGTGTCGCCCCTGAATCAGGTTCTTGGTTCCCAATGCCGTGCGAACCATGTCCACGTCAAAGAAAACCAAATGACCAATCCGAATATACGGAATCGCCCTGGCTTTGGTTTGTTGTCGCAACCAGCGGATGCTGGGTCGCGCCTCTGTGTCAAACAATTGGTCGAGCAACTGCTCGGCACCGATCAGTTTTCCTTTAACAGATGTGTCGTTCATAAATAATGTGGCAAAGTCAATTCCTCGCGGCTGTCCTCCGCCTCATGCATTGGAAAAACCACAATTGCCTCTGCCGGCACGAACCATATCATGCTCGTTTTTGTGCTTGGTCCGATGGGCCGGCAACAAAAACCAGCGTCAAAACAACACCTGACAACAAAAAAACCCGCCGCCCAGCAAAAGCGCAAGGCGGCGGGAACAAATGACAGTTTTTGGTGGCTTAAAGCCGCACAAAGCTTTTTTTACATTATTTTTTTTGGGCAATTTCGGTCACTTCATCTTTGGTATTACGGGACTCTTTTTCAGCAGCTTGTTTTGCCCGTTTGGCTTTTGTCTCAGCTTTCTTCTTGGCGGATGCCTTGCCGGCATCACTACGGAGCTTCTTCACATACTGCTCATACCATTGCCTGAAATGCTTGGCCGTCGCATTGGCTTGGTCGGCGTTATCATAGGATTTCCACCGCCCATAAGCCTCGGAAACCTCCTCTTGGGTGGGATCTTTACCGCTCCGCCTGCGCAAGGTGTCTCGGATAAAAGCTTTTGCGTATTGTGCCAATTCCGCTGTGCGATCCTTGCGTTTCGGCATCATCTTCTGCAAAAACTGGTCGCGGGTGACTGGGTATTCCCCGGTTGGCAAGAAGGGATCCTCGCCCAAGTCCGAATAACTCCGAGTTTTATCCCAAACCCATTGACTGTTTTGCATCACCACTTCGTCGCCAAAGTCGGCGAGGAAAATTCTTTTCCGGGCCGCCAGCCACAGGTTCATTGCTTTTTCCGCAAGCCGGTCAAGATTTTCGTTCGAGGTTCGCGCCAAGGTCGCAGTGATTAAGGCAAGCTGCTCAACGGTGGGAAGACCACCCATTTCTTTCCAAGGTGTTTTCAATCCATCGGCTATATCTGCCGACGTGTTCACTTTGGAGCCCGCTGATTTAGCAGATTTGGTTTTGGTCTTGGGATTTTTCATGGCGTATAAAGGTGATCTTTTGCGATAATCCCTCCGGCAACGCGTCCCTGTCAAAAGCAAAAAATTCCGCAAGTGACGCCTTCAAGCCTACCTTCAAAAACCCATTCTGGTAGCACGGAAAAGACCACTGGAAAAAAGTTGCCATTAAATTTGCCTTTAAGTGGTGTTTTGTGGCAAATATCCGCACTCCGATTCATTCGCCTGCACTTTGAAAAAATCCGTCAAAAATCAACAAAACCCTGTATCCATCGCCATTTTATTGATTTTCCAAGGAAAATAAATGGTGGGTTGGGAGAGACTCGAACTCTCGACCAATGCCTTAAAAGGGCACTGCTCTACCGACTGAGCTACCAACCCACAAGGGTCGGCGAAGATACATTCTCCCCGCCGAAACGCAAGGTTTTTTGGCCGCCGCAATTCGGCTGGCAGAATGGCCGCGCGCGGTTTAACCTGCGCCATGCGGTTGCACGACCGATACCTGTTCCGCGAATTGCTCACGCCGCTGGCCTACTGCCTCGGCGG
>CAYUGC010000230.1:0-5890 GCA_964444085.1 uncultured Bifidobacteriaceae bacterium | reverse complement strand
ATCACGCCGCAGTCGGCCATGAACAGCGTGCCGTTCTCGCCGATGCGCGTGTCCTCGACCTCGATGACCGCGCAGCCCGAAACCGCACCGATGTCCGGCGCCGCCTTGACGATCTGGAACAGCGGCCGCAGCACGCTGCCGGTGATGTGCGATGCGCCGGAAACCAGGCCGTCCGCCTGATGCATCGCCAGCATCATCGCGCCGTAGAAATTCGGCTGCATCATCGCGTCGCGCGCCTCGGTGGGGCGCAGGCCTTTTTCGCGGCGGATGCGGTAAAGGCGGCTGGAAAAATTTTCCAGATCTTCGCTGGTCGCGGGATTGATGACGCGGATGCCGTCGAGGGAAATTTTCAGGTCGGCGGCGGCGGCACGGATTTTGGCCTGATCGCCGAGCAGGATGGGTACACCCATGCGCAGCGCGTAAAATTGTCGCGCGGCTTGCAGGATGCGCGGCTCGCCGCCTTCCGGGAAGACGACCCGCTTGGGATGCCGCTGCATCTTTTCGATGACATTGCCGATGAAACGCATGGCCCAAGTTTCAGGTTGAAGGTGGAAGGTTGCAAGTTCAGAAAATTGACTTGTCCCGTCCCGGCAGTTAGCCTCTAGGCTGAATGCAGGAAATCATTGAGAAACTCCTTGTTTTGCAGGACCGCGACCGGAAAATCTCCCGCGCCACCCAGGAACTCGCCCATATCGGGCCGGAACGCGAATCGCTCAAGGCCAAGGCCGCCAGCACCCAAAATTCGCTCGACGCGGCAAAACTGCGCGTGAAACAGATTGAAACCGAGCGCAAGCAGCGCGATCTCGAAATCGAGGCCAAGAAGGCGCAGATCGAAAAATACCTGAACCAGCAGTTGCTCACGCGCAAGAACGAGGAATATAAGGCGCTCACGCACGAAATCGAGATGGCGAAGGAAGTGATTTTCAAAATCGAGGACGCGGAAATTGTTTTGATGGAGCAGGCCGAGGTCGCGCAGAAAAACGTCGTGACCGCCGCCGCCGAGGCCGCCGCCGCGAAAAAACTCGTGGACGACCAGATCGGCCAGTTGAACGCGCGCGAGGAAAATTTAAAGAAGGATTTTGCCGCGCTGACCAGCGATCGCGCGCAACTGGCGTCCGCCGTGGACGAGTCCACCCGCAACCGCTACGAGCGGCTGCTCAAGAGCAAGGGCGAGAACGTGGTCGTGGGCATCGAGCACAGCGCGTGCGGCGGCTGCCACATGAAGCTGCCCGCGCAGGTTGTGACCAGTTGCCGGGGCGCGGCGGAACTCATCACCTGTCCGAGCTGCGGTCGGATTTTGTATTACGCCCGCGACATGATTTTGACGGCGGCGGAGTGAATCAGCCGAACTCGGCGTCCGCCTATTTCAGCCCCAGCACCAAAATCACCAGGTCAATCACGAATAGCACCACGATGCCGACTTCCAGCCAGAGCATCACGCGGTTGTTCTGCTCGTGCTTGAGGATTTCGTAAAGCTCGTCCAGCGTTTTCAATTTTCCGTCCACCGTGCGGTGCCATTCGGTGAGGTGAAAGCGCGAGGAGATTTTTTCGTAGATGCGCGCGAGGTGCCAGTCGCCAAAAAACTTCGTGATGTTTGACAGCTCGTCGTTGAGGCGCGCCAGATCAATGCGGATTTCGCGCAGCTCGCGCAAGATATCCGTGCGCGAACGCAACGGACTTTCGCCGAGGTCGCGGTAGGACCGATCCAGCGCGTCGTCCAGCAGCCGGTCGTAAGCTTCGAGTTCGGCGAGCTGGAGATTCGCCAGTTCCATGATATAAAGGGTCTCGTCAAAATCCTGCGGCGCGTCCACCAGCAGTGCCGCGTCCCAATCGACCACGCAGAGGTCGTCCTCGTAATAGCTCAAGTAGCGCGCGGTGGATTCCTCGGCCTCCTGTTTTGAGAGCCGCTCCGGTTCCTCCTCCTGCGTGAGCAGCGCCGCGACCTGCCGGCGGTGCGCGTGGAACCATTGCTCGGCGTTCATCGGCTCGTTCTCGGCGTTCAACACCGGCGCGGCCAGGCAGAAAACCGTGTAAGCCTCCTCCTCGGCCAGTTGCGGATGCGGCCGGATAAGCCCCGGCTTCAGCTCGGCCAAAATCTCTTGCGCCAGCCGCAGCACCTCGTCGTGCAGTGAGCCGTTACTGAACTGCAAGTCATGGAACGCCACCAGCTCCTCAATGTGCTGCGCGGTGAACGGCACGCGCACCGTGATGCTCACCGCGCCGACCGGCAGCAATTTTACCACCCGTTCCACGCGCACCGGGCCGAGTGGGCCAACGCGCTCCATCGCCGGCAGCCGCACCATCTGCGGCTTGTAGAAAAACAACTGGCGCGGGCTGCGCTTGCTGGCATCCACCGCGAACTGCGCCACCGGCTGTCCCAGCAGCGTCTGGATCGGTTTGCGCGCCGTGTCGTAGGCCACATCGAACGCGTAGATGTAAACCACCTCGCCGCTGTAGCGGATTGCCGCGTCGTGTTTCATCCTGCTGCACACTAGCCCACGAATACTGGTTTGTTCAAGCCGTGAACTGCCATTTTGTTTTCGTGTGTTTCGGGTATTTCGTGGTTAAATTTTTCCGATTTGATGAGCAATTTTGAAACTAGGTTCGGCGGCATCGCCCGGCTTTACGGCCAAAGCGGTTTGGAAAAACTGCGCGCCGCGCACGTCGGCGTCGTCGGCATCGGCGGCGTGGGCACCTGGGCGGCGGAAGCGCTCGCCCGCTCCGGCGTCGGCGCGCTCACGCTCGTGGATTTGGACGAAGTCTGCGTGACGAACATCAACCGCCAGCTCCACGCGCTCACCGAAACTGTCGGCCGCGCCAAAGTCGAAGTGATGGCCGAGCGCATCCGCGCCATCAACCCCGACTGCCGCGTGACGGCGGAACAGAGATTTTTCAACGAACAAACCGCCGCCGAACTGCTCGCGACAAAATTTGACTTTGTCCTCGACGCGATTGACGACGTGACCAACAAGGTTCTGCTGCTCGTCCGTTGCCGCGAAAACCACATTCCCGTGGTGGCGTGCGGCGGCGCGGGTGGACGGCGCGAGCTGACCGCCGTGCGCGTTGGTGATTTGTCGCAAGCCAGCCACGACAAGCTGCTCGCTGAAGTGCGGCGGCGATTGCGCCAGGAACACGGCTATCCGGCCGGCCAGTTGGCGATGGGCGTGCCGTGCGTGTATTCCGTGGAGCGCACCGTGTATCCACAAGCGGACGGCTCGGTGTGTGAAATGCGCACGGCGGCGGAGGACGGCGCGCGGCTGAACTGCAACGGCGGCCTCGGCTCGGCGACGTTTGTGACCGGTGCGTTTGGCTTTGCGGCGGCGGGAATCGTGGTGCGGCAGATTTCGGAAAGGTAGGGCGGCGGTGCTCCGTCGCCCTACCTGTCAAACACGCGCTGGAAGTTTTCTTCAACCCGCGCGGTCAGCGAATTCACTTTTTCGGCAAGCAATTCCGCCAGTCCGGCATAAACGGCAACCAGATTCGCCGGATGGTTCAGCGGCCTGCCATCGGCACCGGTGAGCGGGTGCAGATTTTTTTCCGCCGGCAAAATCTGATCCGGCGCATCCGTTTCAACCAGCAACCGGTCGGCGGGTACTTGCTTGAAAGCTTCACGCTGGCGGGTTTTACGCTCGTGCAAGAAATATCCGGGAAAACTGAAATATGCGCCGAGCCTGGCAAAGGCCGGAATCATTTCCGCCGGCCCACCAAAGCTGTGCAGCACCAAGCCGCATTGCGGTCGTGGATTTTTTTGAAGCAATTCCAGCAATCGTCCCCACGCCTGCAAACAGTGGATGCTTGCGGGTAGATTCCGCTCGGCGGCGAGGTGGAGCTGCGCGAGAAAAGCCTCTTCCTGACCGTCATAACTCAAATCCGGCTTCCAGCGGTCGAGACCGATTTCGCCGACGGCGCTGGGAACGGCGTCGAGAAATGTTTCCAAGTTCGCCAGCCAGTCTGGCGTGCGCTCGTGCAAATACCACGGATGACAGCCGAAGCTCGGCAGCACCATTTTATTTTCCTGCGCCAGTTGCAAAACCTGCGGCCAGTCTTCCTCACAAGCACCGTTGACAACCATTTTTTTAATGCCGGCTTTTTCGCACACAGCCAGCAGTTCCTTTTGCCGGCCACCGAAACGGTCGTCCTGCAAATGATTGTGCGCGTCGAAAAACATCATGGTGCGTGAGCTTCGGCGAATTGCCGGAGGCGCTCCCAGACTTTGGCCAGCGCGTTGCGGCGGTTGGGCGTGAGGTGCTGCGTGATGCCGAGCGGCGCGAGAAAACCGGGGTCGTGTGCGAGAATTTCCGCCGGCGCGTGGCCGCTGTAAAAGTCGCAGAGCAACCTGGCGATGGCTTTTACGACGAGCGAATCGGAATCACAGGCGAAAAAACATTTGCCGGCGCGGAATTCGGAAACAAACCAAAGTTTCGCGAGGCAGCCGGGAATCAGACTCTGCTCCGTGCGCAATTCCGGCGCGAGCGGCGGAAGTTTTTTCGCGTGCTCAACCAGCAAGGCCAACCGGTCCTGCCTGTTTTTCAGCGCGGCGAGTTCGGCGGTGAGTTGCTGTTGTTTTTCCGCGAGGTTCATGGCGCGGAAAAATTTTCAATCCGTGTGCGGCTGCTCGGCTTCCGGCGCGGACGACGGCTCCTCGCGCTTTTCCGCCAGCTCACGCGGCGGCGGCTGTTGGCGCGGTTCGTCGCGGCGTGGCTGGGGCCGTTGCGGCGGCGGCTGATGGTGATGCGGATGATGATGAGGCTGCTGCTGTTGCTGTTGGCGCTGCGGCTGGATGCGGCGCAGGGCACGGCGCAGTTCATCGAGTTCGCGCTCGTCGGCGATTTTCTGCCGCTCAGCAATCTCGACGAGTTCCAAAACTTCATCCATCTGGTCGTGCAATTCCTTCAACGCCGTGGCAATGAACATCGCATGTTCGACGGCCTGACTGATGGCCGTGGGCGCGGCGGGCCGGAAATCGGCGGGCTTCACCCATTGGCGTTGCGCCGGCGGGATGCGCGGCGGCGGTTGTGGCGGGCGAACATCGCGGCGGTCGTCCCGGCGGTCATCGCGGCGTGGTTGTTCGCGGTCGCGGCGCGGCTCGCGCGGCGGTTCCGGCGCGGGCGCGGCTTCGGCTGCCGGCTCCGGCTCGTGCGCTTCGGACGGCGGCGCATCTTCATGCGAGCTGAAACCTTCCGGCTCGTCGGAATGGGGTTCGCGGAAGCCGCCGGCGGCTTCGGCCTCGTGTTCCCCGTGCTCGGCGTGCTCGGCGTGCTCCGCCGTTTCGGACGGCGGCACGGCGGATTCAACGGCTTCCGGCGCGGGAGAAATTTCTTCGGGGCCCGGCGCGCCGGGTTTTGCTGTTACGGGCCGCGGGCCGCGACCACGGCCACCGCGACGACCGCGACGGCGACTGTTGCCGCCGGCCGGCCGGCGCGGCGCAGGCGAGTTCAAATTGGATTGTTCGTCAGGCACAAATTCTTAAAAAAGCTTCCATGGAGGATGGCGGCTTGGCGGGCAAAAGCAATGGCGAATTACGCCGACTTCTTCACAAACAGCGCCAGCGCAGCGGTGAAGCCGTGGAGGAAATTCCGGTCGCCGACGGGGCCGATCTCGCCGTTGCAGAAAAAACCGGCGATGCCCAGCGGGCCGAACTGCGCCTGCACCAGCTCGGAATCATGGCTGGGCCGGCCAAAGAGATTCTTGCCGCGCCCGTTGCAGCAGAACAGGCAGCCGCCGTAGATTTCCGTGTTGGCGAGCCGCGTTTTTTCGCGCGCCAGCAGTTCCTTCAAATCCTCGGACGCGGCGTCGGCGTCGCGGCGTTGGAACTGGATCGTCTGGCCCATGCGTGGCAGCGCGCCGACGGCGAGCACGCCGGAATTCGGATCGCCGCCGAGCAGGTTGC
>CAYUGC010000229.1:0-5908 GCA_964444085.1 uncultured Bifidobacteriaceae bacterium | reverse complement strand
CCGCGATATTTCGTGCCGGCGACCATCAGCGCGAGGTCGAGCGTGACGACGCGCTTGTTCAAGAGCAGTTCCGGGACGTTGCCCTTCGCGATTTCCTGCGCGAGGCCTTCGACGATGGCGGTCTTGCCCACGCCGGCTTCGCCCAGGAGAACGGGATTGTTCTTCGTGCGGCGGCAAAGAATCTGGATGACGCGCTCAATCTCGCTTGCGCGGCCGATGACCGGGTCCATGTCGCCCTTGCGCGCGATTTCGGTGAGGTCGCGGCCAAACGCCTTGAGCGCGGGGGTCTTGACGTCACCCTTCTTCTCGCCGGCGGCGGGTTTTTCGGGAGCGGGTTCGCCGGGTTGCGGCGCTTCCTCACCACCCTGCTGCGCGGCAAAATTCGGATCAAGCTCCTTCAGCACGCGCTGACGCGCCTCCTCGATGTCCACGTCCAAAGCGCGGAGGACTTTCGCCGCCACGCCGTCGCCTTCGCGAAGCAGGCCGAGCAAAAGATGCTCGGTGCCAACGTAGGTGTGGTTAAGATTCTTCGCTTCCTTCTGCGCGAGCGCGATGACTTTTTTGACGCGCGGCGTGTAGGGGATGTTGCCGATCATCTTTTGATCGGGGCCGGTGCCGACCTGCTTCTCGACCTCCATGCGGACGGTTTCGAGGTCAATGCCCATGGCTTGCAGCACATTGACAGCGACGCCCTGCCCCAGCTTGATCAGGCCAAGCAGGAGATGTTCGGTGCCGAGAAAGTTGTGGTTCAACCGGTCGGCTTCCTTGCGCGCGAGCGCGAGCACCTGCTGGGCGCGCGGCGTGAAATTGCTCATGGACTCTTCGCTCATACTGAAAGTAGTTTGCTATGAGTTGGCGAATTTGTCCAACGCCAACCGGAATAAACGGTTTTTTTCATCCGGCAGGTCCCCGGCTGAATCCCCGGCCGCCGAAATCAAAAAAGGTAAACGAAACAGCAAAATCGTGTTCGCCCAACGAACGTTTTTCGGCAACATTACCGGACAATTATATGAATACCGACCCCTATTTCAAACAACGGCTCATCTGCGTGGCGGTCATTGACAAGGTTGACGATGCCGTCCCCCTCGCCGAGGCGCTGCTGGCGGGCGGGCTGAACAACATCGAGGTCACTTTCCGCACCGAGAGCGCCGCCGACGCCATCGCACTCATCCGCAAACGCGTTCCGCAAATGGCCGTCGGCGCCGGCACGTTGCTGCACGGCGACCAAGTCAAACAGGCCGTGGACGCCGGCGCGCAATTCGGCGTCTCGCCCGGCTTGAGCGAAGCCGTGTCCATCGCCGCCCAAAAGAACTGGCTGCCGCTGTTCCCCGGCGTCGTCACGCCCAGCGAAATCATGCGCGCGCTGGAACTCGGCTGGAAAGACCTAAAATTCTTCCCGGCGGAAACGTTTGGCGGCGTGAACGCGCTCAAGGCACTCGCCGGCCCGTTCGGCCACACCGGCGTGAAATTTGTCCCCACCGGCGGCATCACCATCGCGACCTTACCGAACTATCTCGCCGTGCCGCAGGTTGCCGCCGTCGGCGGTTCGTGGATGGCTGACCGCAAGCTGGTCGCAGACAAGAACTGGGCAAAAATCACCGCGCTCACGGCGGAAGCGATGAAGGTCATATCCGCCGCGCCGGCAAAATAATTTTAACCGCTAGTCTACGCTCATCAGCACTAAATTTTATTAGCGGAAATCAGCGCGGATTAGCGGTTTAATTTTGGGTCAATCCCCCACCGTCACCTGCAACGGCTGGTCGCGGCGCGCGGCGAAGCGTTTCAGGTAATCCTCCCACTGGACGTGGTTCGTGAAATCGCCGCTGCGGTCCCAGCTCGCGCCGAAGTAGTAGCTGAACGGCTGATCCACCTCCATCTGCGTGACGGCAAGCTGCGTGCGGATGGGCGGATAACCTTCGTGCGTCGGCTGCGGCACGTTCGCGTGTTTGACGCTTTCGGGCATGGCGGGATTGTCGTTGGTGAATTCCTTTACGGAACCTTTTGGCAGCAGAATCGCCACGGCGGTCGTGCCCTTCGGCTGATCCTCCGGCTGCCAGTAGGTCAGCCAGCCTTCGGTCTGGTCATGCGCGATGAATTCCTCGCGGTTCGTCGGACAGGCGCGCTCGGCCAGGCCCACGCCGATGGATAACGGCGATTTGTCTTCGCTGGAAATGGTGCTCGTCACTTTCGTCAGCCAGGAGCCGGCGTCAATGCTGAAGCGTTTCACCTCGGAAACTTTGCGGCCATTGCCGGCGTCCCACGCGTCGTAGGTCAATTCAAACTCCGAACGAATCTGGCCGGTGATGATGAGCTTCCAATTGCGCCAGTTGCTGGAGACGAACAGCTTCTTGCCGTCCCAGATGCCAAGGCCGCCGCAGCCGCGGCTTTTGCCGACGCGATAATCGTCCATAAACGCGCCGTTGTCCTCGTGATAATGTTTCGTGGCATACATCGTGTCCACGATGAGACCGCGATCCTTCTTGATCCACACATCCGCACCGCTGCTGACGGTGCCCTCGGCCTTGATGAGCGCCTGACCGTAAATGCGATGCGCAATGCGGTCGCTCTCCCATGCAAAATCGTCGAAGCGTTCGGTAACGTAACGCGCCATCGTCTTCACGATGGGCGGCGGCACGGCGGGCAACGCAGTTGCATCCAGGATATAAAAAGTGCGCGTCTCGCCGGGAGCGAGGTCAACTTGGAAAAGCAATTTACGCACCGAATATGAATGCCTTTCGTCGTTGACTGGTAACTGCTGATGGGTAGTGGCATCAATACGGAACAAGATTTTCGCCTGAGAATCCTCCAAATAAGTTTGTGAATCCAAGATGCGTGAAGACTTTCCATCCATCACGGAAATCTCGTGCATCGCTGCAAAGGCATTATTGTCCGTTGTAAAAATATTGCCTGCTGCAATTTCGATGATTTCACATTCACGCCAGAAATTTGCCGGATTGGTAAGTTTGACGGCAACTTCCTTTGAATTTTCAAGAATTGCCATCCGATAAACCTCGCTGCCCGCGAGCAGGAAAGCGCCGGTGCCATAGACTTCCGTGGCGTCTTCCTTGAAATGTTTCGGATCCGCGCCGATGGGCTGGACGTGTGTCAGCTTGCCATCCGCATCCACACAGGCCACGAGCGCCGCCCACGCCTTGCGCACGGCGGGTTCAAATTGCGCGCGGTCGAGCAGGCTCTGATTCACGCCCCACGCCAGTGCGTAGGTGTAAAAGCCGGAGCCGCTGGTTTCCTTGAGCGGATAACTGGCCGGATCAAGCAAGCTCGCGCGCCAGAGTCCGTCCGGCTGCTGGCAGGTCAGGATTTTCGCCGCCATGTCCTTGAACAATTGCTCGAAGCGCGGGCGGTCAGGATGATTCGTCGGCAATGATTGCATCACGCGGACGAGGCCGGCCATCACCCAGCCGTTGCCACGGCCCCAAAACACTTTCTTGCCATTGGCTTCCTGCTTGTCGAAATAAGTGCTGTCGCGGAAGAACAGATGCTCGTCCTGGTCGTAAAGATAATCCGTCGTGCGCCACCAGTTCGTCACGGCGAAGTTGAGATAACGCTCATCGCCAGTCGCGGAATAAAGCCGCAGCCACGCGGGCGGTGCCATGAACAAGGAATCGCACCACGTCCAAAGCGCGCTCTGTCCTTCGCCCTTGAACTTCAGGTTCGCGTCCTTCGGCGGATGCGCCATGAGGTCGTCAAAACCGGCGCGCAGCGGCGCAATCATCTTCGGGTCGCGGTAGAGCAGATACAATTCGGCGTAGGTCTGGCCGACACATTGGTCGTCGGCGCTCTTTTTGTTTTTGCCAAGCTGCCAGCCGTTCGTCTCGCCGAGCGCGAGCATGGCGTCGCGGTATTTCGCATCACCGGAAATGCCCGCCAGCGCCATCATGCCGGCATCGCCCACGGCCTGCACCCAGCCGTTGGCGGGACGATTGGAGGTGATGCTTGGATGCGCAAGTTGCCAGTCGGCGACGCGCTGCATGGCGGCCAACACCGGCAGCGGCTTGATTTCGCTCGAAAGCTGAGCCGAGACGAGTGATTGCTCGGGCTTGATGGATTCCGCTTCGGGTTGCGCAAGCAACGGCCGGCCGGTCAAAAATAGAACCACCACGGCAGACACGGCGAAAGGGAAGCGATGAAGTTTCATGTGGATTTCAAGCGGATGACGGATGCGTTTTCAGATGAAGGCGGCGGGAAATGGTTACTGATTTTTTGCCGCCGCCAGTTGCCGCATTTCGATGCCGGCGAGAATGAACGGCCCGACGCCTTTTAGATCATTGGTCACCACCGGCTCGCTGATGTAGTAATCAAAACTGCCGGAGCGATAATGTCTGCTGCCCGGCGAACCGCCGAGACCGGCGACCGAACAGCATTGTGTGAGCGACCAGCTATTCGGGCCGTCCGGCTTGAGGAGATGCTTGATGATGCCGGCATAACCCTGATTGATCGCCGGGATGTAATCGCGCGACAGGTAGTCGTGGTTCACACCTTTCGCCAGCGCATAGACGAACATCGCCGACGCCGTGGCTTCGAGGTAATTGCCTTTGCGCCCGCCCTGATCCAAGACTTGCCACCACAGACCGGTTTTCGCGTCCTGCCAGTTCACGATGCCGCGCGCCGTTTTTTGCAGCGTCGCGATAATTTCCGCCCGCGCCGGGTGGTTGGTCGGGAAATCATCCAGCAAATCCACCAGCGCCATCGCATACCAGCCTTCGCCGCGGCCCCAGAAATTGGACGAACAGCCCGTCAGCGGATTCGCCCACGGCTGAATTTTCGCCGCGTCCCAACCGTGATAATTCAAGCCCGTCCGCGCGTCGTAAGTGTGCCGGTCAATCAGGCGGATCTGTTTGGCCACCTCGTCATACGCCTGGTCCGGCGTTGTCAGGTAGCGCCCCATCGCGCAATAAAATGGCGCGGACATGTAAATCCCGTCCAGCCACATTTGATTGGTATATTTCTGCTTGTGCCAGAACCCACCGTCCGGCGTGCGCGGCTGCGCGAGGAACTGCAACGCCAGCAGCGTGGCACCGGAATAATACGCCCGTGGATGGACTGGATCCGCCGCTGCCAGCGCGAGCAGCGTCTTGCCCGGATTGATGGCATCAAGCTGGTATTCCGACATCTTGTAGGTGGCAATCCGGCCGTCCTCCGCGACAAACGACCCGATGGCGTTGCGGGAAAAAGCCACATACCTTGCGTCCGGCGCGACCTCGTTGAGTTTGAGCAATGCGAGCGTGAACAGTCCCGCCGTGTAATCCCACTTCGCCTTGCCATGCGGTTTCCACGCCAGTGAATCGCCACGCCGCGCCATCTCGGACGCGGCCAGGCGCTGCGACCAGACCAGCGGCGCGATCCCGGCGAAATGTTTGGGTGACGGCGACACCAGTATGCAGCCCGTCACCGCCAGCAAACCCAGCCAACCGAGGGCTTTCAGTTTCATAAGCGGGAAAGCGCCAACGTAACAAACCGCGTGGGCGTCCGCGACAAAACTTTTCCCGTCCACCAGCCTCCGCATTCGGCAACCTTGCACACCCGGCACCTTAAGGCCGTCATGCCATACCAAACCGAACCAGCTCGCCCTCGGCCTGCCCGGCTACCTGTGGAGTTCCAACAGAATCAAATGGAAGTGGAACACAACCATTTGGCTTTTTCCGGTTCTCGGGCTGCCGGCCACCGGGCAGGTTTTACCGGGAAGCTCAACCACCTCGACGCACCAGCGAATCTTTGGGTTGCCCGCCCCAAGTAAACGGGCGGTGGTCGCCATGACCACCGCCCGTTGAAGTTTCACGTGAAACCGGGTTTGACCGGGGCCTTACCGCGCCAGCCAGCCGCCGTCCACATTCATGATGGTGCCGTTCATATAGTCGGCTTCCTTGGACGCGAGGAACAGGATGGGTTC
>CAYUGC010000228.1:0-5909 GCA_964444085.1 uncultured Bifidobacteriaceae bacterium | reverse complement strand
GGTTTGGTGTCTTATTCCACGTATAATATGAATTCATCCGCCGCGCCCGTCCGCCCGAGGAAATTGCTCGTCGCCAACCGCAGCGAGATCGCCATCCGCGTCTTTCGCGCGGCGACGGAACTCGGCCTGCGTACCGTCGCCATCTACGCGGCGGAAGACCGGCTGGCTATCCACCGGTTCAAGGCGGACGAGGCGTATGTCGTCGGCGAAGGTAAAGGCCCGGTCGGCGCGTATCTGGACATCCCTGGCATCATCGCGCTGGCCAAGGAAAAGGGCGTGGACTTCATCCATCCCGGCTACGGCTTTCTGTCCGAGAACGCGGAGTTCGCGCAGGCGTGCGCAGCGGCGGGCATCATCTTCGTCGGCCCGCGCGTGGATCTGCTTCGCAACATGGGCGACAAGACCGCCGCCCGCGCGCTGGCGCAAAAGGTCAATGTGCCCGTCTTGCCCGGCACGGAAGACGCCATTGCGGATCGCGCCGAGGCGTTGAAGGTCGCGAAGCAGATCGGCTTTCCGCTCATCATCAAGGCCGCGTTCGGCGGCGGCGGGCGCGGCATGCGCGTCGTCCACAAGCCGGGCGACCTCGCGGATTTGCTCGCCGAGGCGCAAGGCGAGGCGGGGCGCGCGTTCGGCAACCCGGCGGTGTTTCTCGAAAGATATATTCCCCGCGCCAAGCACATCGAGGTGCAGATCCTCGGCGACCAGCACGGCAAGGTGGTGCACCTGCACGAACGCGATTGCTCCGTGCAGCGCCGCCATCAGAAGGTCATCGAAATCGCGCCGAGCGTGGAGCTCGACCGCAATGTGCGCGCGGAATTGTGCGCCGCCGCTGTGAAGCTCTGCCGCGAAATCAAATACGACAATGCGGGCACGGTGGAATTTCTCTACGATCAGGACACCAAGGAATGGTTCTTCATCGAGATGAACCCGCGCATCCAGGTGGAGCACACGGTCACGGAAGTCATCACCGGCCTCGACTTGGTGCGCTCGCAAATCTTGATCGCCGACGGCCAGCCGATGCACGGCCCGGAAGTCGGCATCCCGGCGCAGGAAGACATTCCGCGCAACGGGTACGCCGTCCAATGCCGCATCACGACGGAAGACCCGGAAAACAAATTTCAACCGGACTACGGCCGCATCCTGACGTATCGCTCCGCCGGCGGTTTCGGCGTGCGGCTGGACGGCGGCATGGGTTACGGCGGCGCGGTCATCACGCCGTTTTACGATTCGCTGTTGGTGAAGCTCACGGTGAGCGCGCAGACGTTCGCCGCCGCGCTGCAGCGCATGGATCGCGCGCTGGCGGAGTTCCGCATCCGCGGCGTGAAGACGAACATTCCGTTCCTCGAAAACGTCATCCACAATGAAACGTTCCGCAGCGGCCAGGCCTCGACCACGTTGATTGACACCACGCCGGAACTGTTCCAGCTCAAGCCGCGCCGCGACCGCGCGACGAAGCTGCTGACCTTCATCGGCGACGTGACGGTCAACGGCAATCCGCAGGCGAAAGGTTTTGTGCCGAAGGAAACCTTCGTGGCTGCGCGCATCCCGGCGCACGAGCGCAAGCTGGTTGCGCCGAACGGCACGCGGCAGTTGCTGCTGGAACTTGGCCCGAAGAAGTTCGCCGAGTGGACGCTCAAGCAAAAGCCGTTGCTCATCACCGACACGACCTTCCGCGATGCGCATCAATCGCTCTTCGCCACGCGCCTGCGCGGCTACGATATGCTGGCGGTGGCGGAAGCCGTCGCGCAGCGCACGCCGAATCTGTTTTCGCTGGAGATGTGGGGCGGGGCGACGTTTGACACCTCGATGCGTTTCCTGCACGAAGACCCGTGGCAGCGCCTGCGCGATTTGCGCCAGCGGATTCCGAACATCTGTTTCCAGATGCTCTTTCGCGGCTCGAACGCGGTGGGCTATTCCAATTATCCCGACAACGCGGTGGCCGGTTTCGTGAAGCACGCGGCGGCGAGCGGCATGGATATTTTTCGCATTTTCGATTCGCTGAATTATCTGCCAAACCTCACCGTGGCGATGGACGCCGTGCAGACGACGCACGCGGTCTGCGAGGCGGCGATCTGCTACACCGGCAACATTCTTGACCCGGCGCGCGACAAGTATTCGCTCAAGTATTACGTCAAGCTGGCGAAGGAACTGGAGAAGATGGGCGCGCACATCCTTGCCATCAAAGACATGGCGGGACTGTGCAAACCGGCGGCGGCCAGCGTGCTGGTGAAAGCGTTGAAGGATGAAATCGGCATCCCGATTCATTTCCACACGCACGACACCAGCGGCATCGCCGCCGCGTCGGTGTTGAGCGCGGCGGAGGCGGGCGTGGACATCGCCGACCTCGCCATCGCTTCGATGAGCGGCTCGACCAGCCAGCCGAATCTGAATTCCATCGTGGCCGCTCTGCAATTCACCAAGCGCGCCACCGGCTTGGATTTGGACGCGTTGAATGAGTTCGCGGATTACTGGGAGCAGGTGCGTGCCTATTACGCGCCGTTTGACACCGCGCCGAAATCCGGCAGCGCGGAAGTGTATCTGCACGAGATGCCCGGCGGACAATTTACCAATCTCAAGGAGCAGGCGGCTTCGATGGGGCTGGCGCATCGCTGGCCGGAGATTGCGCGGACTTACGCGGAGGTAAACCAGCTTTTCGGCGACATCGTGAAGGTCACGCCCAGCAGCAAGGTGGTCGGCGACATGACGATGTTTCTCGTCACGCGCGGCATCAAGCCGGCGGATGTGCTGAACCTCGAACCGGGCGGCACGCCGTTCCCGGAGTCGGTGATTGATATGATCGGCGGCGGGCTCGGTCAACCGCTCGGCGGCTGGCCGAAGAAATTGCAGCACGTCGTCCTCGGTGATCGCAAGCCGCTGAAGGGCCGGCCGGGCGAAGCTTTGAAACCGCTGAACTTCAAAAAAATCGCCGCCGAACTTTCCGCGAAGCTCAAGCGCGAGGCGACGGAGGACGATGTCTTCAGCCATATCATGTATCCCGAAGTGTTCGCGGCGTTCGCGAAGAACGAGAGCAGCTACGGCCGTTTGTCCGCGCTGCCGACGCCGGCGTTTTTCTACGGGATGAAGCCGGGGCAGGAGATTTCCGTGGAGATCGAGCCGGGCAAGACGTTGTTCATCCGCATGGTGAACATTGGCGCGGTGGATCCCGAAGGCAAACGCACGGTGAACTTTGAGCTGAACGGCATGACGCGGCAGCTCGCCATTGTGGACCGTTCCGCGAAGCCGACGGTGAAGGCGCGCGTCAAGGCCGACCCGGCCAAGCCGAGTGAAGTCGGCGCGCCCATCCCCGGCCTCGTCACCGCGCTCGCGGTGGGCGTGGGGGCGAAGGTGGCGAAGGGCGACAAGTTGCTGACGCTTGAAGCCATGAAGATGCAGACGACGATCTA
This sequence comes from uncultured Bifidobacteriaceae bacterium, assembly GCA_964444085.1. Lineage (GTDB taxonomy): Bacteria > Verrucomicrobiota > Verrucomicrobiia > Limisphaerales > UBA11358 > UBA11358. The sequence goes on along the minus strand of CAYUGC010000228.1, from coordinate 2,505 downwards.
CGCGCCCGCGGACGGCGTGGTGGATGAAATCTGCGTGGCGAATGGCGACGCGCTGGAGAGCAAGGACCTGATCTTGAAGCTCCGTCCGCAATGACGTATTGCCTCGGGCTGCGAACTGGATTACTTTTGCCGCAACAAATCTTTATCTGGCTATGCAACCGGAATTGAAAGTTTCGCGCCAAATTCGCTGGCTTTGTCTGTCCGGATTTGCTGTGGTGGCGGTGGCCTTGCTGGTGCCGGGTTCCCGTCCGCACAACATTTTCGGTTTCGTCACCTCGTTTTACGACTCCAGTTGGGGCGATTATTTTGAGTGGCGGGCCGCGCGCGGCAGCTTGCGAATCATCCTGATCTGTTTTGGCTTATGGCTGTTGATTGATGGCGTCGGTCTTTGGCTGCTGCGTTCACGGCGCACTTGGCTGGGCAACCTTGTCATTCCTCTGTGTGCGCTGCCCATGCTTGGCTTGGCGGTGGGCGGGTTTTATCTCCTGAAATCCCTGTTTTGACGCGCCCGGCTGGTTGTTTCAGTTTCTCCAATGGCGCCTTGATTTCTCGGCGGCGCCGGCTCACACACTTTTCAGGATTGGGAATTAAGGCGGTTTAAGTTAAGTCTGGCCGACTTGCTAAAATTCGTGAGTCATCAAGCAACCGGCCGTCGTGGTTACGCCTGAATATGGGGAGCGTTTCTCCCTCTCCCTGGGGGAGTGGGCGGGGGTGGGGGGTTCCCGCGCGGCATACGTGGCGCCGGCTGTGCCCATTTATTTACCCGGCCACACCAACTCGCCCGCCGGCGTATTGCCCGGCAAATCTTTCAAATCTGATTCCGCCGCGCTACCGGATTTATGGAAATGCTCTAATTCTTCAGCACGCGATAATACCGCGCGCTGTTCGTCGCGTTCACGTCCACGATGGGGAACGGATTGGTCGTCAGTTGGAAGGAGAGCAGGGCGGCCCAGTTGGTCGAGGCCCGGTTCGTTGAGACCAGCACCGTGTAGTTCACATTGGTCGCGCCGTTGATGACAAACCCGAATTGCGTTGACGAAAAGCGCTGCAACGCCCCGACCACCGGCGTGCCGATGGGATATAGCGTGAGGTTCAGCACCGCGTTCGTCGGCGGAATGTTCACCGCATGCAGGAACGTCAAATCCTCGTAGCCGCGATTGTCAATGTTGTCGGAATCATGGCCGCCCGTCAGGAACTGCACGTTCCATTGTCCCGCCGCCACCGCCAGCGTGTAATTGCCCGAATTATCCGTCGTCGCGTCGAGCGTCTGGTAATTGTTGCCGCCAATCATCGCGTTGGCCGTCAGCGTGACCCCGGCCACGTTCGTGCCGGAGTTGTCCGTCACCTGGCCGGAAATCGTGGCCGTCGCGGGCAGGGCGATGAAGTTCTGCAAGTTCACCTGGTTGGGGACATTGGTCGTGGTCATGAACGTGTTCACCACATAATTGGCGATGACCGTGTTCTTCCCGTTGTTCACGCTGCAATTCCATTGGTTCGTCACGTCCCCCAGGCACGCGACCGTGTAATATCCGTTCTGGTCGCTGTAGCCCTTGGCCGAGAAAGTATTGTCCGAACCGAACGTGTCGGCTTCCACCTCCACATTCGCGAAGGGCTGGCCGCCGTTGTCCGTGAGGCGGCCGTAAAACAGCGCGTTGCCCTTGGGCAGGGCGATGTTCGCATTCGACACACTGCCGGCGGACGCGTTTACTTGGAACGTCGCCTGCGGCAGCACATAGGCGCGGCGCACCAGGCGCTCCTTGCTGGGCTTGATCTTCCAGAAACCGGGCGCGACGGCGGCGGAATATTTCCCGTTCGTGTCCGTGAACGCGACCGCGAACAGATTGCCCGACTGCAATTGCACCAGCAGTCCGCCAATGCCGTTGCTGTTGGCCGCGTCATACACCGTGCCGGCGATGACATTCGTCCCGCCGCCCGTCAGGAATATGTCATTCGTCGCGGCCATGCCGTTGGTCAGCGTGAACGACGGCGCGGTGCTCTGGTCGAGATAACAATTCGGGGCCACCCCGATCAGCGCGAAATTGCCCGTGCGGATGGGCAGATAATAATGTCCGCTGCCGTCGGCCATCGTCGCGCCCGCCGGATTGTTCGCCAGCAAATCCTGCGGCACCACCACCGCGTAAGGTGCCGGCACCCCGTTGCTGTAAACCACGCCGCTGATGAACTGGCTCTGCGTCGAGTTCGTCACCACCAACGTCGCCGTCACCGGCGCGAATCGTCCCGTTGGGCTGGTCAGCGCGCAGACAAAATGGCCCGTCATGTTCTCGATCGCCAGCCCCGCCGCGAAACTCAACGCCGTCGTGATCGCGCCCGTGGCCGCGTTGCTGTCGAATGGCACATTCAGGTTCGTCACCCCGCTGATGATCATCGCGCCGCCGTCCTTGATTTTGAAGGCGTCCACCAACTGCTCGCCGGCATCAATCGTGCCGTTCGCGTTGCCATCCAGCCAGCGCTGCACGCTCACCTGTTCCGTGTTCGTCAGGCCGG
>CAYUGC010000227.1:0-5910 GCA_964444085.1 uncultured Bifidobacteriaceae bacterium | reverse complement strand
CTGCTGCCGCAACTCACCGTCCATGCCCGCGACTGGTTCGAGGGCCAGCCCATCGGCCGGACGGCGAAGGAATTGTGGGATAAAGGCTATGCGTTTGACTACGTTTCCGACGCGCAATTGAAAACGGCGAAAGTTGCCGACGGAAAAATCCAGATGCCCGGAGGGAATTATAAAGTCATCGTCGTTCCAGAGTGCAAATATATTCCGTTAGAAACCTACAAACAATTGCTAGCATTGGCAGGCAAGGGAGCACCCATCCTTTTTGAAGGCGATTTGCCTCAAGATGTTTCAGGGTGGGCAGACACAGAAAAACAAAGAACAGAAATCAAACGACTCGTTGGGAAATTACAATTTTCGTATGTTCGTGGGATTTCTTCTCCTGATTCAAAAATTAAAGTGAAGGTTGCACGCGTGGGAGATGGATTCATCGCCGAAGATGATTTGTTTGAAGTTCTTTCCCCCATTGCCTACCCAGAACCCATGATAACTAGCGGACTTTCTTTTGTTCGTCGTTCATTCGACGGAGGATGGAATTATTTTATCGCCAATCGTTCAAACAAAGACTTTGAAGGATGGATAACGCTCTATCGGCTTACTGCACCGGTTGAAGTTCTTAATCCCATGACGGGAGATTTGAGTGTGGCAAGAACCCGACCGACTTCAGGAAATTTAGCGGAAGTTTATCTGCAACTTGCTGCCGGTGAGTCTGTAGTTCTCCGTGTTTTGCGTTCGGTAAAAGCGGTGCCTAAAAATATTGAAAGTCCGGATAAAGTTTATTGGCACACCAACAGCCGGCCGGTTGAAATTACCGGCCCGTGGAACGTGAAATTCATCCTCGGTGGCCCGACGCTGCCGGCCGATTTTCAAACCACCAAGCTCGCCTCGTGGACGACGTTCCCCGATACGAACGCGCAAGCTTTCGCCGGCACCGCGAAATACGCAACCACATTTGACGCGCAGAATTCGAAATTCTTTCTGGATCTCGGCGACGTGCGCCAGAGCGCGCGGGTGCGCGTGAACGGCAAGGATTATGGCACGCTTATCACGCCGCCGTTCCGCGTGGTCGTGGACAACTTGAAACCCACCGGCAACACGCTCGAAGTGGAAGTCACCAGCGTCGCCGCCAACCGCATCCGCGATCTCGACCGGCGCGGCGTGCCGTGGAAAACCTTCCGCGACATCAACATCGTGGATATCAATTACAAACCCTTCGACGCTTCGAACTGGCCGCTGGCGGATTGCGGTCTGCTTGGCCCGGTGACGCTGACGCCGGTGACGGCGAAATAATCCGTGATAGCACCCGCGTCTCGCGGGTTCAATTCGGCGTCCCGCCAAATTGCGCGAGCCAAGCCGTGTGAATTTGCCTGGTGTTTCGCGAATGGAAAGGTGTCGGTTCGCCACGCTGTTTCGGGCGCGACGCCCAAAACCACCCGCCGGAGGCGGGTGCTACCACGGGTTTTTCAAATCAATTCCCCAGCGGCTTTTCTTTGGAGACCGTCGGGCTGGCTGGCATTTCAAACGTCGCCACCGCATCCGGTTTCGCCGGATCAAAATCGCCAAAGTCCGCCACGATGGATTTCGCCAGCGGCAGCTTGACCTGCTGGATGCCGGCCACGACGCACTTGGCCAGTTCGTAGCTGCCGTAATTGTTGTGGTGTGTGCCGTCCTGAAACGCCTTGTCCAAATCCGTGCCGAGCGCGCGGTAAAAAACTTTGCTCATCGCGTTCAAATCAATCAGCGCGCAGTATTCCTCTTTCGCCACGGCGCGAACCGTGTCGGGATAACCGGCAAGCGTGTTTTCCTCGACGCCCTTTTTACGCTCCATCGAAGTCACCAGCACCGGCGTGCCGCCCAGTTCGCGCGTGCGTGCGACGATTTTCTTCAAGTTGGCTTTGTAAGTTGCCAGCGCATTCGTCGCCTTGTCCTTCTGGTCATTATGGCCAAACTGCACGAACAGATAATCGCCCGGTTTCATCAGGCTGAAAATCTTGTCGAAGCGATACGCGCCGAGCGAACTTTTGATGGTTTCGCCGGACTCGGCGTAATTTGCCACCGCCACATCCGGCCGGAAAAAACGCGGCAGCATCTGGCCCCAACTGTTCCACGGCTCGGCCGGCTGGTCGCACACCGTCGAGTCGCCGGCGAGGTAAACCGTCGGCATATTCGTCGGCGCGATTACCAGCGCGCGCAGCGTCGGGTGTGTGCCGTCGAACTCCAGCGTCAGCTTGTCATCCCAGTCCACGGTCTCGGTTTCGAGTTCTCGCTGCTTGAGCTTTACCTTTTTCGTGTCCGAAATGCGTGCCGTGCGGACATTCACGATGAACGTGCGTGCCGCCAGCGTGCCGGGATGAAACTGCATCTTCTCCAGCATCAGCCGGCGTTGCTCGGCTTTCACGGTGGTTACGGCTTTGCCCTCCTTGTCATTTATCAGCGCGGTCACGGCGTAATTGCCTTCCGGCAGTTTGATGGAAAAGAGAAACGGCTTTTCGCTCGTGAGAAAGTCTTTTCCGCTGATTTCTGCGCCCGCCGTCGCTTCGCTTTGGCGCGGCAAGCCCGGTTCGAAGCCAAAGCCAGCCTTGGTGGAATAAACACTGGTCGCAGCCACCTGCGTCCAGCCGGCTTCCGGCGCGCGGTCGCCAAAGGCAAATTTCAGCGGTGCATTTTCCGTGGCCGTGGCATAGCCGGCGCAGGCCAATGCCGTCGCAAACGCAAAGTGGTTCAGAAAGCCAGATTTCATTTGAAGGTTGTTGGTTTCGTGGCTGCAAAGCTGACTGAATCGCCTTTTAGTCCGGCGGCAACAGCGGTCAGAGTGATTTTGCCTGAGACCGCCGTGGCTTTTACGAATGCGACGCACTCGCCCTGAAACGCGCGGCGTTCGCCGGCCTGAAAACTTTCATGGCTGGCGTTGTCGCCATTGTCCACGGCGGCGATGACGCCGGGGCCGGAAACCTGGAACGAAATAAAATCCGTGGCGCGCGGAATCTCGATGCCGGCGGCGTCCGTGATTTTGGCGCGGACGATCGCCACCTCGTCAAAGTCTGGCGAAAGGATTTTTGTCTCCGTGGACAAAACAATTTTCGCCGGCTTGCCCGCCGTGCGCAGTTCGTCCGTGGCAATCTCCTTGCCATTTTCATCGCGGGCGACTGCTTTCAAAACGCCTGGCGCGAACGGCACCAGCCAGTTGCGCGGCGACGCATCGGGGTTGATTTCCTTTTTGCCGAGCGACTGGCCGTTCAGGAACAATTCCACTTCTTTGCAGTTCGAGTAAATTTCCACGTTTTCGTTATGCGGTTCAAGATTGCGGGGTGTCCAATCGGCAAACACGACCTGCGTGTGGCGCTCTTCACCGCCGTAGCCGGGATCGGTCGGCATCAGATCGCCTGAAGATACGCGGCGATTGACGGCGACCATCGACGTGGTGCTCCACCAGCTCTGGCGTTCGCGCGCGAGCGGGCGGATGGTGCCGGTGCGGTCGAGCAGGCCGGAGCCGTGGCCCACCGTCGGCCATTTGCGCGCCTCGCCAAGATAATCAATGCCCGTCCACAAAAACTGTCCGGCGTAAGGCGCGTGATCGCGCACGGCCAGCCACTGGTTGCGGTCGTGCGTGTTTTCCGTGCCTAGAATTTTGCGCGTCGGCTTCTGCTCGTGCGCGGCGAGAATTTCCTGCTCGCGATAATTTTGTCCGACGACGTCGAGCAAGTCGGCGAGGCCGTCATCGTAATCATGGCTGACGTTCGGGCGGAACAACGCCTGGGTCACTGGTCGGGTCGGGTCGGCGGCATGCGCGACATCCACCAGTCCTTTCAAAATGCGCTTGGCCTTTTCCGCTTGCGGCGTGTCGTGGATCTCGTTGCCGATGGAATAAATAATCACGCTCGGATGATTGCGGTCGCGCCGAATCGTGTCGCGCTCATCGGTCTTCGACCACTCGTCAAAATATAAATGATAATCAAACGGGTTTTTCGCCATCGTCCAGCAATCAAAAAATTCATCCATCACGAGAAAGCCCAGGTGGTCGCATAGGTCGAGGAATTCCGGCGCGGGTGGATTGTGCGCCGTGCGGATGGCATTTACGCCCAGTATTTTCAAAGCTTTCAAGCGCGCCTCCCAAATCGCCAGCGGCACCGCCGCGCCGAACGCGCCGCCGTCGTGATGCAGACAGACGCCGTTGAGCTTGAGGTTTTTTCCGTTCAGCCAGAAGCCGGTGTCGGCCTCGAAATGGGTGTCGCGGATGCCGAAGGTGTTGGTCGCCGCGTCCAAAACTTTTTTGCCGGCGCGCACTTCGCTGACGATGGAATAAAGTTTCGGGTCGTCCAGATTCCAGAGCTGTGGCTTGGGGAAAATGATTTGCTGGAGGAACCGGCCGTCGTTCGAAGCGCCGGGCACCGTCCCGGCCAGTTCCGAGGGGTTGCCGGTTCGAGCGGAGCCGGCGCTCGGCGTTCCGGGCAAGGTCGCTTTCGACTCAACGGACGCAACGGTTTTTCCAGCGGGGGAAACCAGTTTTGCTTGCACGGTGATTTCGCGCGGAGCGGCGGATTTGTTAATGATGGCGGTTTCAATCCGTACCGTCGCCTCCGTGGCGGAAACTTTGGGAGTGCTGACAAACACACCGTTTCCTGCGATATGAATTGGCTCCGTCACCACCAGCCGGACGTGCCGGTAGATGCCCGCCCCGGAATACCAGCGCGACGCCGGTTGCGCCGACGTGTCACAGCGGACGGCAAGGACATTGTCGCCGCCGAAGTGCAGATGGCCGGCCAGTTCGTAGCTGAAGCTGACGTAGCCGTTCGGGCGGTGGCCGAGGTAAAAACCGTTAATCCAAATATCGCAATTCTGCATCACGCCGTCGAACTCGACGGACACACATTTGTCAGGGGCAGTTTTCGACAGCGAAAAATGTTTGCGATACCAGCCGACGCCGCTCGGCAGGAACGCGCCCGCGCCGCCGGTTATGTTCGTTTCTGCGAACGGGCCTTCGATGCTCCAGTCGTGCGGCACGTCGAGTGTGCGCCAGGCGGAGTCGTTGAAATTATTTTGTTCCGCGCCGGTGGCATCGGCTTTGAGAAACCGCCAGCCGGAATCAAAACTTTCCGTGGTGCGCGCCGTGGCCATGAGCGGAGACAGGCAGATGCCGGCGAGCAATAGGGCGCGGATGAGTTTCATGCAGATTAGGACGATAGCTTCCCGCAAAGGTGACGCCGCCGCAAGTCACCCAAACTGTGGATGCGGTTGCCGCCGCGCCGCCCAGCGGTTACGATGACGCCATGTCCGACGACTACCGGCAGCTCCTCGACGCGACGATCCAGCACCTTGAAGGTCTGAAATCGCGCGGCGCGCGCCATGTCGCCGTCGCGCCGGAAACGCTCCGCGCGCTCGCGCTGGCGCCGAAATTTCCAATTTCCAATTTTCAATCGCCAATTACCAGAACGCCCGCATCGCCGGCCATCAAAACTGAACCCACCATTTCCATGCCGCCCAAGAAAACCATTGCTCCCGCACCCAAACCCCAGACGCCAAACGCCAGCCTTCAGGCACCCATCACCAGCGCCTCGCCGGCCAAAGCCGCCGCGTTCACTGCGTTGCGCGAACGCGCGCTGGCGTGCGTGAAATGCCCGCACCTCGCGGCGTCGCGCACCACCGTCGTGTTCGGCGTCGGCAACATTGACGCGCAACTGATGTTCGTCGGCGAGGCGCCGGGCGCGGATGAAGATGAGCAGGGCGAGCCGTTCGTGGGCCGCGCCGGACAGTTGCTCACGAAAATTATTTTGGCCACCGGCCTTTCGCGCGCGGACGTTTACATTGCGAACATCTTGAAGTGCCGGCCGGACACGCCGGGACAATCCGCCGGCAACCGTCCGCCCACGCCGGAGGAGCGCGCGACGTGCATTCCGTATTTGCAGGAGCAGATTG
>CAYUGC010000226.1:0-5931 GCA_964444085.1 uncultured Bifidobacteriaceae bacterium | reverse complement strand
TCAGCTTCACGAGCATGGCTTTGCCGGCGGGATAGACGCTGCCGAATGCGTGCGGCGAAAGCAGCACCTGCCGCCCCGTCAACCAGTTTCCCGTGTCCGCTACGACATACCGAATTGCCCAAGTATGATCGTTGAAATAAAAATCTTTCACCTGGCCGATGTCGCCATCCGATGCACCGAGTTTGCTCCCGTATAGTTTTTGAATGCTGCGTAACATAAATTTGCCTTTATTTGATATGGATTTTACCGTGATTCTGCTGTAGGTGCGGCCATAAGAACATTAATCACGGCTGCGGGAACAGCGGCGGGCGAGGAGAATGCCGATAATCGTCCCGCCCCAAATGTCATTCTTAACTGCTTGTGTTTCTTTGTTCATGATTTTTGATTGTTTGCACTTTGCACCGGCGGATTACCGGGTGTGTCCTGCACGACTTCGGGGTGCATCGGGCAGATATATTTGACAGTCTGGCGACCGTTGGCGGCCACCTCTGATGTTTTGCAACCGGTCATGACTGGAATCGCCGCACTAAGCACGAGCGTCATCAGTGCGATCGTAATCCAGTTTATTTTTCATAGTTGTTTCACACAGCTATTTTGAACTGGAGCTTTTGCCGGGGCTATGGGGTGTTACCCGCATTGAAGAAAGCTGTGACCACACGGCCAGCTCTGGACTCAGTGACGCCTGCGGTCAGACGCGGATAGCGCCATCGTGCTCCACTAGACCATCACCGGCGAGGCACACCAACACCCGCGGAGTTCTTTCGGCACCCACTCCAAATGGCTATTCTGCGCCGAACCGCCACAACCAGAAATGTTTACAATCAAAGAGCCGCTCGCGCAACACCGGCTTCAGCTCATCCACCATTGGCAACACCGGACCGATTGCAGCTTGCGCAAAATCAATGCAGGCCATCGCTTGATCAACTTGCAGAGGCCGGGGTTGTACTTTCCATCGCGGCGGTGTATTCGCCCCGGCGCGCAGAGCGGTTGCATATGGCGCGATGAAGCAGAGCCTGCTGTGCCGCTTTCACGTTGGCCTCCTTGCCTTGCCAGATTTCCAAAGCCGGCTGCTGAATCGCGCGGGCAAATGAAAACGCCAGCGCCCAGGGCAATTGCGACTTGAAGCGAAGATTCATTGCATTCAAACGGGCCGAGGCCAGTTCGGCAGATTGGCCGCCGGACAAAAAGGCAATCCCCGGAACCGCAGCGGGGACGGTTCGCCAGAGACTCTTCACCGTGATGTTGGCCACTTCGTCAATATCTTGCTTCTCGTCCGGTTGACGGTCCTTCAGTCTCACCTGATACTGCTGTTCGCCGACGCCCACTTCTTTGACTTCTTGGGGCGGTGGGCAGGTCAATCCCGGCAGCACCATGTTGGGTTTGAGAATCATGCCTTCCAGCAGCACGCGCTGGACATTGAGCTGGATGAAAACCGTTCGCAATACTTCTTCCGTCACCTCGCGGCACCGCTCCAGGGAATGATCGCCGTCCATCAACACTTCCGGTTCGACAACGGGAACCATTCCGGCCTCCTGGCACAACGCGGCATAGCGGGCCAGCGCGTGGGCGTTGGCTTCGATGCAACCCCGGCTGGGAATGTCAGCGCCGATGCTGATCACCGCGCGCCACTTGGCAAAACGCGCGCCCATTTGAAAATACTCCTTGAGCCGGTCGCGCAAGCCATCCAGTCCCTCGGTGATTTTCTCTCCGGGATAACCGGCCAGGTCTTTTGCTCCGGTATCAACTTTGATGCCGGGAATGATCCCCGCATCGGTGAGGATTTTAATAAACGGAGTGCCGTCTTTCTTCTGCTGGCGGATCGTCTCGTCGAAAAGAATTGCTCCGCTTATGCTTTCGCCAAGGCCGGGCGTGGTCACAATCAGTTCCCGATAAGCACGACGGGTTTCCACGGTCTGCGGAATGCCCAGCTTTGCGAAGCGCTTGTTGCAGGTGGGATGACTTTCATCCATCGCCAACAGCCCCTTGTCATTGGCCACCATCGCCTTCGCGGTGTCGGTTAGAATTTGTGTATTCATAGTAATCCTTTTCCGGTGCGTATGTTTGCGGTCAAATTTCAGTTGCCGGCCGGGGCGGAAATAGGTTGCGGCGGCTGCGGCTGCGCTTGGAACCGCCACCGCAAGTCACCGGTCATCAGATAGACTGCCATGGCTACCAACATCAAAATCACGATACCCCAGAGACGCCAGTCGCGATGCGCTCGTCTCCAGTAAGGCCGATGGATTGGAATGTCTCGATTCATAAAGGTGACACTGGCCATTTCCAGTTGCGGATTTCCGGAAGGTCTTCTCCGTTTTTATCAATGTATTGCTTGTGCTCGATGAGCTTGGCTTTGAGTTGTTCCTTGAGGGCTTGGCCTTTACCGGTCTGTGGCAGACGATCAATCGTGTCCATCACGAGATGAAAGCGGTCCAGATCGTTCAGCACCGTCATGTCGAACGGTGTCGTAATCGTGCCTTCTTCCTTGTAGCCACGGACATGGATGTTGTCGTGATTGGTGCGGCGGTAAGTCAGCCGGTGGATCAACCACGGATACGCGTGAAAAGCGAAGATGACCGGCTTGTCCTTGGTGAACAGCGCATCGAAGGCCGCGTCGCTCAAACCGTGCGGATGTTCACTCTGCGGCTCCAACTTCATCAGGTCCACGACATTGACGACGCGAACTTTCAGGTCAGGCAGATGCTCGCGCAGGATGGAGACGGCGGCGAGCGTCTCCAGCGTCGGCACGTCGCCGCAGCAGGCCATGACGACATCGGGTTCGGCGCCGGCGTCGCTACTGGCCCAGTGCCAGATGCCAATGCCTTCCGTGCAATGCTTCACGGCGGCATCCATCGTCAGCCATTGCGGGGCTTGATACTTGCCGGCGATGACGACGTTGACGTAGTGGCGGCTGCGCAGGCAATGATCCCAGACCGAGAGCAGACAGTTGGCATCCGGCGGCAAATAGACGCGCACGACGGAGGCTTTCTTGTTCACAACGTGATCAATAAACCCGGGGTCTTGGTGCGTGAAGCCGTTGTGCATCTGCTGCCAGACATGCGAGGCCAGTAAATAATTCAGCGAGGCGATGGGCCGTCGCCATGGCAACGTCGCCGTGACCTTCAGCCACTTGGCGTGCTGGTTGAACATCGAGTCAATGATGTGGATGAAAGCCTCGTAGCAGTTGAAAAGCCCGTGTCGGCCGGTGAGCAGATAGCCTTCGAGCCAGCCTTCGCATTGATGCTCGCTCAACATTTCCATGACGCGGCCGTCCGGGGCGAGGAACTCATCGTTGTCCTGCTGCCGCGCGTCCCATTGCCGGTTGGTCACCTCAAACACGGCGGTCAACCGGTTGGAAAGTGTTTCGTCCGGGCCGAAGATTCGGAAATTGCGCTGATCCAGGTTGAGTTTGGCCACATCGCGGAGGAATACGCCGAGTTCGTTAGCGTCAGCCGCCTGAACCGATCCGGGTGACGGAACTTTCACCGCGTATTTACGAAAGTCGGGCATCACGAGGTCGCGGAGCAGAATGCCGCCGTTGGCGTGGGGATTTGCGCCCATGCGGCGTTTGCCTTGGGGCGCGAGTTCGGCCAACTCGGATTTCAACTTATCTTGCGCATCGAAGAGTTCCTCCGGTCGGTAACTTCGCAGCCAGTCTTCCAGCAACTTGAGATGTTCGGGATGGGTGGCCGGGTCAGAAAGCGGAACCTGATGTGCGCGGAACGTGCCTTCGATTTGCAGGCCGTCCACCCACTTCGGCCCCGTCCAGCCTTTCGGAGATTTGATGACAATCATGGGCCAGCGCGGACGCATGGTATTGCCGTTCACGCGCGCTTCGTGCTGGATGCGTTTGATTTCCTCCACTACTTGATCCAACGTCGCGGCCATGGCCTCGTGCATCAGCGCCGGCTCATGGCCTTCGACGTAATAAGGCGTCCAACCATTACCGCGCAGCAACTGATCCAGTTCTTCGGGTTCAATGCGCGCGAGGATGGTTGGGTTGGCGATCTTGTAACCGTTGAGGTGCAGAATCGGCAGCACCGCGCCGTCGGTGACGGGATCAAGAAATTTGTTGGACTGCCACGAAGTCGCCAGCGGCCCAGTCTCCGCTTCGCCGTCGCCGACGCAGCAGGCGACGATGAGATCGGGATTGTCGAACACCGCACCGAACGAATGGCTGAGCGAATAGCCGAGTTCGCCGCCTTCGTGAATCGAGCCAGGGCATTCCGGCGAGGCGTGGCTGGGAATGCCGCCGGGAAACGAAAATTGTTTGAAGAGCTTTTGCAAACCGGCTTCGTCATGGCTGATTTCGGGATAAATCTCGCTGTAAGTGCCTTCGAGATATGTGTTGGCCACAACCGCCGGCCCGCCGTGCCCAGGGCCGGAGACGTAAATCATGTCGAGGTCATACTTTTTGATGACCCGGTTCAGATGCACATAGATGAAGTTTTGTCCCGGCGTCGTGCCCCAATGTCCGAGCAGCATGTGCTTGATGTCCGTGAGCGCAAGCGGCCGCTTCAATAGCGGATTATCGAATAGATAAATCTGGCCGACCGACAGATAATTGGCGGCGCGCCAATAGGCGTCCATCTTTTGGAATAATTCCGGGGTGAGGGTGTTTGTTTTCATTATTCAAACCTTTTGGTTCAACGCGCCGGAACTGAGAAGGCGGCAGACCGAGCACGCAATCATCAGTTCTTCGTCCGTGCGAATGACGCGCACGGTGACGCGGGCGTTATCCGCAGAAATCACGTCGGCATTGCCGGCGTTCCGCGCCTCGTTTATTTCGACACCAAGGAAATTAAGCCGTTCACAAATGCAGGCGCGGACGATGGGCGCATTTTCACCGATGCCGCCGGCGAAGACGAGCGTGTCCAATCCGCCGAGCGCAGCGGCGAAGGCCCCGATCCACTTTTTCGCCTGATAACAAAACAGCGCCACGGCTTCCGCCGCCCGCACGTCCTGCGTTTCGTGGTCGAGCAGATCGCGCATGTCGGAGCTGGTTTCCGAAACGCCGAGCAGCCCGGACTCGTGGTTGACCATTTTGTAAAACTGGCTGGTGGTCATCTGCTCGGTGCGCGCCAGATACGGCGCGAGGCCGGGATCTAAATCACCGGAGCGGGTGCTCATCACCAATCCCGCTGTCGGCGTGAAGCCCATGCTGGTGTCGAGGCTCTTGCCGTCGCGCACGGCAGCCAGACTCGCGCCGTTGCCGAGATGGGCGAGGATTACGCGGCCCTTCGTTGCCGCCGGGTCGCCAAGGCGCGTGAGTTCTTCCATCAGATAAGCGTAGGACAAGCCGTGGAAACCGTAGCGTTGAATTCCCTTGGCGTCGAAGCGGCGCGGAATGGGTAGCAGCTTGGCCACCCGCGGCATGCTTTGGTGAAACGCCGTGTCGAAACAGGCCACTTGCGGAAGTTTTGGATGTCGCTGACGGAACGCTTCGATCAGTTCAATCTCGCGCGGCAAATGATCCGGGTCATACGGCGCGATGCGATGCAGTTCGTCCAACAATTCTTGGCTGACAATCTCCGGCTCGGTGTGTTTCATCCCGTGAACGACCCGGTGTCCAACGGCTTTGACCGAAGCAAACCCGTCCTGCGTTTCGAGCCAGTCAATCAGGGAATTCGCGGCTGATTTATGGTCGGCGGCGGCAAGGTTGCGGCTGACTGGCTGATTTGTGGTCGGGTCGCTGTAAGTCAGATTGGTATCGGGCAGGCCGATACGGTCAACTTTTCCGTGAAGCTTTCGCGCCAGCGGTTCGCCGGCCTGAAAGAGCGCGAACTTGATGCTCGACGAGCCACCATTGATGGTCAGGATGACTGGACTACCTGTTTTCATGGTTGCCTCCTTCGTCAGTCATCAATCCAAATGCAGCCAGTTGCGCACAGGTAGATTGATGACTGACGAAGGAGGCAACCATGAAAACAGGTA
>CAYUGC010000225.1:0-5943 GCA_964444085.1 uncultured Bifidobacteriaceae bacterium | reverse complement strand
AACACGTTCCCGAAACCAGGCCGACGTAACCGGTGCCGATGATGGTGAGCTTCATGTCAGGATTTGCCGGCGGGCTTGGCGGCCGCCAGTTTGCCCTGGATTTGCGAAAGCCGCTGCGCCGCCTCCGATCCGAGCGAACCCGCCAATTGCGAGTGCGTCAGCTCCTGATAATAATTCGCGGCCTCGGAAAATTTCCCCTGCGATTCCAGCACGCGGCCCAGCGCAAACTTCGCTGGCAGCGCCTCCACCGAATTTTGATAGCCCGTCACCACCGCGCGATATTCCGTCACCGCCGCGTCGGCTTTGCCCGCCGCCTCCAGGCTGGCACCCGCGCCCAGGTGCGCCGCCGAAGCCAGCGGACTGGTGCTGTTGGCGGCGGCCAGTTTTTGAAATTGCGCCTGCGCATCCTCGTAACGGCCCGCGCTAAAGAGCACCGACGCCGCTTCCAGTTGCGCGCGTTCCGCCGCGATGGTGCCGGCGTATTGCCCGGCCACTTTCAGATACGCCTCGGCGACCTGCTGGGCCGATGGGTTGGCCGGCAGATTCAATTGCACCCGCGCCAGCGCCTGTCCGGCGGCGACGGCCCGCTGCTCGCGCTGCGTGGCGAGCAAATACCAGATGAGCATGCCCACGACCGCCGCCACGGCGATGATGATGAGCCGTTTGCGGTTGGCCTCAAACCACGGCCAAAACTTGATGAGAAATTCTGCGGATGCGTCTTGTGTTTCCATATGAAGGGAAAGTTTTTCTCCGCCACCACCGAAAGGCAAGCCGAATCCGCCCGATTTTCCATCGCCCGCCATTCCGCCGCGCCTGAAATTTCGGCTCAAAATCCCGGCGAACCGCCGTTGCGCTCCCCTTGCTCGCAGGCCTCGGCAAACCAACTCAACGCACATCCCGCCCCCACGGCCAGCCCCACCATCGTCGCATCGCCCACCACGGCCAACGGCGTCAGCGTCGCGCGCGGCCACGCGCCGTAAAGATATTTGCCGCCCTGCGCCTGCTCTTTCAGGGAGGCGGTCGGGTCCTTTTCCCAGAGGTTATACGTCAGGCTGTATTCCTTGAACGCCTGGCAGCCGCCCGTTCCCACCAGCAGAACGACGAGCAGCAGCAATGGCCATTTTCTCAAGCGGCACATGACGACTTAAAACCGGTTGGTGCGTTCTAACCCGAATGAGCAATCATGGCAAGCGGCATTTGCTGCCGTCGCCCGGCGCGGCTTTTTCTGGACAATGGTTTACGCCGCGCGCAAATTCAAAACCATCAAAATGTCCAAGCGCAAATGGCTCATCCTTCTGGCCGCGACGCTCGCGCTGATTTTGCTGGGCGTGGGCGCACTGTTATTGTTGGCGCTCGGCTTCTTTGCCGGACACGAAGCGGCCGGCGGTTCCGACCCCGGCCTGCCGGTTTACACCATGGGACAACAATCGGCTTCCTCGCACCCCGGCTATCTCCACGATACGGTGACCGGCGGCGGCGAGGTTTACGTGAGCGACTACGAGGAAGCCTGCTTGCAACTCACTTTGTCGGAACCGCAGACGGTCATCGGCCTCATGGGTTCCATCAGCCCCGCGAAAGTCGGCGCCGTTCCCGGCCAGCCCGTCACCGCCTATATCATGGTGGATTGCGGCTCCGAGATGCCCGCGTATGCTCCCTACCGCAATATCAAGCAACCGCCGTTCGACTGGCGCACCGCCACGTTCCGCCAGATGACCGCATTTCGGCAATATAAATTCGGTCCGCTGGCCACCACCACCAACGCCGCGCTCATGACCGAAGTCGTGCGCGTGCTGCGCGACGGCGCGCCGGTGGAATTGAACCCGTTTCCCTTCTCCGGCACGACGAATCTCACCACCCTCAACCTGACCAGCGACCAGTTGCCCGGCCTGCTGTTTTGCCCGGCGCTTTGCTACTACGGCAACGGCACCATCTATCTCGCCGAGAGTCTGATGCCGGATTTCACCGTCACGCCGCCGCAAGTCCGCGCCCGCTGGATTCCCGCCAGCCCGATGCTGACGGAGTGGTTGAAAACGCCGTGAAGCGCCGGGGGCAAACACCTGGTTTGTGGAACATAAAATGATCAGTCCAGCAATCGGCCTTGAACCTCCACTTCTGACAACGCCGGTGCCTGCCCGGACGGCGCACCGGTGATGGTCACGCGCAGAAAGCGCCCCCGCGCGCCATTCATTGCGGTCTGGGGCTGGACTTTGGCACTGCCGGCATTTTGGTTTTGGTCGGAAACCATTTGCCAGTTGCTTTCGCCATCGGCGGAAATCTCAATTTTGTAACGCCAGCTGCCTTCCGTCGGAAAGGTCAGCTTGGTTTTGCTCACGGTCACGATCCGTTCCAAGTCCACGCGCAACCATGCGGTCGTATCGCCCGCCGCCGCCTGCCAGAACGTGGCGGCATTGGCATCGTTGGCGAACCGCCCGCTGTGGCCGGGCGCCTCGCTGCTGGCGCACGTCGGATTTGCCGTGCCGAGCGTGACCATCGCATTTGCCGCCGTGCCGGTGAAGCGCACATACGGACGCGGTTGCACCACCGGCGTTTTGCCGGCGATGAACTTCGGTTCACCGTGTGAAACAATTTGAATCGTCGCATCCTTCAACCCCGGCGAGGTCACGCGAATCATGGTTTTGCCGGCGTGATAGGAACGAAATTCCATCGCCGCCTGGCCGTCGCGAATCGCGATATCCGAGTCCGCCGCGAAGGTGATGCTCCGGCCGGTGGGAAATTCGCCGGGACCGGATTCAATGGCCAGGGTCACCGGCGGACAGTTGTTGACCGGCGTGCCGTCCTGGTTCAACACGGTCACGATGATTTGCGCGTCGTCGGTGCCGTCCACGGAATTCAATGTGGTTTTGTCCGCGGTCAATTTCAACGCGGCCGGCACGCCGCTGCGCGGCCACGCGGGCGGCGGGATGTGCAGATTCTCATTGCGATACCAATACCAAGCGCGCTTGGGCAGACGGAAATAGTCCACCAACCCCATCGCGCCAAAATTCCGGCCGGCGATGCTGCCGTGATCGAACGCGCACCAGATGCTTTCGCCGCTGCGCCAGGGCAGGCGCCAGGAACCGATCTTGTTTTTGTCCGCGCCCGGCGTGCCCGGCAATTCGCCCCAGCCCGGCTCGTATTTGCCGGGACGGTCGGCGATCGTCGAACCATACTCGCTCACCACACTGGCCACGCCGGGGTTTTGATATTCCGGCAGCCGCGCGCCGTCGCCGTTGTAGCCCGCGATGTCGCCAAGTTTGTCAATCTCGCCGCGCTGGCAGCCGCCGATGGCCGCCGGACGCGTCGGATCGAGTTCATGCGAATACGCCACGAGGTCCTTCAAGAAGCCACGCACTTTCGGCATCACCGTGTTGTCGCTGAAGAACGGCTCGTTGCACATGCTCCAGACAATGATGCTCGGATGATTGCGCTGGATGCGGATCATGTCGCGCAGACTCGCCTTCACGCTCGCCTCAAAACCGGCCTCGTCGTCCGCCTTGACCGGATACGCGCTGCAATTCCAATAGCCGTCGCCCTTGAAACCACCGGTGCCCCAGAAACAATTTTCCGACCAGAACAACATGCCCAACTCATCGCACGCGGACGCAAAGGCCGGTGCGTGCGGGTAATGCGAGCCGCGAATGAAATCAAAACCCGCGTCCTTCACCAGTTTCACGTCGCGATAAAACCCGCGGTCGGCCACCGCGTCGCCCCAGCCCGCGTGGTCCTGATGCACGTTGGCACCTTTAAAATAGTAATGCTCGCCGTTCAGGAAAAATCCCTGATCGGCGGTGAACTTGAACCAACGGAAACCCAGCGGCGACGTGTAATCGTCCACCGGCTGGCCGTCAGCCAGCACCAGGGTTTTCACGGTGTAAAGATTTGGATGCTCCGGCGACCAGAGTTTTGGATTGGCCATCGGCGAGCTGGTTTGACCAAAGACATTTGTCGCTCCCGCCGCGATGGTTTGCGTGGATTCCATCTGCGCGACGATTTTTTCATTCGCGTCCAGCACGAGGGTTTTCACGGTCGCCGATTTGGCGGCACCGGATGCGTTCACCACCTCGGTCTTCACGTTCACCGTGCCTGACTCTTTTGAAACCACCGGCGTGGTGACGCACGTGCCATACCAGGCCACGTGCACCGGCGCGGTGACGACGAGGCGCGCGTCGCGATAAATGCCGCCGGAAAAAACGTGCTCGCCCGCGCGCGGCGCGAGACGGGCGTCCCACAGATTGTTCACGCGCACGGCCACGACGTTGTCGCCGGGCTTCACCGCGTCCGTGATGTCGAAGCTGAATCCGGTGTAACCGCCCTGGTGTGCGCCGATACGCTGGCCGTTCACGAAGACTTCGGCCACCTGAAACACGCCATCAAATTCCAAATTGACGCGCCGGTCCTTCCACGCCGCCGGCACGTCGAAATGTTTCCGATACCAGCCGTAGCCGACGTAGAACTTGTCGTTCGCCGCGAAATACGGCAGCGAAAACGAGTGTGGCAGACCGACATTTTCCCAATTCGCGTCCGCGAATGTCACCGCTTCCGCGCCCGCCACGTCGCCCAGTTGGAATGACCATTCGCGGTTGAAGTTGATGGTTTGGCGCAGGTTGGCCGCCGGGGCGGCAACGGCCATAAACATCAGCAGCAAGGCAACCCGCCAGCCGACCCGTCGAGTTGTGGCTGCCCAATGGACAGTCATACGTCGGGAAAGTTTTTCAACAATAATCATACTTCAAAGACAAAATGCCGCGCCTCGGAAATAATCGCCAGCTATCTTTAGTTTAGATTTTCTGTTCATCCGGCTCCGGCAACCCGGCCAGGTAAAGACTGGCACCACGACCACCGAAAACAGCAGGAATAACCATGAGGCAAATGGTTCACATCCATTTTTCAGAGTCGCTTTCAAAACCGCTGACAAAGACGATCCGAGGCCGGTTTGTCGTGTTTTGTCGCAATTTGTCGCGTTTTGACGTTTTTATCACCCATGTTTCGGTGCGCCGCCGGGCAAATACCCGCCAAGGCGAGGGGCACCGGTGCCATCCAATCCGCTCGGCTGCGCCTTCTGGGACCCCCAGTTGACGGCCGAGGCCGTTACGGGAGATTACCAGCGATTACCGAAAATGACCGGATTTCAAATTTTACACACTTCACACACCCCAAAAAACTTTACCCAAAACTTTACCCCCAACACGGGCAACTTTTGTAAGTGGTTGATAGAGCATCCAAAACTTTACCTTTTCTTTACCAAAATAATTTTTTGAAAGGTAAAGTTCCTGGGACCCGCCGCGCCCCCTCGTCCGGCCTGCGGCCACCTTCTCCCCCACCGGGGGAGAAGGCCGGGATGAGGGGGCGCTCGCAGTCAACCGGGCGTCCACACTCAAGTTTTCTATAAACCAATCGGATGTCACTTTTTGGCACGATTTGGCACGTTTTGTCCCTTTTTGGCACCCGGTTTTGGAAGTGTAGAAAAGTGACAAAAGGTGACACGGACGGAAAAGCCAAATGCTGACATACTGACATACTGAAAGCTTTGGCGCCTTTTTTAAGCCCAGATTCGAGGACGAGGACGAGGAGGAGCGGCAAAACTTCACTTTCAGACAGTCTCTGAGGGGCTTTCTGAAAAACCGGTCAGAAACACGGAGCTGGGAAGCTCCGTGAACCCGCAGCCAAGATGGCTGCGCTACAGCGGAAGACGGGGAAGGGCCGGAGAGCGGACGGCGCAGGGCACCGTCCGCACCAGCCGTCCCGATCCGCTTGGGGTCAAGGTTGATGGTAACTGTCATAGGTCGTTTTTGTGTGTGCTTTGTCGTGATTTGGCACGATTTGGCACGATTTGGCGCGTTTTGGCGTTTTTGTCACGGGCTTTTTGGGTGCGCCGGCATTTCGGCGCAGGCCTGATCGAGCAGGGAGGCGAGTTGATCGCGCAGGCTGTGATCCGGCTCGGCG
>CAYUGC010000224.1:0-5994 GCA_964444085.1 uncultured Bifidobacteriaceae bacterium | reverse complement strand
GCCGTTCAAGCCGGACACGTCCAGCTACGATTACGACGCGCCGATCAGCGAGGCCGGCTGGGCGACACCGAAATTTTTTGCGACGCGCGAGCTGTTCGCCAAATATCTGCTACCCGGCGAAAAACTACCGGAACCGCCCGCGCCCAATCCGGTCATCAGCTTCGCGCCGGTGGCATTGACGGAAATTGCGCCGGTGTTCGACAACCTGCCGGCGAATCCGAACGTTGATGAAGTGCCGAACGCCATGGAAAAATACGGACAGGGCTACGGCGCCATTTTGTATCGCACGACGATTCCGGCGGGCGCGGCGGCGACACTGGAGGCGGGCGCGATCCACGATTTCGGCTTTGTTTTCGTGGACGGCCAGCGCATCGGCGTGCTCGACCGGCGGGCCACGGCGGCAAAAATCCCGTTGCCGGCGCGCACCAAGGAAGCGCGGCTCGACATCCTTGTGGAGCCGATGGGCCGCGTGAATTTCGGCGCGGAAATGCTCGATCAAAAGGGCCTGCTCGCGCCGGTGAAACTGGACGGCGCGGAGCTGAAGGACTGGCGAACTTTCAATCTGCCGCTCGATGACAAGATGGTTGGCGGTTTGAAATTTAAACCGGCTCCAATTTTTGCTTACAACGGAATCGTCAGCGGTTATGCCGACGCGTATGCCAATTTTCTTAAATCTTTGTCACCCGCCTTCTGGCGCGGAGAAATCACCTTGGAAAAAGCCGGCGACACGTTTCTGGATTTGCACCACTGGGGCAAAGGCGTCGTCTGGGTAAATGGCCATTGCCTCGGCCGGTTCTGGAACATCGGCCCGTCGCAGACCGCCTACGCGCCCGGCTGCTGGCTGCGCGCCGGTAAAAATGAAATCGTGATTCTGGATTACGTCGGGCCGGAAAAGGCGGAAATCGCCGGTCTGGAAAAACCGGTGCTCAGCGAACTGCATCCCGAAAAAGATTTCGCCCGGTCGCATCGTCCGGCGGTCAATTTGAACCTCACCGACAGCGTGACCGTCATCAAAGGCACCTTCGCGCCCGGCGCGGACACGCAGGAAATCAAGTTTCTCACACCGGCCACCGGAAAATATTTTTGCCTGGAATCGCTGAATGCCTTCGATGGCAAGCCTTATGCCGCCATCGCGGAACTGGATTTGCTCGACGCCGGCGGCAGCGCCATTTCGCACAACGGCTGGACGATTGCCTATGTGGACAGCGAGGAACGCGACCAGGAAGACGGCGCGGCGGAAAACGCGATTGACGGCCAGACGGCGAATTACTGGCACACGCAATGGGGCGCGGCGCAGCCGGCTCATCCGCACCGGCTGATTTTGAACCTCGGTCAAGCGCAGGCAATTTCCGGCTTCCGTTATGTGCCGCGCCAGGGCGACGGCGCCGGGCGCATCAAGGATTACCGCATTTTGATTGGCGATAAGCTGGTGTCGCCAAAGTGACCGCGGCGATTTGCGGTTTGACCGGCGCGGCGGGAGCGGCTAGGCTTTCCGTCCGTCCCTGACGGTTTTTATGCGACATACCATTTCAGTTTTGGTGGAGAACAAGTTCGGCGTGCTCACGCGCGTGGCCGGATTGTTCAGCGGCCGCGGCTACAACATTGACTCGCTCAACGTCGCGCCGACGCACGACGCCACCACGTCGCGCATGACCATCGTCACCCACGGCGACGAGGCCACGGTGGAGCAAATCGTCAAGCAGCTCAACAAGCTGCCGGACGTGCTCAAGGTGCAGGATTTCAGCGAAGGCGAATATGTGGACCGCGAACTCGTCCTGGTGAAGGTCGGCGTGGATTCCAAGTCGCGCGCCGAGGTGATGCAGATCACGGATATTTTCCGCGCGAAGATCGTGGACGTGCAGCCCAAGTCGCTCACCATTGAGATCACCGGTGCCGACAGCAAGATCGTCAAGTTCCTCGACCTGATGAATTCGTTTGGCGTCCAGGAAATCACCCGCACCGGCAAGGCCGCGATGCCGCGCAAATAATTTAACCAACCAAAAAATCTATGGCAAAAGTCTATACCGACAAAGACGCCGACCTCGGCGTGTTGAAAAACAAAACCCTTGCCGTGCTCGGCTTCGGCTCGCAAGGCCACGCCCACGCGCTGAACCTCAAGGACAGCGGCCTCAAGGTCATCATCGGCCTTTACGAAGGCAGCAAGTCCATCGCGGTTGCGAAGGAAAAAGGTTTCAAGGTCGTCACCACCGCCGAAGCCGTGAAACAGGCCGACGTCATCATGGTCGCGCTGCCCGACACCAAGCAGGGCGCGTGCTACAAGAAGGACATCGAACCGAACCTGACCAAGGGCAAAACCCTCGTGTTCACGCACGGTTTCTCGATCCATTTCAAGACCATCGTTCCGCCGAAGAACGTCAACATCATCATGGTCGCGCCGAAAGGCCCCGGCCACACCGTCCGCCGCCAATACGTCGAAGGCAAGGGCGTGCCGAGCTTGATCGCCATTTACCAGAACCCCGGCAAGGACGCGAAGAAGATCGCGCTCGCCTGGGCCAAGGGCATCGGCGGCACCCGCGCCGGCGTGCTCGAAACGAACTTCAAGGAAGAGACCGAAACCGATTTGTTCGGCGAACAGACCGTCCTCTGCGGCGGCGCAAGCGCGCTCGTGCAGGCCGGATTCGAAGTGCTGGTCGAAGCCGGTTACTCGCCGGAAATGGCCTACTTCGAATGCCTGCATGAACTCAAGCTCATCGCGGATTTGATGAATGAATCCGGCATCAGCGGCATGCGCTTCTCGATTTCCGAGACCGCCAAGTGGGGCGACGTGAGCGTCGGCCCGAAGATCATTGATGCCAGCGTGAAGAAACGCATGGCGGCGGCGTTGAAAGACATCCAGTCCGGCAAATTCGCCAAGGACTGGGTCAAGGAATACGAAGGCGGCTACAAACGCTACAACGCGCTCCTCAAGAAGGGCGAACAGCACCCGATCGAGAAGACCGGTGCCAAGCTCCGCGCGCTCATGCCGTGGATGAAAAAGGCCAACATCAAAGGCGCGCAAGCTTCGTATTAATTCAAAATCTCAAACACAAAAGCCGCTGGAGCAATCCGGCGGCTTTTTTATTTCAGTTGCCCAACAGCCGCCGGCGGTCTTCGGGGTTGGCAAAAACCAGTTCCTCCGAATCCGGGCCGGTGCGGATGAGCGCCGCCGGACTCCCGCCCAGCAGGGCCAGCAATTGCTCATCATTGATCAGGTGATAACCGCCGGCGCGCGTGGCGATTTCCACTGCCCCCGTCGCGGTGGAAACCATTTTTAACGCGGCAAAATTTCTAGTGGAAATGGTTGCACCCGCCGGCAGCGGCTGGGTTTCGACGAGCCGGTAACTTTTTGGCGCGCCGGTTTTTACCGGGGGCTTTGACGCGGATATTTTTTCCGCCGGACGCGGCCACGTCAGGATTCCCGCCAGCAGCAGGACGACCAGCGCGCCCGCAGCCGACCGCGCCTGCCGCCACTGGCGACGGCGGCGGGCCTGCCGCAGCGTCCCGGCGAGCAACGCCGCGCGGAAATCCGGCGGTGATGATTCGGCGAGCACATCGTCGAGCAGTTTTTTCTGTTCAGGCCTGGTCATGTTTCAACGACGCCACGATGGCGTCCTTCAATTTCTGCCGTGTGCGCGAAAGCCTCGATTCCACGGCCTTTTCCGTGATTCCGCCCGCCCCGGCGATTTCGCGGACACTGCGCCGCAGAAAGTATTTTTGTTCCACCAAGTCGCGCTCACCTGGCGGCAGCGCAGACAGATTCTGCTTGAGCAGTGCGCGCAGTTTTTCATCCGCCGCACCGTCGCTGCCGAAACTGTCTTCCGTTTCCGCGTGGCGCGAAAATCTTTCGAGAAACGCGAACCAGCGGCGCTGTTTCTTCGACTCGTCCGCCAGCGCGGTGCGCGCGAGCACGGTGAGCCAGCTCCAGAATTTCTCCTCCGTGTCGAACGGCTTGACGTGCCGCGCCACGCGGATGAGCGCGGCCTGCAACGCCTCGCGCGCGGCCGGCTCGTTGCCGCCGGTGACGACGAGCAGGTAGCGCAGCAGCCGGTCGAAATACGCGTCAAAGAACTCGCGGAACGCCGCCTCGTCGCCGCGCGCCAGCGCGCCGGTCAGCGCCGCGATCTGGTGAGGCGGGTGTCTGCGCGAGCCGTCTTCCAATGGATCGCCCCCGGCCCGCGCGACTCGCGGGGACGCTCGCCCCACCAAAGCGACCGGCAACGCTGCCGGCATTCCGCGGGCGGCTGACTCCCTCGCCCCGGAATGCTGGCTGGATGATTCAATGATCTCGTCCAAGCTGTCGCTTCAACCACCGGCTGAAATTTATTTGGCGGATTTTTCAGCGGGCAAATTCGTTGGTGCTGACATCGCAGTTGAAAACTGTTTTTTCAATTGATCAACCTGCGACTGCACGTTTTCGATAGCCTTCTCGTATGCAAGCCCGGCGGAAGCTGACACGGCAGATTGGGGAAGCGTTTTCAAAACGTCTTCAATGGTCTTCAGTTTTTCCGGCTCACCGTAGGCGATGAGCAACTTGGTTTCCTTGTGGTAATTCAAATCCGGCACCGGCGTCACGCCGGCCAGTTTCCAGCCGGTTTGGATGGCCGTGGTGATGTCGTTCACCGTGAAGCCGCGATCCAGGTAAGCCGCGAGGGAAAAATAGCGGGTTGCTTTTTGTGGCGGTTCCTCCACTGGCACCGGCGGTTTGTTGACAAAGAAATACCAGACGGAATTGTCCGTGGGCTGACCGCCGTCCGTTTTGAATCCATAGCTGGTGATGACGGTTGAATAATTGCGGCTGCTAGGACCGTAAATGCTGGTGACCATCTGCATCTGTTTTACACTGGCGTGTTCCAACGCCTCAAACAACTGGCTTGCGTTCACATTGTCCATTTTCAGCGGCGGCAATTTCGTGTCGGCGTCGGCTTCGGGAATGACGACATTCATCGGCTTGCCGTCGGCTTTTTCGATGGCCTTGACCAATTGCGCGGGCGTGCCGCCGGGGAAGTCGAGGTTGAAGATGGTCAGCGCGGATTGTTTCTCGTAAACGCTGAACGTCCAGAGGGAATTGTCCGTTGGCTTTTCATCTTTGGTGTAAAAACCCTCCGAATAGATCATTTCGTGATATGGGGCATTCTCATTATATTTTTGCGTGTTTTCCCGGAGCGTGTTGAACAGCCGGGCCACATCCATATCCGTGACCTTGACCGGCGGCAGCTTGGCTTTGGCGCATTTCTCGTCGGGAGAAATAATGACGTTCAACGGTTTGCCCGTCGCTTTTTCGATGGCCTTGACCAGTTCCACCGCCGTGCCGCCGGGGAAATCGAGGTTGAACTTGGTCAGCGCAGGCTCGTCAGTTTGCGAAGAGCCATTGGCGTTACGCCGCATGATTTCGTTCAGACGCTGGTTAAAAGTAGTCCCCGGTGGATTACCCGGGGCGCCCGGCATGGGCTGGGCAATACCCGGCGTGAGATAGAGCGCGAGTAGTCCGGTCGCGAGGCAGAAGAGTTTTTTCATAAATAGGCGGTTGATGGGTGTTCTTTCATACAGGAACACGACGCCCAAGGCAAAATCCTTCGCGAATAAGAAAAATATTTGCCAAGCGGCCATTGCCGTTGGCGGCGGATGAATTTGGACTTTTGCGGAGCGCGGCTGTGCGCGAAGCGTCAGCCGCAGCAATGTCCACACGGCTGCGGCTGATCTGCGACACAGCCGCGCTCCGTTCAAATCAGGACACTGCCCGGCCGTTTGCGCAGTTGAACTTGCCCTGCACATCAGGTATTTTCTACCGACTATGACGTTGACTGAAAAACTTCTCGCCCGCGCGTCCGGCAAGGCCAGCGTGCAGGCCGGCGACAATATCTGGGTGAACGCCGACGTGCTCATGACGCACGATGTCTGCGGCCCGGGCACCATCGGCGTGTTCAAACGCGAGTTCGGCAAGACCGCGAAGGTCTGGGACAAAAACAAGATCGTCATCATCCCCGACCATTACAT
>CAYUGC010000223.1:0-6049 GCA_964444085.1 uncultured Bifidobacteriaceae bacterium | reverse complement strand
GGCGTGATGGCGAAGGACATCATCCTGCATTGCATCGGGGAGATCGGCTTTGACGGCGCAACCTACCGCGCGATGCAGTTCGACGGCGAAGGTGCGAAGACGTTGAGCATGGACGACCGCATGACCATCGCCAACATGGCCATCGAGGCCGGTGGCAAGAACGGCATCTTCGAATTTGATTCGCGCACCGCCGAATACGTGGATGCGCGCGTGAAATTGAACGGCACGAAGGCCAGTTACCAGCCGGTCGAGCCGGACAAGGACCAAAAGTTCGTCAGCGAACTCGTGGTGGACTTGAGCCAGCTCGAACCGACCGTCGCATGCCATCCCGACCCCGGCCAGCGCAAGAAGGCGAAGGATATGGACCAGAAGCTTGACCGCGCCTACGTCGGTTCCTGCACGGGCGGCAAGACGAGCGACTTCGTGGAGTTCGCCCGCGTGCTGCGCGGCAAGAAGGTGGTCATTGACACGTTTGGCGTCCCCGCGACGCCGGAGATCATCCGCGATTTGCAGACGACGTATTGGGGCAACGAGACGATCTGGGACGTGATGGTGAACGCCGGCGTGCAGATGACGGAGAACGCCGGCTGCGCCGCGTGCCTCGGCGGCCCGGTGGACACGTTCGGCCGCATCAACAAGTCGGGCATCAACTGCATCAGCGCGACGAACCGCAACTTCCCCGGCCGCATGGGCGACAAGGAATCGAAGGTGTTCCTCGCTTCGCCGGCGACGGTGGCGGCGAGCGCGTTGACCGGCAAGGTCACCGACCCGCGCGAGTATTTGGGCAACTAAACTCTCCCCAGAAACAATTTCACCGCTTGAGCGTTCGTCGCCCAAGCGGTGATTTTATTATCGGCTGAATTTCTCCAGCTCGGAGATGAACGCATCCGGGCCGCCGTTGAGATAACCGACCTGCCGCCCAAGTTCCCGGCCGTCGCCATTGACCAGCACGAAGGTAGGGAAACCGTCCACTTTGAATTGTTCGGACAAGGCGGCATTGGCGCGTTTGAGGGCGTCGGGCTGCGGCGAGTGACGGGGAAAATCCAATCTCACGAGTTGCAGCTTGCGTCCGGCGTAGTCGGCGAACTTGGACGTGGATAAAACATCGTGCTCAAACTTGATGCACCAGCCGCACCAATCCGAGCCGGTGAAATCGAGCAGCACCAGCTTGTTCTCCGCCTTCGCCTGCTGGAGGGCGCCTGGATAATCGTTGCGCCAGATTGCTTCGGCCGCACCGACGGCGGCGGCCGGCCGCCGCGTCATATCCGGTGCCGACACCGCCGGCTGCCGGAGAAGTTGCTGGTGATATAGGGCCTTGTTCTCGGCCAGCTTTTGTTCGACATCCTTCGCCCGCTTGGGGTCGTAGTGGAAATGTTTTTGCAGCTCCGGCGCAAGCGTCTTGATCTTCACGTTAGCCATGCCGCCGGCATAAATGAAATAAACATCCGTCGCGCTGACGCTGGTGACGGTGACGTTGGTGTAAACCTCGGTGCCGGCCTTGAGCACCGGCAGCTGTTCGTCGGCACGGGCACTGGCGATCAGCACGGCCAAAATCATCGGGACAACCGCAATTTTGCCACGCAGATTTTTCATGAGGTTATTTCACCAACTGCGCGCCCGGCAAATAAACGGTGAACGTGGTGCCTTCGTCGGCGACGGTGTGGACGTGCAGCGCGCCGTTGGCCGCCTTGATGAGGCGTTGCACGATGTTCAGGCCGAGGCCGGTACCCTGCCGCGGGCCTTTGGTCGTAAAATACGGGTCAAAGATTTTTGGCAGCACCACGGCGGGGATGCCGGGGCCGGTGTCGCGCACCCAGAGCTTCACCAGCGGCACGGTGTTGCTCATGCTTTCGACATTGAGCAGCCGGTCGTTCGGGCCGTCCTTGAACTGCGCGAGATCAAGCGGCGCGCCGATCACCTCGCCGCCGATTTCCACGCGGTGCGGCGCGGGCGTGCATTGAAAGGCGTTGACGGTGAGGTTCAGCAAAATCTGGATGAGGTCGGTGCCGTTGGCTTTCACCGCAATTTCCCCGGCCAGCGGGGTGATGCGGAATTCATTTTCCTGCAGGCTCGGATGCACGCGCACGAGCTGTTCGAGGTCGTGCAGCAACTGGTTCACGCCGACAACCGCCGTGTCGCTGCTCTGTTGGCGGAGAAAACCGAGGTAGCGCCGCTGGATCTCGATGCAATTGCTCATCTGCCGTTCGACGGAAACCAGCCGCTCCTTGATGAATTCCAAATCCTGCACCTCGAGCTTGGGCTTCTGGTTGATTTTCTGGTTGAGCAACTGGACAAAGCCAAAACTGACGGACAGCGGGCCGTTGATGTCGTGAATAATGCTGGCGTAGATGTCGCCGCGCGTCTGCGCGATCTGTTCCTCGACGCGCTGGTTTTGCAGCTCGGTGAGCAGCTCGTGGACTTTTTCCGCGCTGTTGTGGATTTCACTTTCCAGCACGCGCCGCTGCATCGCCTGGCTGACGGCGCTGCGGATGGTCGCGAGATCAAACGGCTTGTTGATGTAATCACACGCGCGCAACCGCAGCGCCTGCCGCATCGTGTCGGTCGTCTCGAACGCCGTGATCATGATGGCCTCGAGGTTCGGGCGGACAAAGCGGAGGCGCTCCAAAACCTCAATGCCGCTCATCCCCGCCATGCGGATGTCCAGGATGGCCACGTCGATATCATTGTTCTGCGCGAGTTCAATGGCCGTCGGGCCGTCGTCGGCCAGCAGCAGGTCGTATTGTTCCTTGAAGATCAGCTTGAGCGACATCCGCGGCCCTTCCTCGTCGTCCACGATGAGCAAGGTGCCGCGCCGTTTGGCGGCGGGTGTGGACGCGATGATTTCGGAAAGGGCCTTGGTGGCCTCAGCCAGAGGATTGACAGGCGCGGACATCATCCGACGAAACTAACGCAATAAAATCCTGCCTCAAGCAGAAAGCGTCTGCCGCAGCCACTCCAACGCCTGCGTCGCCGTCACCTGCTTGAACGTTGGGCGGTCCCAGACGTTGTGAATTTTTTTTGCCGTCACACCCGACGCCGACGCCAGCGCGATGAACACCGTGCCGACCGGCTTCTCCGGCGTGCCGCCCGACGGCCCGGCGATGCCGGTGACGGCGAGGGCAAAATCCGAACCAAATTTTTCCCGCGCGCCCAGCGCCATTTCTCCTGCCGCGGCTTCGCTGACCGCGCCGTGCGCTGCGAGCGTTTCTGCGCGCACGCCAAGGAATTTTTCCTTCGCCGAATTGGCGTAGCTCACCACGCCGCCGAGGAAAATCTCCGACGCGCCCGGCACGTCCGTGATCCGGTTCGCCATCAAACCGCCGGTGCAGGATTCGGCCAGCGCCAGCGTTTGCTTGCGCGAACGTAAAAGGCCAACCACCACGGCCTCAATCTCGTCATCATCAAACCCGAAAATATTCGCGCCCAGAATCCGCTGCACCACGGCCTCGCCTTCGCACACAAGTTTTTCCGCGCCCGCGCCGCCGGCGGTCAGCCGCACGTCCACCGCGCCGGGCCGCGCGCAGTAGCCGACGCCGAGGCCGCGCGCCACGAGCGGCTGCAAATCCGCCTCGATGAATTCCTGCACGCGCGACTCGCCGATGCCGGTGGTGAGCAGCGTGCGGCAGATGAAAATCTCGGCGGCAAACTCGCGCTTCAGCAGCGGCACGACCTGGTGGTCGAACATCGGCCGCAGTTCGCGCGGCGGGCCGGGCAGCATAATCAGCCAGCGCGCGGATGGACTGACTCCCTCTCCGCGTTGCGAGTCGGCGAGCAATGGGGAGAGGGCCGGGGTGAGGTGTTTTCCATCCTTTATCCTCCAGCTTCCATCCTCGTCCACCCGCATTGCGAGCCCCGGTGCGGTGCCGGTGGCATTGAGAAAAACCTCCGCGCCTTCGGGCACGAAGGTTTCCACGTCCGTTTTCACCGGACGCGGACGGTTGCGCTGCGCAAAGAATTTTTCGATGTGCGCCAGCACGTCCGGATTTTTCACCAGCTTTTTGCCCAGCAGTTCCGCGATGAGTTCGCGCGTGAGATCGTCGGAAGTCGGGCCGAGGCCGCCGGTGGTGATGACCAAATCCGCACGGCTCAAAGCCTCGCGCACGGCCTGCTGGATTTCACTGCTGGTGTCGGCGATGGCAACCTGCCGCGTGACGACGTGGCCGAGGTCGGCGAGCCGGCGGCAAAGCCATTGCTGGTGCGTGTTCAGGACGCGGCCCAGCATCAGTTCGCTGCCGGTGTTGACGATTTCGACATTCATAAAGACAAGGGGAGGAAACCACGAAATCCGGGAAATACACGAAAAATTTGACCGAACCGCTTCAACCGAATCCGTCCAACCCCGCGCCACCCGGCTTGAATTCCTACCGTAAATTTTGTGGTTTAAACATCAGCTCTGCGGCGATGCCTTGGGCTTGGGTTTGCGCGCGTCGGCGGTGAACGAGCCCACCAAGTAGCTCTTCTCCGCGTCCGGCGTGCACAAATGGATTTTCCCCGGCAGCCGGTTGTTCGTCAGCGCGCCGAACTCCAGCTGCATCGCGTAGCCGGCATCAATGCTGGCCGTCATCATCTGGCTGCCTTCCTTCCAGCGCAAGGTCACGCGCGCCGCCTTGTCGGCGTTGGTGGTCACGTTAATCGACTGGCCGGAGACCGACTCCGGTTGCGCGCCGCTGAAATTGATCGTGAGGCCGAACTCCATCGCCCCGCGCGTGCCGGCACGCAATATCAGCATGCCGTTTTGGTATGCCGCCCGCTCGACGACGAAATCCCGGCCATGAATCCGCCCCGCCGCCGGCGAATTGGAAATCGCATTCGTGTCGAGCAACAGCGTCCATTTCGTGTCGCTGACCGGCGGCGCAGCCGATGCCGGTTTCCTTTCCGGCGCGGGTGGCGCGACCTTGGCCTTGCCTTCCACAGTCACCCGGTCGAACTGCGCCTGGCAGAGGGCTGCCGCATTGTGCGAGCAGACGACCAGGCCGGCATACACCTGGCCGCCCATGGAAATTTTGGTCGTCCCCATTTGTGCCCACTCGGTTCCATCGGCTGACGCGAACGCCGAAAAGGTGTCTCCCTGCCGTACCAAGCGAACCCAGTAAGGCGCGGTCTGGCCGTAAATATTCCAGATGCCCGAGGCCGGGGCGGCGGTGTGGTCGCGCTGCTGGAAGGCGATGCCGGACGACGGCGAAACGAACGCCAGCGCGTAGGCGGAATCGGGATTGAGCGATTCGCGGATCATCACGCCCGCCTTGGCCCAAACGTGGGTGTTCTTGATGTTCAGCACCCGGGCCGTGAGCGTGCCGTCGCCGGTCAACGGCTGGAAGACGTAACGAAAGGAGTCCGCCTGGTCCCAGATGTCTGCACCGTCGCCGGTCACGGTGAACACGCCCTTGGCCTGGCTGACTGAGCCGGCCGCGAGCACACTACCGATATCCTGCGTCTGCCAGCCTTTCGCCAGTCCGGGATGGAACAACTTTCCGCCGAAGAAGAAAACGCCCGCGCCCACGCCAATCACCAGCACCAGCACGATGACGACGGCGAGGGGAAAGGTTTTTTCCTGAACGGCCGCCGGCGGCGCAACCACGCCGCGCACGTTGATTTTCTTCTCCGAAACCTTGGTGCCCGTGAGGATGAACTTGGAATCCGGGCCCGGGGCCTGCGGCGCGGCGATCTTCTGGAAGCAGGTGGGGCACTCCATGACCGAGCCGCCATGCGACACATCACACATCATGTGCTGACCGCACACGGGACAGGCAAATTTGAATTCGCTCATGGCTGCGGCGCAAACATTTCATACTACCCGCGGTTCGGCAATCCACAATTTTCACGACCCGCCGCAAAAAAAGTGTTCAACCGCGCCGAACTGTGCTTTTAATGTGGCCGCAACTATGAGCAAAAAATCTCCCGTCTCCCGCAGCGGCCGGTTTGCCAGCGGCCCCGCCGCCGACGTCGCGCAATTCACCGAGTCCATCTCCTTCGACTGGCGGCTGTGGCGGCACGACCTCCTCGGCTCCATGGCGCACGCCGAGATGCTTTACAAGATCGGCGTGCTGAC
>CAYUGC010000222.1:0-6072 GCA_964444085.1 uncultured Bifidobacteriaceae bacterium | reverse complement strand
CCTGCGCCTTCGCCAAAGCCTCGCCAATAACCAAAAATCCTCGCTCCGCCGCGCTACATCATTTCTGTCAATGCTCTAGGAAACGGCCCAGTTGAGGATCGCCTTCTGTGTGTGCAGCCGGTTTTCGGCCTGCGTGAAGATGGTGTCCGCGTGCGCCTCGAACGTCTCCGCGTCAATCTCCTTGCCGCGATAGGCGGGCAGGCAGTGCATCACCAGCGCGCCGGGCCTGGCGAGTTTCACCAGCGCGGCGTTGATCTGGTAACCACCCAAAACCTTGAGGCGTTCGGCGGCCTCGGATTCCTTGCCCATCGAAACCCAAACGTCGGTGTAAAGCAGATCCGCACCGGACGCGGCGGCTTTCAAATCTTCCGTGCAAATGATTTTCCCGCCGGCGCGTTTCAGGATTTCAGCGGACGGCTGAAATTGCTTCGGCGCGGCGATGCGCAGTTCAAAGCCGAGTTTCGCCGCGGCAAAAATCCACGAGACCGGCACGTTGCACGCGCCGTCACCGATGAAGGTCACGACCTTGCCGGCAATCGGCCCGCGCTTTTCCTCGAAGGTGAAGATGTCCGTCAAAATCTGGCACGGATGCTCGTCGTCCGTCAGCGCGTTGATGGTCGGGATCTTGGAAAATTCCGCGAACGTCTCCACGTCGCTTTGCGCGTAGGTGCGGATGACCGCGCCGTGGATCATGCGGCCCAGCACGCGCGCCGTGTCCTGGATCGGCTCGCCGCGACCGAGCTGAATGTCGTTCGCGTTGAGAAACATCACGCCGGCGCCGAGTTCGCGGATGCCGACCTCGAAGGAAACCCGCGTGCGCGTGGAGGACTTGGAGAAAATCAGCGCCCATGTCTGGCCGGCGAGCGGCGACGTTTGGTGCGCGCCGCGCTCCGACTTGAAAACCTTCGCGTCGCGCAGGATTTTTTCAAAGTCCGCCAACGGCAATTTTTCCAACGACAACAAATGCTTCATGGTTTTAATGCTTCTGGGAATGTTCGCCCAAAGAAAATGATATAACCAAAACTGAACGCGCCGTCACTTCTTTTTCTTGGTGATGTGGCGGCGGCGCCCCGCCGCAGTCGGACGGCGACGAGGCGTCGCCGCCACTTTTTTGGCCGCATCCGCCGCGCGCCAGAGATACCAGGCCGCCGTGGTGCCGTGCGGCCGCCATTTTTTACCGAACGCCAGCAGCGCCTTTGGCTTGGGCATCGCGCGTTTTTTGTAGGCGAGGCGAAAGCCGTTGCGCACGCCAAAGTCATCCACGGGCAAGACGTCTTGGCGGCCAAGCTGGAAAATCAAAAGCATCTCCACCGTCCAGCGCCCGACGCCGCGCGCCGCAGTGAGCCGTTCAATGATTTCCTCATCGCCCAGCTTCGCGATTTCGCGCGATGACGGAATCGTGCCGTCCAAGGTTTTTGCCGCGAGGTCGCGGATGGCTCGGATTTTGGAAAAGGAAAAACCGCAGGCGCGGATTTGTCCGTCCGTCACCTCCGACAAATCTTCCGCCTTGGGAAAACGGCGCTGGGGAAACAGTTTTTTGAACCGCGTGAGAATCGTGTTCGCCGCCGTGCCGTTGAGTTGCTGGTGCGCGACGGCCTGCACGAGCGATTGAAACGGCGAGCGCCACGGCTCGTGTTCCAAATTGCACAGGCCGACTTCGCGGATGAGCCGCGCCATGACCGGGTCAACGGCGGAAAGATGTTTCAGCGCGGCGGCGTTCATTTTTAAAGTATGGCAGGGTTCAAGGAACGAGGCGGCTCACGATTTCACGTTTGGCGGCCAATCGTTCCCCCCTCGCCCAGCGGGAGAGGGCCGGGGTGAGGGAGAACGGCCTGCATAAAAGGTTTCCTGCGCAACAGTTTTTTCCGGCTGGCAATAATCCGGCAAAGGATGTGGTGCGCGTTTCTGCAAAGTCTGCCAGATGTGATCGCGGATAGATTCCTTTTTCCGGCGCAAGTCGGCATTCCAAAATCGCAACACCAGAATGTCCTGCGATTTCAGATAAGCATCGCGGGCGGCGTCAGCCGCCTCGTTCTCTGGAGAACCGTGTTGCGAGCCATCCACTTCGACGTTGAGTTTGGCTTCATAACAAAAGAAATCCAGGATGTGCGGCCCGACTGGATGCTGGCGGCGGAACTTGTAGGCGGCAAAACGCCGTTCCCGCAGCCAGGACCACATGAGACGTTCGCCCCAAGACTCGCGCAACCGCAAGTTGCGGGCGATGCGCGTGGTCTTGGGGGCTTGTTTCAACATGGCTGTCTGGCTGGCGGAGCTTTCTCCCTCACCCTGACCCTCTCCCGCTGGGAGAGGGAACAGCAATCGCCGTTTTACACCAATTGCTTCACGACTTCCTCAATCTTGGTAATACCTTCGCCGGCTTCCGCCGGTTTTAGGTTCAGCGGCGGCAGCAGCCGGACGATTTGGTTTCCCGCCGG
This sequence comes from uncultured Bifidobacteriaceae bacterium, assembly GCA_964444085.1. Classification (GTDB taxonomy): domain Bacteria; phylum Verrucomicrobiota; class Verrucomicrobiia; order Limisphaerales; family UBA11358; genus UBA11358. The sequence goes on along the minus strand of CAYUGC010000222.1, from coordinate 3,637 downwards.
CACGGTCAGCACGCCCGCCGCGTGCAGCCGGTTGACGAATTGCAGCGCCGGCGTCTTGTCGCTCGCGGCGAACGCAGGAATCTTTTCGCACAGTTCAAGGCCGAGAATGAAACCCATGCCGCGCGCCGATTTCACGACGGTCGGATAGGTTTTTGCCAGCCGCTCGATCTCCGATTTCAGCCAGCCGCCAAGTTTTTGCGCCTGGTCGGCGAGTTTTTCCTTTTCAATGACTTCGAGAATTTTCAACGCCACGGCGCAGGCGAGGGGAGTGCCACCGTAGGTCGTGCCATGCGTGCCGGCGCTCAACAAATCCGCATACGGCGACCGCACCCAGAACGCGCCGATGGGAAAACCGCCGCCGAGCGACTTGGCCATCGAAAGGCCATCGGGCAGAAACTTTTCGCCGCCGGGGATGCCTTCGAGGATTTTTTGAAAGCACTGAAATTTGCCGGTGCGGTAATGGCCATCCTGCACGCCGTCCATGAGCAGCAGCATTTTCTTCTCGTCGCAAAGCTGCCGCAGGCCGAGCAGATATTCCGGCGCGGCCGGCGTGACGCCGCCTTCGCCCTGCACGCCTTCGATCAAAATGGCGATGGTGGCGGGCGAAATCGCATTCCGCGCGGCTTCGAGGTCGTTGAACGGAATATGCCGGAAGCCGGGCACGGCCGGTTCAAAACCTTTTTTCACCTTGTCCTGGCCGGTGGCGGCAATGCCGGCGAGCGTCCGGCCGTGGAAGGAATTCGTCGCCGTCAAAATCTCAAACCGGCCTTCGTCGTGACCGAATTTCCGCGCGAGCTTGTAAAGACCTTCGTTCGCCTCCGCGCCGCTGTTGCAGAAAAATACTTTGCCGGGGCCGATCCGTTTGACGAGTTCGGCGGCGAGCCGGCCTTGCGGTTCGGTGAAATAAAGGTTCGAGACGTGGATCAGTTTTTTGGACTGCTCGACGAGCGCCTCGGTGATGGCCGGGTGCGCGTGGCCGAGGCAGCACACGGCGATGCCGCTGCCGAGGTCAAGATACCGCTTGCCGGCGACATCAAAAACATAGCTGCCCGCGCCGTGGCTCAACACGAGTTCAAACCGTCCATAGCTGGGCACGACATTTTTCGTGAACAGTTCGCGAACGGACTCATACTGGTTATGCACAATGGCTGGCGGCGGAACGATGTCTTTCATTTACGATTTTCGATATGCGATTTACGAGTCTGTTTAGAGACGCGCGTAAATCGTAAATCGTAAATCGCCAAAGTAAATTATTTCTCGCGGCACGGACAGGGAGATGGGTAAGCTGAAAGCCATTCCAATTCCGATCCATGCAAAAACGTTCACATTGGCACCGTATTTTTTCGTGCATAATGACTGTGGCTGCAACCGGCTGGCTGGGCTGGCCGCTATGCAGCCCGGCGGCGACGTTTGTTGTGACCAATCCGGCCAACAGCGGCCCCGGCACGTTGCGCGCCATCCTGCCTACGGCCCACAACGGCGACGTCATCACGTTTGCGGTCACGGGCTTTATCACCAACGTCTCCGGCGCGCTGGTGATCAACAGCAACATCAGCATCGCCGGCCCCGGCCCAGGCGTGTTGACGCTCGTGGCCACCAACTGGTCTGCCGGCTTCTCGGTCAACAGCGGCGTCGGCGCGAGCATTTCCGGGCTGTCTTTTTACCATTGCGGCACTGCCATCGTTAATGCCGGGAGCCTCACGGTGAGCAATTGCGTGTTCACAAATAATTACGCGGCCAACGGCGGTATCTCTATCAACAATGGCGGATCGGGAATGGCGGCCAGCGGCGGTGGCGCGATTTACAACCTTGGAAATCTCATCGCCGTCAATTGCCAGTTCTTCAACAACGGCGCGGGCTGGGGCGGCTTTGGTTGCCCGCTCCCACCTTATGATTTTTACGGTTTTAATTCTTACACCACCGGCGGCAATGGGGGCACTGGCGGCAGTGGTGGTGCGGTTTGTGATGTGGGCACGGCCAGCTTCTTGAATTGCACTTTTGGCTGGAACTCTGCGGGTCAAGGCGGCGCTGGCGGCTGGGGTGAAAGCGGCACGGGCAATTACACGGGCGGGTCACACGGAATCAGTTCTGGTCCGGGCTTTAACGGTGGCAACGGCGGCGACGGCGGCAGCGGCGGCGCAGTTTTCACGATCGCCGGCGCGAAGTTTGTCAACTGCACCTTCTTCGGCAACACTGCCGGCGCGGGCGGCGCGGGTGGTCCCGGTGGCGATGCCTACAATCCCACCGGTCACTCAGCCAATTCCGGAGGCCACGGCGGCAATGCCGGCAACGCCGGCAGCGGCACAATTTATTGCACCGCGCCTTGCCAGATTATCGCCTGCACGTTTTATAACAACAGCGGCGGCACGGGCGGCAGTGGCGGCAACGGCGGCAGCGGTTCTTCTGCGGACGGCATCACCGGTTATCCCGGCGGCAGCGGCGGCAATGCCGGCAGCGGCGGCTATGGCGGCGCCATCTTCGGCCCGCGCGGTAGCGGAACCAATTTCTTTCTGCAAAATGTTTTGGTTGCCGGCAACTATTACGGCTATGCCGGTTCGGCGGGTTCCGCCGGCGGGAATGGTGGAGGCCACCTCGTCGGCACCAGCGGAACCAATGGCCTCTACGCAACGGATGGCACGGGCGCGGACCTTTCCGGTTTTTTCATTTCGCGCGGACATAACTTCGTCGGCATTTCCGACGGCAGCACCGGTTTCACGAACAATGTGCGCAGCGACATCGTGGACAGCGGCCTTGATCCGATGCTCAGCGCTCTGGCGGACAATCACGGGCCGGTGCTGACGTGCGCGTTGCCCGCCAACAGCCCGGCGGTGGACGCGGGCGACGATACATTGCTGGCCAACCCGACGAATTTGCTCACCGACGCCCGCGGCTACGCGCGCAAGGCCGGTGCGCACGTGGACATCGGCGCGTTTGAGCTGCAGTTGCCGTCGTTGCCGCTCAAGTTCAGCGGCACCGCTGCCAGCGATGGCGTGCAATTATTTTTCACGAACACGCCGGGCGCGTCATTCACCTTGCTCGGAACCACGGATTTCACCCAGCCGGTGGATTATTGGGAAGTGCTCGGCCCGATGAACGAAGTTTCGCCCGGCGTGTTCCAGTGGACGGACACGGATTACGGTTATTATGACTTCCGGTTTTTCTTAATACGAAGTCCGTAATTGTGGCAATACGCGCAGTTATTTTCCAACGCTGAATCCACCGCCCCCTTTCTGTTGTGGGGGCGGCACTGCAGGCTTCAACCGTTACAACACCACTTCCGTGCCGACGCCCTGGTCGGTGAAGATTTCCAGCATGACAGAATGCGGCGTGCGGCCGTCCACGAAGGAGACTTTTTCCACGCCGGACTTGATGGCGGCGACGGCGCTGTCCACTTTCGGAATCATGCCCTTGTCCACGATGCCGGCGGCTTTGAGTTCGGGCACTTCGCCGGTTTTCAAATGCGCGATGAGCGTGGCCGGGTCTTTCGGGTCGCGCATCAGGCCGGGCACGTCGCTCATGAACACGAGCCGCTTGGCGTTGAGCGCGATGGCGCACATGGCGGCGGCGACGTCGGCGTTGCAGTTGTAAATCTTGCCGTCCTCGCCGCGCGCGGTCGGGCTGATGACGGGCGTGTGGC
>CAYUGC010000221.1:0-6076 GCA_964444085.1 uncultured Bifidobacteriaceae bacterium | reverse complement strand
GACGTGCAGTCCCGCGCCGCTCGGATACGGAAACATGTCGAGGATGTAAAACTTCGGCGGGGCCTTGCGGCCGGCCACCATGGCGTCAGCACCGTGGCGTTGGGCGAAAGGATGCCCGTCCGGCACGGACTCTCCCGGATTGAACGCGCGGAAAGCCTGCTGTTCCTCCCAGGTTTGCTGCCACTTGGGTTCGATCAGGTGAAACGGATATTGTCTGCGACTGCTTGCCATAGAGCCGTTGATTCTACGCGAAGAAGGCGCGGACTCAATCGCGGAATGATTGTTTGCTCGCAACCTTTGGCCGGATTCCGTTTTAATACCAGCGTGCAAAGCAGGAACGAACCCCGGCCCCACTGGCTGCAGATGTTGACCATTGGCCGACGGCCCAAGGCCACACTGGTGCGCATCGCCGTGCTGGTGGTCGCGTGCTTCGTCACGTTCAAGTTCATCCTGCTGCCCATCCGCGTTGACGGCATTTCCATGCTGCCGACGTATCACACCGGCCAGATCAACTGCGTCAACCGCCTCGCCTATCTCCGCCACGAACCGCGGCGCGGCGACATCGTCTCCGTGCGCCTGGCTGGCACGAGCGTCATGTTCATGAAACGCATCATCGCCCTGCCCGGCGAAACCGTCGCCTTTCACGAGGGCCGCGCCTTCATCAACGGCCAGCCGCTCGATGAACCTTACGTCAAACTGCCGTGCGACTGGGAGCACGAGCCGGTCGTGTGCGGCCCGACCCAATACTATGTTGTCGGCGACAACCGCTCCATGCCCATCACCCTTCACACGCAGGGCCGTGCCGAACGCGACCGCATCGTCGGCAAATTATTTTTATGAAAACTATATTCCGACTCATGCTGCTGGCTGCGGTGGCCGCTCTTGGCTTCTGGCTCTGGACGATTTTCTTTCCCCGCCCGGAAAAAGTGGTACTCAGGAAAATCGCCAGCCTCGCCGCCACCGCCACCATCAGCGCCAAGGACAGCAACCTCACCCGCGCCGGCAAGGCCGGCCATCTCGTCGGCTTTTTTGCCGCTGACGCTCAAATCATTTTCGATGCGCCCGGCCAGGGCACCCGCTCTTTGTCCGGTCGCGATGAAATCCGGGAGGCCGCCCTCGGCGGATTCGCCGGCCTGACCACGTTGAAAGTCCAGTTCCTCGACGTGACTGTCCGCATCGGCCCTGACCAGCAGACCGCCGACGTGAGTTGCACCGCCAAGGTCAACGCCGGCGACAGCAAGGATTTTGGCGTGCAGGAAATGCACTTCCAGTTAAAGAAAATTGACGGCAACTGGCTCATCACCCGCGCGGAAACCGTGAAGACGCTCTCTTAGAGCATTGACAGAAATGATGTGGCGCGGCGGAGCGGGGATTTTTGGTTGTGGGCGAGGCTTTGGCGCAGGCGCCGGTTTGAACCCCCTGCCACTGAGCCGTAACGAAGCCAAAAACCAAAAAGACCGCTGCCACGGATCGGCTTCCGCTACGCTACAGGATTTATGGAAATAATCTAAACCTGCCCGTTTGAATTTTTTGCCAGCCAGACCAGCCGCAGACCTTCCAGCGTCAAATCCGGGTCCACGGCGGAAATTTCCGGCAACTTCGCCGCGATGAGTTTTGCGTAGCCGCCCGTCGCCACCACCGGCAGTTTTTTCGCGCGCAACTCGCGCTTCAGTTCCGCAATCAGCTCGCGCACCAAGCCGCGATAGCCATGCACCGCGCCGACGAGCATCGCGTGCTCGGTGCTTTTGCCAATGGCGGATTTGATTTCGCGGATTTCAATCTTCGGCAGCAGCGCCGTTTTTTCGTGCAAATAATTCGTCATCGCCGCCAGCCCCGGCGCAATGATACCGCCGACGTAATTACCGCGCGCATCAACCACGTCAAACGTCACCGCCGTGCCGAAATCCACCACCACCACCGGCGCGCCAAAGCGCTGGCGCGCGGCCACCGCATTCGCCAGCCGGTCGGGGCCGATGGAATTGGGCTTCGGATAATCAATGCCTACGCCGCGAATGGTTTTGGCGTTCAGCTCAATCAACGGAACGCCGGGCACCGTTCCGGCTCGATGAAGCGCTTTTATTGTCCGCGCCGGGACGGTGCCCGGCATTCCAAGCCGGGTAACAAATTTTCTGACCAGCGGGGTGGCGCGCGGCACCACGCTGCACAGGACCGCGCCTTCGATTATATTTTTGCCGGTGAATTTTTTCACCTGCGCCGCCGCGCCGCCACCAAACCACGTCAGCGTCGGGATGTCAGTTTGCTTCAGCACACGCCGTTCGTCCGCCAGGCCGAGGTGCGTGTGCGTGTTGCCGATGTCGAATAGGAGAATCATTTTTCCAAAGTCACGTCGCCGCCGATGATGCGTTCCAGATGGCCGTGCTCCGTGCGGACGAGCAAAGCGCCGTCGTCGTCCAGCGCCTCGGCAACGCCGCGGACGAGCCGCGCGCCCATCTGAACCGAGACTTTTTTACCAATCGTGGCGCAGCCGATCTCCCATTCATCCGCCAACTGCGGGAATTTGCCGCCGCAAATCCGCGCGTAATCGAAATCCAGTTCGCGCAAAATCTCCACCGCCAGTTCCGCGCGGCAGATTTCCTCGCCGGACTCGTTTTTCAGCGACGTGGCGATGGCGCGCAATTCCGGTGGAAACTCGGCCTGGTTCACGTCCACGCCGATGCCGAGAATGACGTGGCGCACGCGATCCACTTCCGCGCTCATCTCGGTCAGGATGCCGACGACTTTTTTGCCGCCGATGAGCAAATCGTTCGGCCACTTGATGTCCGCCGACAGGCCGGTGACGGTTTTGATGGCACGGCGCAGCGCGATGGCCGAGGCCACGGTCAATTGCGTGGTTTCCTGCGGACTCAACTTTGGCCGGAGCAAAACGGAAAACCAAAGTCCCTTATGCGTCGGCGACATCCATTTCCGGCCGAGCCGTCCCCTGCCCTTCGTTTGCGATTCGGCAAACACCACGACGCCTTCCTTAACGCCGTCGCGCGCGAGTTTTTCCATCACGTCGTTCGTGGAAGTCGTCTCCTCGAAGACGCGGATGTCGCGGCCGATGATTATCGGTGGGGCGGGCGTCCCCGCGAGCCGTTCAGTCGAAACGGAGCGCGGCTCGCGAGGACGCTCGCCCCACCGCGCGTGCAACCGCGCGAACAAATCATCCGCGTGGAGCGCATCGGGCGAATTGACCAGGCGATAACCAAAGTGCGGCCCGGCCTCGATTTCGTAGCCGGCCTGGCGCAATTCATCCATGCGCGCCCAAACCGCCGCGCGGCTGATGGCGAGCTGTTCCGCCAGCTGCGCGCCCGAGATGCCGTCAGCATTGGCGCGCAAGGCAGAAAGAATTTTGGCGTCGGTGGTCATTGGCATTTCGTCCTCGTCGTCGTCCTCGTAATCGAATTGGTTTTCGCGGACGAGGAGGATAAAATCATGTTTGAAAATCCAAGCCGATGTCCACGGCGCGCGCCGAGTGCGTAATGCCGCCGACGGAAATGAAATCCACGCCGGTCTGCGCGATGGCGCGGACGGTCTTCAAATTCACGCCACCGCTCGCCTCGGTCTGCGCGCGGCCACGGACTATTTTCACCGCCGACCGCAACTGCGCCGGCGGCATGTTGTCGAGCAGGATGATGTCCGCACCGGCGTCCGCAGCCTGCCCCACTTGTTCCAAAGTGTCAGCTTCAACCTCCACTTTCAGCTTCGGATATTTTTTGCGCGCGCGAACGACGGCGGCGGCGATGGCGTTCGGCTTATCGTTCCGCAGCGCGACGAGATGGTTGTCCTTGATGAGCACCATGTCGAACAGGCCGATGCGATGGTTTTTGCCGCCGCCGCATTTTACGGCGTATTTTTCAAATCGCCGCCAGCCGGGCGTGGTCTTGCGCGTGTCGAGAATGCGGGCGCGCGTGCCCTTGACCAAGCCGGCAAACTGCGCCGTGGCCGTGGCGACGCCGCTCAACCGCTGGGCGAAATTCAGCGCCACGCGCTCGGCGCTCAAGATGGCGCGGCTGGAACCGGAGATTTTCAGCAGCGGCGCGCCGGCCTTCACCCGCTGGCCGTCGCGCGCGAATTTTTTGATTTGGATTTTCGGCGACAGCTCGCGGAAGGCGAGTTCGGCAAATTGGATTCCCGCGACGGTGAGCGGCTCGCGGGCGTTCATCAGCGCAACGGATTTGGCGCTGGCCGGCACGGTGGCCAGCGTGGTCGCGTCGCCGCTGCCAAGGTCTTCGGCCAGTGCGGCGCGGACGGCGCGGCGGATTTCAGCGGCATTGAGCTTCACACGGACAAGGTGAAGGCAAAACGAAACCGGGAAAAGAAAAAACGCGCGGCGCGGACGCGATTACAAAATGCGCCGGAATTTGTAATGGCCTGCCGCCCGGGTTTGGTTTAGAAATGCGGCGTGATTTTCCACGCCCATTCCGATTTTCCGATCGCGCCGTTGATCGCGGTGCTCGTGGTCGGACTCATTCTGGCCGGGGTCATTTTCAATTTCATTCTGGAACGCAAGCGGCGTGCGGCGCTGGCGGAACTGGCGCTGCGGCTGAACCTGGATTTTGATGCCAGCGAGGATGATGGCATTCCGGGGCGATTTGGTTTTCTCAAGCAGCTCGACCAGGGCGAAAACCGCTATGCGACCAACGTGATTTCCGGGATTTACCAGCAATACAACGTGCTGGCGTTCGATTATCACTACCAGACATACTCGACGGATTCCAAGGGCCACCGCACAACACAGCACCATTGGTTTTCGTTTTTCATTTTGACGCTGCCGGCCACCTTTCCCGAACTGACCATCCGGCGGGAAAGTTTTTTCACGAAGGTCGCCGAGGTGTTCGGCTACCAGGACATCAATTTTGAATCCGCCGAATTTTCCAAGGCCTTCAACGTCCGTTCGCCGGACAAGAAATTCGCCTACGACGTGTGCAACGCGCCGATGATGGAATACCTGCTGGCCAACCGCGACTTGAGCGTGGAAATCGAAAACGAGGTCGTCGCGCTCGCGTTCACCTCGCGGCTCGCGGCGGCGGAATTTGAGCACAATCTCCGGCGGCTCGCCGAAATCCGCGCGCGGCTGCCGGAATATCTTTTCACACAAAATACATGATGACCGGAATCGCAGCCCACGGTGGAGCCTTCGTCCCGATCCTGGTGTTTGGCACGGTAATCACGGTGTTCCTTGTGTCGCAAATCGCCAAGGCACGCGCCGAACAGAAACGGGTGATGGAATTGCGGCTGCTGGCGCGGCGATTGGGGTTTGATAATTTCAACCCGATGCGCGACGAACAGTTCGCCGTGGGCTGGGGATTTCTGAACCGGCTTGCGCAAGGTTCGGATCGCTATGCCTACAACATCCTTCGCGGAAGTCATCGCGAGGAGCAGTTATTTGTCTTCGATTTTCATTTCCAAACCGGCTCCGGCAAAAGCCGGCAGGAACACAACTGCACGTTGCTCATGATCGTGTGCCGGGAGGTTTTCCCCCGATTGACCATCGGACCGGAAAGCCTGGGGGTAAGAATCACAGCGGCCCTCGGTTTGGGCGACGCCATCAAATTCGAGTCCGCCGAATTTTCGCGCCAATTCTGCGTGCGATCGCCGGACAAGAAATTCGCCTACGACGTTTGCAATCCGCAGATGATTGATTACCTGCTGAAGAATCCCGGCCTGCAAATGGAAATCCAAGGCCCGGCGCTGCTGCTGACATTCGAGCCGCGCTTGCCGGCCGGCAAAATCGAATTCAACTTGCAACGGCTGGCCCAAATTCGTTCATTTCTGCCGGAATATCTGTTCTCCCAAAACGCATGAGCCTGATTTCCTTCCTCATTGCCGGCGCGGCTCTCCTGCTCCCGCTCATTTTTGTCATCGCGCAATTCAACGCGCTCGTCGGCCTGCGCAATTACATCCGCGAATCGTGGAGCAACGTGGACACGGAGTTGAAGCGCCGCTACGACCTGATTCCCAATCTCGTCGCCGCCGTCAAGGGCTACGCCGCGCACGAACGCGCGGTGCTGGAGCGCGTGACGGAGCTGCGCAACCGCTGCGCCGCCAACAACGGCCCGGTGGCCGACCAGTC
>CAYUGC010000220.1:0-6077 GCA_964444085.1 uncultured Bifidobacteriaceae bacterium | reverse complement strand
CGGCGAGCCTAACCAGTTTTGGCGATGGCAGCAAGCGGAAGGCGGGTTTGACTGCACGGTAATCCCGGCGCAAAATTTAGGGGTTCAATGAAACCATTGCTTACTTATCTGGGCGTGCTCATGGTCGCCACGTCCGTCTTCGCCGCGGAAAAACCGGCGCTGGACGTGCGCGATTTTGGTGCGAAGGGCGACGGCGTGGCGAAAGACACGGCGGCTATCCAAAAGGCGCTCGACGCCTGCGCGGCGGCGGGCGGCGGCTCGGTGCTGGTCAGCGACGGGACCTTTTTGACCGGCAGCCTCGTCCTCGGCGCAAACACCACCTTGGAGATCGCCCCCCGCGCGAGCCTCGTCGGCAGCGGCGACCTCGCGGATTATCCCCTCGTGAACGTCCGCTGGGAGGGCGAATTTCGCGAAGGCCACCGCGCCTTGCTGTCCGCCTCCAACGCCGCAAACCTCACCATCACCGGCGGCGGCACGATTTTTGGCCCGCCCTTCGCGTTGAGCCAACTGCGCAACCCGCGCGGCCCGGTGCTGATCGAGTTGGCCGGCTGCACGAACACGCTGCTGGAAAATTTCACCACGCAATACCAGAACCTCTGGTCCATCCACACGCTGTTCTGCAAAAATCTGACCGCGCGCGGTCTGACCCTCCGCTCCGTCGGCACCAACGGCGACGGCCTGGACGTGGATTCCTGCGACGGTGTGACCATCGAGCATTGCGATATCAACACCGGCGACGACGCGATCTCGCTCAAGTCCGGCCGCGGCCTCGGCGCGCAAACCCTCGCGCGCCCGACGCAGAATGTCGTCATTCGCGACTGCCGCCTGCATAGCTCGATTTTCGCCGCGCTCGGTTTCGGCACCGAAATGTCCGGCGGCATCCGCAATGTGAAGCTGGAGAACTGCGTCATTTCCGGCAGGCAGAACGCCATCTTCATCAAGAGTCGCGAGGGCCGCGGCGGCTTCATGGAAAACCTTTCCGGCGAAAACCTCACGGTGTTGAAGTCGCCGACTTTCGTGGGCATTGACCTGTTGAACAAGGGTATTCAGGCCACCGACCCCGTGCCCGGCGACGTGGAAAAATGGCCGCGCGTGCAGAACCTCAGCTTCAAAAATATCCGCGTGCAGGACGTGGCCGCGCTGGTGGCCGGCAAAAATGTCCCGGCGGCGCGGCCGCTGGATGGGTTTGTGCTGAATGACGTTTCCGGCACCTGCGCCCGCGGCCTCGCGCTCGCCAACATGACGAACGTGAAGCTTTCCGGCCTCCACGTCACTGGCTTTGCCGGCCCGCTGATCTCGACGCAAAACGTCAAGGGCACCGGACTTGACCTCTCCGGAAAATGATCGCGCTGACGGTTCCGTGCAAGTTTCAAGGAACCACCACGCGCAGCTTCTGCCGCTCCACGGAAAACGTCGCGGGGAGGTGGCCGACCCATTCGCCGTCCAGCTCGAACGCGGCCGGCGTGGCGCTCGTCAGCTCGATTTTCTCCGCGCACAAACGGCGGACGCGGTGCTCGGACAACTTTTTACGCAGCAAAAATCCCGGCGCGAGCCGGAGCAGCGCTGGTAAATTCACTTTCGGAAAAACGCACACGTCGAGTTTGCCATCACCCAAATTTGCGCCGGGGAAAATGTCAAACGGCCCGCCGTAAAATTTGCCGTTACCGAGCAGCGCGAGTTCGCCGGAGATTGTTTCGGTGGGGCGAGCGTCCCCGCGAGCCGTGATTTGCGGCTGTTTTTCAGCGAGCGCTTGAAAGCCGGCGACAAGATAAGCCAACGGCCCGGCGCTTTTTTTCAGTTTCCAGCTGACAAGTTCAATCGCCCGCGCGTCGAGGCCGGCGCCGGCGAGCTGCATGAAATACCGCTGCTGCGGCTGGCCTTTTTCCGAAAAGTCCGCGCGGCCCAAATCAATCTTCATCTCGTTGGCGCGCTTCAGCACGCGCCACGCGCGTTCGAGCTTTAGCGGGATTTTCAGCTCGCGGGCGAAGACATTGACCGTGCCGAGCGGCAGCACGCCCAGCCGCGTTTTCGCAAAGCCGTCCGGATCGTCGCCGATGCCGTTCAGCACTTCGTTCACCGTACCGTCGCCGCCGGCGGCCGCGATGAGGTCGTAGCCGGTGGCCACCGCCGCGTGCGCAAACCGCCGCGCGTCGCCGGGCGCGGTCGTGGCCTTGAGCGCGCACTGCTGCGACAGCTCGTTGAGAAATATCTTGAAACGCCGCGCCTTGTTGCCGCGCGCGGCGGGATTGAAGATGACGCAAATGCGCACGCCGGAATGATTTTCCATTTGCGGCAGGAGTCGAGCCGAAACGCGCCGGCGGCTTGCGCTTCGGCGACATTTTTCGGACACTGGCGGCATGGATCAAATCTCGCAATGGAAAATTTCCAAGTGGCCCTTCCTCGCCGCCAACGCCGTCCTGCTCGCGGTGGCTGCCGGCGTGGTTTTCAAGGCGGCGCATCCGATTTCGCAGGCGGAAATCCTCGCCGCCACCGGCTGTGTCGCGCTGGGCGCGTTGCTCGGCTGCCTGCCGTTCATTTTGGAATATCGCGCCATCAAAAAACTCATCGAGGTGAACGCCGTCACGACCGTCGCGGCGCAGTTGCATGATTTGAAAACGTATTCCGCGCAGATCGCCGCCGCCACCAGCCAGTGGGCGCTGGTGCAGGACGCGACGAAGGGCAGCGCGGAAAAAACCGCCGCCGCCGCGAACGAAATCGCCGACCGCATGGCGGTGGAAATCCGCGAGTTCAATGAATTCCAGGCCAAGCTCAGCGACAGCGAAAAGGCCGCGCTGCGGCTCGAGGTGGAAAAGCTGCGCCGCGCCGAGGGCGAGTGGTTGCAGGTGGTCGCGCGCATCCTCGACCACATTTTTGCGCTGCACAACGCCGCCGCCCGTTCGGGTAACGCCGACCTCGCCGAGCAGATCGCGAGTTTTCAAAATGCCTGCCGCGATGCCGCGCGGCGCGTGGGACTGACGCCGTTCGTGGCGGAGCCGGACGAAAAATTCGACGCGCAGAAGCACCGCGCGCATGGCGTGGAAAATCCGCCCGCCGACGCTGTGGCCGCCGAGACGCTCGCGCCGGGATTGACGTTTCAGGGCCGGCTCATCCGCCCCGTGCTGGTGCGCCTGCGCGAGGCGGCGGTTCCTGTTGCGGCGGAAAGCGGCAGCCCGCTGGCGCTGGAAGCTGATTAATTTACCTTCGCATGAATGAGTCTTTGCGCCTCAAGGACCAGCCGCCCGGCGAGCGGCCGCGCGAACGGCTCGTGGCACGCGGGCCGGATGCGCTGACGCACGCGGAGCTGATCGCGATTTTGCTGCGCACGGGGTTGCGGGGCACGAACGTCGTCCAAGTCGGGCAGAACCTGTTGCAGAAATTTGGTTCGCTGAACGCGCTCGCTTTGGCGTCGGTGGATGAAATTAGGAAAATTCCCGGCATCGGGCGCGACAAGGCGGCGACGCTGGTGGCGGCGTTCGCGCTGGCGCGGCGGATGGAGCAGGAGCGCCGCGAGGAGTCGCCGGTGCTGGACAACCCGGTGACGGTGGTGAACTTCATGCGCGAGTCGAGCCGGCTGAAAAATGTGGAGTCGTTCCAGGTGCTGCTATTGAACACGCGGAAGAAGCTCATCCGCGTCGAGGAGATTTCCGAGGGCACGCTGGACACGTTGCTGGTGCATCCGCGCGAGGTTTTCCGCGCGGCGATTGCCGCCAACGCGGCGGGCATCGTGCTGATTCACAATCATCCGAGCGGCGACCCGACCCCGAGCGAGGCGGACATCAAGGTGACGCGTGATTTGATCCGCGCGGGGCAGCTTCTGAAGATTGACGTGGTCGACCATGTCATCATCGGCTGTGCGACGGCGGCGCGGGCGAAGGATTATTCGTCGCTGCGCGAGCTGGGCTATTTTTACGCGTGAAGCCGCTTGCTTTCGCCGGGCGGTTTCCGCGATGATTAAACTATGTCAGTTATGTCAGCCGATTACAAAACCAACGGTCCGGTGACCTTGTCCGAGGAGCAGATTCTGGCCCTGCACCAAAAGCTCCGGGATATGCGCCATGACGTGAATGGCCGGCTGGCGAACATCGTCGCCGCCGCCGAGCTGATCCGCCTGCGCCCCGACCAGTCCGTGGCGGAGCGGCTCAAGCTGTTGCTGGAGCAGCCGCACAAGGCGGCGGACTCCATCGCGAAATTTTCGGGCGCGTTTGAAGGCTCGCTGGGTTTGATTCGTCGTTGAGGCGGCGGAAGGATTGTCCGCATGGAAGAACGGTCCGAAGCCGAACTCATCGCCGCCGTGCTCCAGGGCGACGCCGCGAGCTTCGAGCCGTTGGTGGTGAAATATTCCCCGCGCGTGTTTGCCACCGCCCGCCGTTACGCCCGGCGCGAAAGCGAAATCCAGGACATCACGCAGGAGGTCTGGCTCAAGGCGTTCGACAAGCTGAAAACTTTCCGCGGCGAAGCCCCCTTTGAACACTGGCTGATGCGGATGGCGGTGCGGACTTGCTACGATTTCCTGCGCGGCCACCAGCGCAACCGCATTTCTTCCTTCAGCGACATTTCCGAGCCGGAGGAGGACTGGCTGGAGCGTTTCGTGGCGGAGCCGGCCAATGCCGCCGAGGACGCGGATGCGGCGAAAATGCTGATTAACCGCGTGTTGGAACGCCTTTCGCCGGAGGCGCGGATGGTGATCCAGCTTTTGGAGATCGAGGATCATTCCGTGAAGGAAATCGCCCGGCTCACCGGCTGGTCGGTGCCGCTGGTGAAAGTCCGCGCGTTCCGCGCGCGCGGCGAAATGCGGAAAATTCTGGCGCGGCTGGCCAAGGACAAGTATTTGTAACCCCGCGCAATTTTTGCGCGTCCCAAGAATTGAAGCGTATGAACCTCGCTGAATTGCAAAAAAAACTGACCGCCGCCGCCCGGCGGCAACCGTCGGACGAGCGCGTGCCGTATGCGTTTGAGAAGCGCATCATGGCGCTCATTGCGGAGCGCGCGGCGGTGTCCGGGCGCATCCTCTGGGCGCGCGGCTTCTGGCGCGCGGCGGTTTCCTGCCTGGCGCTGGCGCTGGTCTGCGGTGCGGTTTCGCTGTTCACCCCGGCGACGGCGGACAGCCGCAACGACCTGTCGCAGGATTTCGAGAACACGCTGCTGGCCTCGGCGGACCTGCCGGATAATGCTTCGACGCCGTGAACGACTGGAAATTCATCCCGACGATCATGGTGGCGACCGTGCTGATCTTTGGCGCGGGCGTTTTCACCGGCGGCATGCTGGTGGATTACGTCAAGCCGCCGCATGGAAAATCCCTCAAGCGGGCTGCCGCCGTTCCCGCCGGCACCAACCCCGTGGTGGCGGCCGCGACCAATGCCGCCGGTTCCAACGCGCCGGCCAGCCGGCCCGCCAAGGTGCCGGAATTTTTGAGCAAGGAATTTCTCCAGCGGCTCGACGCGGATTTGCAACTGACCCGGGAGCAGCATGAGGCCGTAAAGAAAATCATCGAGGAAGGCCAAAACTCCGTGCGCAAGGCGGTGCAGGACGCACGCCTGGAAATCCGCGAGGCGCTGACGCCGGTGCAGCGGCTGGCGTTTGATGACCTGGTGAAGCGCCCGTTCCACCGCCCGCTGTTCGAAACGAATACGACGTTTCAAATGCGTCTGGAAAAGATAATTGAAAAATCGCGGACGAACGCAAATTTGCCCGCGCCCGTCGCCCCGCGTGTGCCGCGTTATGTCCCGCGTTCCTCGGATTCAAACCTGACGCCGGAGCAGCAGATCATCGCGATTGAAGCCGAACGTGCCAGGGCGATGAATTCCGCCAATCCGCCCTCGCCGATATTGCCGCCAACGCCACCGATGCTGCCGCCGCCGGCGCTCACGGCCACGAACGCGCCGTGATTATTCCTCCAGCACGGCGCTGATTTTCTTCCGCAGTTCCTTGTTCACCGCGCTCACCGAGCGGTTCGCATCCACGATCTCGAACTTGTAGGTTTTCTGGAGCTGGCGGAACGCCTCGCCCATCGCGCCCTGATATTTCAGGAAGCTGTCGAACACCTCGCGCGACATGCCGAGATCCATGCCGCTTTCCCA